>NZ_BSQC01000008.1:0-298098 GCF_030268145.1 Brucella sp. NBRC 12950
CGTCGATACCGAGAACAACACTGTTGCCCAGATCGAAGTTGTAGCCAGCATACAGGCCGCCGAGGAAACCATCTGGCTTGACGTTGCCGAGGTCGAAGCCATCAGTGTCGAAGCGCGACTTGCCCCAGCCATAACCAATCTGGCCACCAATATATGCACCGTTCCAGGTAAAGGTCGGAGCGACGATAACCGGAGCTGGTTCTTCGGCGATGATAGCGTCAGCTGCCTTTGCGCCAGTTGCAGCAAGCAGAGCAACAGTTGATGCGAGAAGAAGAGACTTGAGCTTCATAATAAACCTCCAATGGAGAACGGGGAGTTCTAAAATCTGTTGAATTTAATATAAGCCATTGCTCACAAGAGTCTGTAGCAAGAAGGCCACAGTCGCTTAATTGTCGCAAAAGTTGCGCACATAAACGTGATTGCTATGAAAAGCTGCGTATTAAGGTTATCAAAATCTTACGGCTTCGCAACTGTGTTTAAAGTCGTGATATCTGATTATCGGCTGCAGCATTCCAGGGTGCAGAGAATAGAATGGGTGGGGCTATGGGTGCAGGGCAGCGGATCCATTGGGTCGATATAGCCAAGGGCATATGCATCATCTTCGTTGTCATGATGCATTCAACGCTGGGCGTTGAAAAGGCTGCAGCGGAGCAGGGCTGGATGCATTACGTCGTTGCATTCGCTAAGCCGTTCAGAATGCCCGACTTTTTCATGATATCCGGTTTGTTTCTGAGCCTCGTCATCGACAGACCATGGATGCGCTATCTTGACCGCAAGGTCGTGCATTTCCTTTATTTCTATGTTCTTTGGCTCTCGATCCAGTTTGCATTCAAGGCACCAGCTATTGCGAGTGAGGCGGGGGCTTCCGGCGTCATCGAAGCCTATCTGATGGCTTTCATCGAGCCGTTCGGAACGCTTTGGTTCATTTATATTCTGCCAGTGTTCTTCATCGCAACGCGTCTGTTAAAGCGGGTCCCTATCGGCGTGACATTTGCAATTCTGGCGGTCTTGGAGATTTTACCAATTCACACTGGCTGGGTGATGATTGACGAGTTTTGCTCTCGATTTGTCTATTTTTTTGCGGGCTATGCTTTCGCACCTTGGATTTTTCGCATTGCCGACTGGCTGCGTCAGCGCCCCCTCGTGGGCGTAGTTGGGCTGCTGATCTGGGCGCTCATAGAATATAAGCTGGTCTTCATGCCTGTGCCGCAAAGTCTCGCATCGCTTATCACACCTGCTGGTGATCTTTTGAACGGGCGAGGAGCGGTCAGTGATCTTCCCATTGTTTCGCTCCTGCTTGGCTTGATAGGAGCGCTGGCGATTATTTCGATTTCATCGCTTCTAAGCCTGCTTTCCGATCAAAACTGGCTGCATCGTGGATTGAGCTGGCTCGGAGCGCATTCAATTGTCGTTTATCTGGCCTTCTTCTTGCCCATGGCGATTGCGCGCACTGTTCTTCTGAAGATCGGCTTTCTTGATGTGGGAACCGTTTCGCTGCTGACAACGGCAAGCGGTGTGATTGGCCCGGTTATTCTTTATGGGCTCATTCAATGGACTGGCTACGGTCAGTTCCTGTTCCGGCGTCCGGCGTGGGCTTATATTGATCACGCCCGGCAGAAGAAAACAGCGGCTCAAGCGCATCCCGAAAAGTGTGAAACGGCTTTCGGGCAGGATGCGCGTTAAAGAAAGTGGCATGAGAAAGCTATCTCTCATGCCACTATCTGATGCTTTATGAGTGAGCGAAGATATCCTGCTCTGGCCAGCCCATCAGATCGAGTTCGGCCCGCGTTGGCAGGAATTTGAAACAGGCTTCAGCCTGCTTTGCACGCCCATCGCGTTCCAGACGCTTTTCAAAGACGGCTTTTAATCGATGCAGATAAAGCACGTCAGAGGCTGCATAATCCAGTTGAGCCTGCGAAAGCACTTCCGCCGCCCAGTCGGATGATTGTTGCTGCTTGGAAATCGAAACATCGAGAAGCTCGTTGCAGATTTCTTTCAGACCATGGCGATCCGTATAGGTGCGTGTCAGTTTCGACGCGATCTTTGTGCAGAAAACCGGCTGCGGCATGGTGCCGAACGTATGTGCCAATACCGCCAGATCGAAGCGTCCATAGTGAAAGATCTTGGTGATCGAGCGATCTTTCAGAAGCTTGACCAGATTAGGTGCCTTCTTCTGACCAGCTTCAATCTGGATCACGTCTGCCGTGCCGTCACCGGGTGAAATCTGAACCACGCAAAGTCTGTCGCGATGCGGATTAAGACCGAGCGTTTCAGTGTCGATAGCAACAGCATCAACCTGATAATTATCTAGATTGGGCAGGTCGTGCTTGTGAAAACGGATGGTCATTTGGTCTTCCTTATTTGGCGGCTTTCGCCGCCATAAGCATCTGTCTTACTTGGCAGCGATAGCCGCCATAATTCTTGCCCAAGAGCGCTGGCCCTTATGGAAAGAATTCAGCTCATATTTTTCGTTCGGCGAATGAATACGGTCATCTTCAAGACCAAAGCCAACGAGCAGGGATTCCATGCCGAGGAACTTGTCGAAGTCACCGACAATCGGGATCGATCCGCCCATGGCGATCAGCACTGCTGGCTTCGGCCATTCATCGGAAAGCGCATCCTTGGCTTTGGAAACCAGTGGCGAGTCATAAGGCAGCTGAATGGCTGGCGAACCACCATGCGGGTGGAACTCGACCGAGCAATCGGCTGGCAGACGTTCTTGCACGAAAGCGCGGAACGCTTCGCGGATTTTCACCGGATCCTGCTTGTGGACGAGACGGAACGAAACCTTGGCCGAAGCTTCTGCCGCGATGACCGTCTTGAAACCTTCGCCGGTATAGCCGCCGGTGATGCCGTTGACTTCCGCAGTTGGGCGCGCCCAGGTCAGTTCGAGAACGCTGCGGCCTTTTTCGCCCGAAGGGACAGAAAGACCAATTGGGCCAAGGAAGTTTTCAGCCGTGCGGCCAAGGCTTTCCCATGACTGCAAAATCTGCGATGGCGTTTCTTCTACGCCTTCATAGAAACCAGGCACCGTGACACGGCCGTTTTCATCATGCAGATCAGCAAGGATTTTTGCGAGAATATGGATCGGGTTGGCAGCAGCGCCGCCAAAGAAGCCCGAATGCAGATCGCGGTCAGCGGCTTTGATGACGATTTCCTCGCCAACCAGACCGCGAAGGCCGACGCTGATTGCTGGCGTTTCTTCGTTCCACATGGCGGTGTCGCAGACCAGTGCCACGTCGGCCTTTAACTCTTCTTTGTGAGCGTCAAGGAACGGCTTGAGCGAAGGCGAACCGGATTCTTCTTCGCCTTCAAACAGCAAGGTCACTTTGACAGGCAGGTTGCCGTTGACGGCCTTATAGGCGCGGCAGGCTTCAACAAAGGTCATCAACTGACCTTTGTCGTCGGATGTGCCACGACCGGTCAGGATTTTGCGACCATTGCCGACATCTTTGATGGCTGGCTCAAACGGATCGTTTTCCCAAAGGTTGAGCGGATCAACCGGCTGCACATCATAATGGCCGTAAAAGAGCACATGCGGCGCATCAGCCGTAGCGCCTTCGTGATGAGCAACGACCATCGGGTGGCCCGGCGTGTCGCGTACACTCGCATCAAAACCAATGGACTTGAGGTCCTCGACCAGCCATTCGGCAGCCTTACGGCAATCGGCCTTGTAAGCCGGATCGGTCGAAATCGACTTGATACGCAGAAGATCGAACAGATGATCGATGCTTTTGTCGAGATTTGTGTCGAGATAATTGAGGACTTTATCGAGTGATTGCGCGGACATGGATACTTCCTGACGAGTCGTAAAACTGATCGCACACTACAACCAGCAACCCGAAGAAGAAACCCAATTTGAACGCAAAACTGAGAGCTGAAAATGAATTGGCCGTTGTGGTGAGGGGGTTACCACAACGGCCATATCACTACACTCAAAAGCTACAGCCCGGAGAGGGGAATGAGGCTGTAGCCAACAACCGGTATCCAACGGGGGACGGGTCAGAAAACCGGCGACCGACGTACTGTCGATGAGTGAGATTTGGCCCTTCAACTGTGGCTATTCAAGGGCATTAAAGATTACAAATTCGTAACATAAACGTTACCTTGTCGTGTGTAATCCGTTATCCGTATTAATCGGAAATTGCGTGAGGATGGAGGCACTTATGACCAAGATTACGATGCTCAGCAAGAAGGACTGGGAGAAGACGCCGGGCAAGTGGCACGGCGAGTTTGAAGGCAATGTGTTCGGTGCAGGCGCTTCGGTCATGTTCTATGCGACAGAAGAGGCAGGACGAGGACCAAGACTGCATCGCCATCCCTATGATGAGATTTTTATCGTCCGCAAAGGCCGGGCTCTATTTACGGTTGGCGAAGAGCAATTCGAGGCCGATGAAGGCAGTGTCATGTTTGGCGGAGCCAATATTCCGCACAAATATGTGAATGTCGGTCCCGGTCTGCTGGAGATGATAGACATTCATGTGTCAGGCACCTTCATTCAGGAAGATTTGGAATAGCGTCGTGCAAGAAAACCGGCTTGTCAGCAATCCAACGGTGGACACTTGTTTCTCCTGACACAAGGCCGGTTTTCATTACGCTTGGTTTCCTTTAATTCTAAGCCATGAAAAAAGGCGATCATCTCTTCCTCGTTGACGGCTCGGGCTATATTTTCCGCGCCTATCATGCCCTGCCACCGCTGACCCGTAAGACGGACGGCTTGCCGGTCGGGGCCGTGTCTGGTTTCTGCAACATGCTGTGGAAGCTGTTGAAGGATGCGCGCAGCACCGATGTCGGTGTGGTGCCAACGCATTTTGCGGTCATTTTCGATTATTCGTCGCAGACCTTCCGCAAGGAAATCTACCCCGAATATAAGGCCAACCGCACCGCGCCGCCGGAAGACCTGATCCCGCAATTCGGCCTGATCCGTCAGGCAACGCGTGCCTTCAATCTGCCTTGCATCGAAAAGGAAGGTTTTGAGGCCGACGATCTGATCGCGACCTATGCCCGTATTGCTGAGAAAGCAGGCGGCGATGTTACAATCATTTCGTCCGACAAAGACCTCATGCAGCTCGTCACACCGAGCGTGTCCATGTATGACAGCATGAAGGACAAGCAGATTTCGATCCCGGAAGTGATCGAAAAATGGGGTGTCCCGCCTGAAAAAATGATCGACCTGCAATCGCTGACTGGCGACAGCACCGATAATGTTCCGGGCATTCCGGGCATCGGCCCAAAGACCGCTGCGCAATTGCTGGAAGAGTTTGGCGATCTTGATACGCTGCTCGCACGCGCTTCTGAGATCAAGCAGAACAAACGCCGCGAAAACATCATCGCCTTTGCCGATCAAACCAAGATTGCGCGTGAGCTTGTCACGCTCAAGACTGATGTGCCGCTCGATGTCGATCTCAGTGGTCTCGTGCTTGAACCACAGAACGGACCGAAGCTCATTGGCTTCCTGAAAGCCATGGAGTTTACAACACTCACCCGTCGCGTGGCTGAAGCAACGGATACGGATGCGTCGGCTGTCGAGCCGTGCCATATCGAAACCGAGTGGGGTTCTGAGGCACATGGTCCGGATGTCGATGTACCGGCAAAATCAGAAGCCAAGCCGTCTGAAAACTCTTCCGCCCCCGCTGCGGTTGAGACGCAAGATGCAAGTGGCTACACGCCGAAAGCACTGGCTGAAAGCCGAGCAGCGACGGCGCTTGCACAGAAGATCGACACCACGGCCTATACCTGCATTGGCGATCTTCCGACGCTGAATAAGTGGCTCGCAGAGGCTGTCGAGACTGGCCTTGTCGCTTTCGATACAGAAACCAATTCGCTTGATCCTATGCAGGCCGAACTCATTGGTTTCTCATTGGCTTTGGCTCCGGGCAGGGCTGCCTATATCCCGCTCCAGCACAAATCCGGGGCAGGTGATCTGCTTGGTGGCGGCATGGTCGAGGGGCAAATTCCTTTAGACGCAGCGCTTAATGCTTTGAAGGCCGTTCTTGAGGACAAATCCGTTCTCAAAATCGCACAGAACATGAAATATGATTGGCTGGTCATGCGCCGTCACGGCATCAACACCGTGTCTTTTGATGATACGATGCTGATTTCCTATGTGTTGGATGCGGGCACCGGCGGTCATGGCATGGACCCGTTGTCCGAGCGTTGGCTGGGTCATACGCCAATCGCTTATAAGGATGTGGCGGGCAGCGGCAAAAGCGCTGTTACCTTTGATATGGTCGATATTGATCGTGCGACAGCCTATGCTGCAGAAGACGCTGATGTCACGCTGCGTCTATGGCAGGTGTTGAAGCCGCGTCTTGCCGCAGAAGGATTGGCCTCGGTTTATGAGCGCCTTGAACGTCCGTTGGTCGATGTGCTTGCCCGCATGGAAGAGCGCGGCATCTCGGTTGACCGTCAGGTTCTCTCGCGCTTGTCGGGTGATCTCGCGCAGTCCGCCGCACGTTTTGAAGATGAAATCTACGAGCTGGCCGGTGAGAAATTCAACATCGGATCGCCCAAGCAGCTTGGAGATATTCTTTTTGGCAAGATGGGTTTGCCGGGTGCATCCAAGACGAAAACCGGTCAATGGTCGACCTCTGCGCAAGTTCTGGAAGATCTGGCTGCTGAAGGTCTGCCTTTGCCGCGCAAGATTGTTGACTGGCGCCAGCTGACGAAGCTTAAATCCACCTACACGGATGCGCTGCCGGGTTATATTCACCCGCAGACAAAGCGCGTGCATACGTCTTATGCAATGGCGTCCACCTCGACTGGACGCCTGTCTTCGTCTGAGCCGAACCTGCAGAATATTCCGGTTCGTACAGCCGAAGGCCGCAAGATCAGAACGGCTTTTATTGCAGAACCTGGCAACAAGCTTATCTCTGCCGATTACAGCCAGATCGAATTGCGAGTGCTGGCACATGTCGCTGATATTCCGCAGCTGAAACAAGCTTTTGCCGATGGCATTGATATTCATGCCATGACCGCTTCTGAAATGTTCGGTGTGCCGGTTGAAGGTATGCCGTCCGAAGTGCGCCGCCGTGCCAAGGCGATCAATTTCGGTATCATCTACGGCATTTCGGCTTTTGGTCTTGCCAACCAGCTTTCCATTCCGCGTGAAGAAGCAGGGCAATATATCCGTACCTATTTCGAACGCTTCCCCGGCATCAAAGACTATATGGAAGCGACCAAGGCTTTCGCGCGCGAACATGGCTATGTCGAAACGATTTTCGGCCGTCGGGCGCACTATCCTGATATTAGGGCTTCCAATCCGCAGGTGCGCGCCTTCAATGAACGTGCGGCAATCAATGCACCTATTCAGGGTTCGGCTGCCGATGTCATTCGCCGCGCCATGATCCGTATGGAAAATGCACTGGCAGATGAGAAGCTTGCAGCCCGTATGCTGTTGCAAGTCCACGATGAATTGATCTTTGAAGTACCGGAAGATGAGGTCGAAAAGACAATTCCTGTCGTGCGCCATGTTATGGAAAATGCGGCCATGCCTGCAGTGGCGCTTTCTGTGCCATTACAGGTGGATGCAAGGGCTGCACATAACTGGGATGAGGCGCATTAAACGCGCATTCCAAAAGTGTGAAACGATTTTTGGGTCAAATGCGCATCAAAAAAGACTAGAGCGCCGTTCCGGTTTGATCGGATCGAATTGCGCTCTAGAGTCTCACCCTGTTGACCTGAGAGGCGCAAGCCTATAGGTAAGCGCTAATTATGGTGCTTCGTTAGTCGTCAGGAGAGTTGTGGACAGATAGGTTCACGACCGTTGGGTATGCGGCTTGAGAAGCTTTTTTCGTGAAAGTTATTCATGTCCCTGCCTGATACAATCGCTCCGGCTCTTTCCGGAGCATTAGCCGCTCGTGGTTACACTACACTCACTGCTGTTCAGGAAGCCGTTCTGGCTCCAGAAACGCTGGATGCCGATCTTCTCGTTTCCGCACAGACCGGATCGGGCAAGACGGTAGCGTTTGGCCTTGCTATGGCCAACACGCTTCTCGAAGGTGAACTGCGCTTTAGCCGTCCAGAAGCACCTCTTGCCATGATTATTGCACCTACGCGTGAACTGGCATTGCAGGTTCGTCGCGAACTGGAATGGCTTTATGCAGACACCGGCGCAACCATCGCATCCTGCGTTGGTGGCATGGATATCCGTTCTGAGCGCCGTGTGCTTGAACGCGGATCGCACATCGTTGTCGGCACCCCAGGTCGCCTTCGCGACCATATCACACGCAATGCGCTTGATATGTCGCAACTGCGCGTCGTCGTGCTCGATGAAGCGGACGAAATGCTCGACATGGGCTTCCGTGAAGACCTTGAATTTATTCTCGGTGAAGCACCGGAAGATCGTCGTACATTGATGTTCTCGGCAACGGTGCCTAAGCCAATTGCCCAGCTTGCCAAGCGCTTCCAGAATGACGCTCTGCGTCTGACTGTTCAGAGCGAAACCAGCCAGCACGCTGACATCGACTATGTCGCTATGCCGGTGCCGCCACATGAGCGCGACCACGCGATCATCAACGCGCTGCTCTATTACGATTCACAGAATTCGATCATCTTCTGCTCGACCCGCGAAGCGGTAAAGCACATGGCAAGCCGCCTTTCCAATCGCGGTTTTGCGGTTGTGGCGCTGTCGGGTGAACTGAGCCAGGCAGAACGCAACAATGCATTGCAGGCAATGCGTGATGGCCGTGCCCGTGTTTGCGTTGCTACCGACGTTGCTGCACGCGGTATCGATCTGCCGAACCTTGATCTGGTTATCCATGCCGATCTTCCGAATAACCCGGAAACCATGCTGCATCGTTCGGGCCGTACCGGTCGTGCAGGCCGTAAGGGCACCTGTGTTTTGGTTGTTCCGTTCTCGCGTCGCCGCACTGCAGAACGTCTTCTGCATATGGCCAAGCTTGATGCGCAGACCATTTCTGCACCAAGCATCGCTGCTGTTCAGGCGAAGACCAATGAACGCATTTTGAATGCAGACGTTTTCAGCCAGCCGGTTGAAGAAGAATATCAGGATCTGCTGAAAGCTCTCACCGAGCGTTACACGCCGGAACAGATCGCAGCTGCGTTTTTGAACCGCGAAGTCGCTTCCTATCCGGCAGCAGAAGAAGTTTCCGATGCACCTGTGCATCCGGTTGGCGGCAAGAAGCCACGCGAACGTTCTGACCGTGGTGATCGCGGCGACCGCTTTGAACGCAGTGATCGCCGTGAACGTGGCGAACCAGGTGAACGCTTTGATCGTAATTCGTCGTTTGATGGCGTGTGGTTCTCCGTTTCCGCCGGTCGCAAGCATCGCGCCGATCCAAAATGGCTTCTGCCGCTCATCTGCAAGGCAGGTGACGTATCGAAGCGTGATGTCGGTTCGATCAAGATTTTCGACAACGAAACCCGTTTCGAAATCACAGCAGCCAAGGCTGATGAGTTCCGCCGCTCGGTCGAAGAACGCGGCACTGGCGAAAAGGGTCTTGTGATCCGTAACGCTGTTGCAGGCGCTGGTGGCGATGCTTCTCCACGCGAAGGCAAGGGCAACTTCAAGCCACGCGGCGACAAGTTCAAGAGCGATTTCCGTGATGGTCCGCGCGATGGCAACCGTGATAATGCCCGTGACGGCGCAAAGGGCAGCTGGTCGAAGCCGAAGGGCGACTTCAAGAAAGATGGTTTCAAGAAGGACGGCAAGAAGTTTGGTGACGGCGGCTTCAGCAAGAAACGTCGCGGCGAATAAACGCGCCAACTAGTCAGAAATTCTTTGGAAGGGCCGGGTTGCAAGCAACTACGGCCCTTTCTCTTATGTGATCGGTGGTATGTGATAAACGACCGAGCGATACTTTGGATTTTCCCGCCGCTCAGCGATATGTCCACCAAGCGCCTCGGCAATCCGCCTGCTGGGAAGGTTCTCTTCCGCAACCGGATATTCGAAATACTCGACCGGGACGTTTTTGCTTGCCCATGTGGCTACTGCTCCAACAAATTCCCGGCCAAATCCGTTTCCATGAACTTCGCTTCGGAGCCATATTCCAAGCTCCGGCTTGCCTGATTTCATCGCGTGCAGGCCGACGATTCCAAGAAACCTGCCATTAGCTCGGTCTCGCGCCACCAGATGAAGCTCTGAGCGCTCCTCAATAGCGGGCAGCCAAGCCCGCCATATTTCTGCAAAGTCAGCTGCAGTTGATGGCGGCTCCCACGACATAAACGGCGTAATCTCGGGAGAGATACAGGAAAACACTTCGCTCGCATCACTTGGCTGAAACGGCACGATGATCGCACGAGCGGACAAGATACGAATGTCTGACACTGGGTTGTCTGTCCTGCAGTGGTGGTTTGTCAGAGTTGAACGTCATAACCAGACTGGGGGGATGGCGGTCAGCCACTTTTATATACTTTAAGAAAAAGCCCCGGAAATCCGGGGCTTTTCTGTTAGATCGTATCCCGAAAAGTGCGAAGCGGTTTTCGGAACAAGACGCGCGTAAAAACAAATGGATAGAGCATTTCGATTGACTCAATCAAAACGGGAAATGCTCTAAACGTCCAGATTGGCGACGCTCAGTGCGTTTTCCTGAATGAACTCGCGGCGCGGTTCCACTTCATCACCCATCAGACGTGAGAACAGCGAATCCGCGTCGGTCGCGTCATTGACCTTAACTTGCAGCAGCGAACGCACATTCGGATCGAGCGTGGTTTCCCAAAGCTGTTCGGCGTTCATTTCGCCCAAGCCTTTGTAACGCTGCAGCGTCAGACCCTTGCGGCCTGTTGCGAAAATCGCATCAAGCAGCGCCATCGGTCCGGAAAGCGTTTCGACCTTGTCCTTGCGGCGCAGAACCGGCGGTTCAGCGAAAACTTCCGTCAGGCGCGATGCCACACGGTCGATCTGGCGCGCATCGGCCGAGCCGAGCAGGGCCATGTCGAGTATGGCAACGTCCTTCACGCCACGCACCATGCGCTCGAAGCGATAGCCGCCGTCTTCCGTCACATGGGAGGTCCAGCCACGCTCGGTTTCTTCCGAGATCATGTCGAGACGCTTGGCAACGATATCGGCGGAAGCCTGCGACGCAGCGTCGTTGGCGGTCGCATTCGGGTTGAGCAGGCCTGCAATCGCAGCCTGTTCAACAACGCGACGATCGTAGCGCGTATGAAGGCCGGAAAGAAGCTGACGCAGCGTGCGTGCATCGTCGACGACCGACCGAAGGTCAGGACCGGCGCGCACTTCACCGCTGCCCATTTCAAGGGCAGCTTCTTCAAGACCGGTTTCGATAAGGAAGTCTTCGAAAGCAGCTTCGTTCTTGATGTATTGCGAGGACTTGCCGCGCGATACCTTATAGAGCGGCGGCTGCGCGATATAGATATGGCCGCGTTCAATCAGTTCCGGCATCTGACGGAAGAAGAAGGTCAACAGCAGCGTACGAATATGCGCGCCATCGACGTCAGCATCCGTCATGATGATGATCTTATGGTAGCGCAGCTTGTCAGGATTGAAGCCGTGTGACTCATCCTTGCCGATCGACGTGCCAAGAGCCGTGATCAGTGTTCCGACCTGATCGGATGAGATCATGCGGTCAAAGCGGACGCGTTCCACGTTGAGGATCTTACCGCGCAGCGGCAGAATAGCCTGGTTCTGGCGCGAACGACCGCTTTTGGCCGAGCCACCTGCAGAGTCACCCTCGACGATGAAGATTTCTGATTTCGCCGGATCGCGTTCCTGACAGTCAGCCAACTTGCCGGGAAGCGACGTCACGCTCAGATTGCTCTTGCGGGTGATATCGCGTGCCTTGCGGGCTGCTTCGCGGGCTGCGGCTGCCTGAATGACCTTTTCGACAATGGTCTTGCCGCCAGCAGGATGTTCTTCCAGCCAGGTCGAAAGCGCTTCATTGACGAGGCTTTCAACGACAGGGCGGACTTCCGAGGAAACCAGCTTGTCCTTGGTCTGCGACGAGAACTTTGGATCAGGAACCTTGACCGAGAGAACAGCAGTCAGACCTTCGCGGCAATCATCGCCGGTCAGGCTGACCTTTTCCTTCTTGGTCATGCCGGATGCATCGGCATAGCCCGTCACCTGACGCGTTAGCGCGCCACGGAAACCGGCCAGATGCGTGCCACCATCGCGCTGTGGAATGTTGTTGGTGAAGCAAAGCACTTTTTCGTGGTAGGAATCGTTCCACCACATCGCGACTTCAACGGTCATACCGTCTTTTTCGCTCTTGATATAAATCGGTGTTTCCAGAAGCGACTTCTTGCTCTGGTCGATATATTTTACGAACTCAACGACACCACCATCATAGTGGAGTTCCTGTTCGCGAATATCGGCATGGCGACGGTCTGTAAGCTTGATGCGGACGCCTGAATTCAGGAACGCCAGTTCGCGCAGGCGACGTTCCAGCGTGTCGTAATCAAATTCGACCATAGAGAAAGTTTCAGGCGAAGGCAGGAAGCTGACTTCTGTGCCCGTATCGCTGCCTGCATCGCCGGTTATAACCAGCGGAGCGTCGGCCACGCCGTGCGTGAAGGCCATTTCATGGATTTTGCCAGCGCGACGGATCTTCAGCTTCAGCCAGATCGACAACGCGTTCACAACCGACACGCCCACGCCGTGCAGACCACCGGAAACCTTATAGGAGTTCTGGTCGAACTTACCGCCGGCATGGAGCTGGGTCATGATGACCTCAGCCGCCGAGACGCCTTCTTCCTTGTGGATGTCGGTCGGGATGCCACGACCATTATCGGTCACGGTGCAGGAGCCGTCGGCGTTAAGCGTAACGGTGACAAGCGTTGCATGTCCGGCCAGCGCTTCGTCGATGGCATTGTCCACGACTTCGTAGACCATATGATGCAGGCCCGAGCCGTCATCCGTGTCACCGATATACATGCCCGGACGCTTGCGAACTGCGTCGAGGCCTTTCAGAACACGAATGGAATCCGCGCCATATTCGGCGGCGGCTGCGGAATTCATCTCTGGTGTCTCGCTCATGAAAATCTTTCGAAAATGCGCCGCGAAGGCAACCTTAAAGTCTGCCGCAATTGCAGCAATAAAAACCCTGTCGAATCACACGACAAACATGGCTTTAATATAGGCGTTAACGGCGATTTTTCCAAATTTTGGCGCCAAATTTACCGGGGATTCAGCTCTTTTGGCACCAGTTGAAGAATTGGGGTGGCGTGCAATCTCTGGAACCGCCACAATTGAAGCCTATATCTTGTTTGACGGGGGTGTTCTCGATCAAAAGGAGCACTTGATGGAAACCACAATTGCCATGAAAGATGCAGCTCAACCCTTTGTGCCTCCTGCGCCGCGCCCGCGCGAAAAGCCGGTTGGACGCTTCGAGATGATGCGTGTGGTTTACAAGAACCCGCTCGAATTGTGGGGCGAGCCTTCCTATAACGAGCGCTGGGTTTCTGTAAGCTGGCTTGGCATTAAAACCATCATTGCCAATGATCCGGGCCTTATCCGTCATGTGTTGGTCGATAATGCCGCCAATTATCCCATGTCTGCCATTCGTCAGCGCGTGCTGCGCCCCATTTTGCGTGATGGATTGCTGACCGCTGAAGGCCAAGTCTGGAAGCGTTCACGCAAGGCGATGGCGCCGGTTTTCACTCCTCGTCATATCGGCGGCTTTGCGAGCGCCATGCGAAACCGGTCGCTGCAGTTTGTCGAGCGATACAAGACCAATGGCATCATCACCGATGTCGCCCACGACATGACGCTGCTCACCTATGACATTCTGGCTGAAACGCTGTTCTCTGGCGAAATTGCCGGTGATCCCAATGATTTTGCGCATCAGATCGACAAGCTTTTTGAAACCATGGGTCGCGTCGATCCATTTGATCTTCTTGGCTTGCCCGAATGGCTTCCGCGCTTCACGCGCCTTCGCGGCAACCAGTCTCTCGGCTTCTTCCGCGAACTGGTGTCAAACACGATTGCTCTGCGCAAGAAACGGATGGAGAAGGGCGAAGACGTCCCCAACGATTTCCTGACCCTGCTTTTGCGCGCCGAAGGGCCGGATGGTTTGAGCCGTGCCGAGATTGAAGATAACATCATCACCTTCATCGGTGCGGGGCATGAAACAACGGCCCGTGCGCTCGGCTGGACGCTCTATCTGCTTGCCAAGGCACCGCAGGAACGCGAGCGTGTTGAAGCTGAGATCGATGCGTTCTTTGCTGATGGCGGCAATGACCTGCCGCCGCAGGAATGGCTGGCAAAACTGCCGTTCACGCGTGCAGCTTTTGAGGAGGCGATGCGGCTTTATCCGCCAGCACCGTCAATCAATCGCGAGGCCGCGACGGATGATACCTATGGCGATCTGAAAATTGCCAAGGGAACGGCTGTTCTGGTCATGCCTTGGGTGATTCATCGTCACAGGCTTTATTGGGATCAGCCGGATGCCTTCATGCCAGAACGCTTCTGGCCCGAAAATCGCGACAAGCTCGACCGCTTCCAGTATCTGCCATTTGGTGCCGGTCCGCGTGTCTGCATCGGTGCGAGCTTCGCGTTACAGGAAGCGGTGATTGCACTTGCAACCTTGCTTGATGGCCGTCGCTTCGACGTGTTGGAAACCACAAAGCCATGGCCTGTGCAGAAACTCACCACCCAGCCGCAGGGCGGTCTGCCGATGAAGGTTGTCAGGCGCTAATTAGTTGGTGCACCAATGGCGATCCGGGCAAGATGCGGATATTCGGGGTCGGCCAGATTGCTGATGCTTTCAAGGTCTTCGGGGCTGTACCATGCAAGCTCAGAATGTTCATCGCAGACATTGCGCGGCTCGCCACCGTCCCACGCTGTGACCTGAAAAATATGGCAGATGGAATCGCCATAGAGATCAGGCTTTTTCTCATCGATTGCGCCGATCTCACGAAACTTGATCGGGCGAATGCCGAGTTCTTCACCCATTTCCCGCACCAGCGCATCTTCAAGTGTTTCACCACGCTCGACATGCCCACCGGGCGTGTCCCAATGATTGGGCCACGCCTTTTTCCATGGTGAGCGCAGTCCCATCAGAACTTTTTTGTCACCGCTCACCAGCAAAGCGCCGACGGTGACAACTTTCTTTTTCTTGGCCATGGCGTTCCTGTTATAGCGCTATCTGTGAACTCAGACTACTGGCTAAATCACAAACGCACATCACCATTTTTTAGTGAGTAGGGCTTTTACTGAGCAAGGCGTTCTGAATGCCATTTGAGATGGTCATCCATGAAGGTCGAGATGAAGAAATAGGAATGGTCATAGCCTTCACGCATATTGAGCGTGAGCGGGATGCCAGCTTTATGGCACGCCTCATCCAGCAACCAAGGACATAATCCTTCTTCAAGGAACACATCGGCTTCTCCCTGATCGACCAGAAATTCTGGAAAGCGGTAGCCGTCTTCAATGAGCTGCGTCGCATCATAGGCACGCCATGCGCGTTCTTCTGTGCCCAGATATTTTTCCAGTGCAGGCTTCGACCAGTCGGCTGTTGAAGGCTGCACAATCGGTGCGAAAGCCGATGCCGATTTGAAGCGGTCGGGATTTTTGAGCGCAATCGTAAGTGCGCCATGTCCGCCCATCGAATGGCCGGTGATGCCCTGACGCGACATATCAAGCGGAAACTCAGCTGTCACCAGATCAGTCAGTTCCTTAGTGATGTAGTTATACATCTGATAGTTTTTGGCAAATGGTTCCTGTGTAGCATCGACATAGAAGCCAGCACCTTTGCCGAATTTCCAGTTATCCGGTTCATCCGGCACGTCATCACCGCGTGGGCTTGTATCCGGGCAAATAACGGCAATTCCTAATTCTGATGCCATTTGCCGATATTCGCCTTTATCCATCACATTCTGATGAGTGCAGGTGAGGCCGGAAAGATACCAGAGTACCGGTACACGACCATCTTTTGCCTGTGGTGGCAGGAAAACGGCAAAGGTCATATCGCACTGGTTGGTCTCGCTCTTATGGCGATAGACGCCCTGCGTTCCACCAAAGCATTTTGCAGTCGAAATCGTTTCCATGAGAGTTCCTGATTTTTATCCGCTTCCGAGTGCGACCACGACATTCACTGTCGCTGCAACAAGGACCGTATTGAAAAAGAATGACACGACGCTGTGCAGAAGCGTTACTTTTCGCATCGCGGTGGTCGTGACATTGGTATCGGACGTCTGTGCCGTCATGCCGATGATGAAGGCGTAATAGGCGAAATCCCAGCCGGAGGGCTGTGGTGTTTCTGGAAAATTGAAGCCGCCTCTATATCTGCTGGCATGGGCTGAATCGTCGCCTGCGGGTTCGCGTGGCTGCCAATACATGTGTGCGTAATGGATCGCCGTCATCATGTGGATTGTAAACCAGCCGAGGGGCACAGCCGCAAGCGTCATGACGAGCGAAAACAGGTCGGCTTTGGGTTGCTGGTTTATCAGGATGAACAGCGACACCACAGCCACAACAACGGTGGCAAATGTCACCAGAAAGATGATCCAGATCGGCTCATCCGCCGTTGCCGCATGTTTTCTGAGATAGGGCGCGGTGAGTTTGGGTAAAGCCGCAAGCGCCAGAACGAGATACAGCACAAAGAAGCAGTTTGCCCCGATGACCGGGGCAAGCGAGCTTTTAAGAAGCCATGCGATAATGAAGGTTGCAGCGCCACCAATGGCTGCCAGATAAAAGGACATATGGCGGCGCAGCAGAAACATCAGGCCGCACTTTCCTGTGGTGCCAGCCGCATATCGACATGCGGAATGCCATCTTCGAGATATTCTTCCGAAATCGCGACAAAGCCGAACGAGCCATAGAATTTCTGCAAATGGCTCTGTCCGCCAAGCTCAATGGCAGTGCCTTGAAAGCGTGTCTGAGCAAAGGCGACAGCCTCTTTCATGAGACGCTGACCAAGCTTGTAACCACGATAATCCGCTGCCACGACAACGCGACCGATCTTCACCGGCTTACCATCCTTCTCTGGTGGTAGAACCCGCAGACTTGCTGCAAGTTCTTCACCATCGAGAATGCGTAGGTGAAATGCGTCATAATCCTTGCCGTCGATTTCGGGGTAAGGGCAATTCTGCTCCACCACGAAAACATCCACGCGCAGCTTCAGCATCGCATAAAGCGCGCGGGGGGTCAGGTTGTCGATTTCATCCCAATGGGAGGTAAAAAGCTTCTCACTCATCAGTAGACAATCACCGAGCGGATCGACTTGCCTTCATGCATCAGATCGAAAGCCGTGTTGATTTCATCAAGCGGCATGGTGTGGGTGATGAGGCTGTCGATGTCGATCTTGCCTTCCATGTACCAATCGACGATTTTTGGCACATCGGTACGACCGCGCGCACCGCCAAAGGCTGTCCCCTTCCAGACGCGTCCGGTGACGAGCTGGAATGGACGTGTGGCGATTTCCTTGCCGGCTTCAGCGACGCCAATGATGATCGATTCACCCCAGCCGCGATGGCAGCATTCCAGCGCCTGACGCATGACATCGGTGTTGCCGGTGGCATCGAATGAATAATCAGCGCCGCCATCAGTCAGATCCTGAATGGCCTGCACAACCTTGTCATTGCCGATTTCGCGCGGGTTGACGAAGTCGGTCATGCCGAATTTCTTCGCCATTTCCACCTTGGATGGATTGATGTCGACGCCGATGATCTTGTCGGCACCAACCATGCGTGCGCCCTGAATGACATTGAGGCCAATGCCGCCAAGACCAAACACAACAACATTGGAGCCCGGACGAACCTTAGCCGTGTAAATAACTGCGCCAATGCCGGTGGTTACGCCGCAGCCGACATAGCAGATCTTGTCGAAAGGTGCGTCTTCGCGGACCTTGGCGACTGCGATTTCCGGCAGAACGGTGAAGTTCGAGAAGGTCGAGCAACCCATATAATGGAACACTTCGCCGCCATCGCACGAAAAGCGAGAGGTTTTGTCAGGCATCAGGCCCTGACCCTGTGTTGAGCGGATCGAAGTGCAGAGGTTTGAACGCTGCGACAGGCAGGTTTTGCACTGGCGGCATTCCGGCGTGTAAAGCGGGATCACATGATCACCGGGCTTGACCGACGTAACACCTGCGCCCACTTCGCGCACAATGCCCGCACCTTCATGGCCGAGAATGGCCGGGAATTTGCCTTCTGAATCAAGGCCGGAAAGCGTGTAGGCATCGGTGTGGCAAACGCCGGTCGCCATGATTTCGACCAGCACTTCGCCAGCGCGTGGACCGCCAATTTCAACGGTTTCGATGGTGAGCGGCTTTTTTGCCTCCCAGGCAACGGCTGCGCGTGACTTCATGACGATATTCCCTTCAATTTCAGTGTTCGGGTATGCGCCTATTTCAGATAGGTGCGCAAAATCCGCATGATTTCGTCGATCTCTGCATCGGGATCTGCCACAGCATCGCGCGCTATCGTCTCACGAGCCTGGCCGAATGTCTCGCGAAAATGGCTTTCCAGCACTTCCGCCATTAATCCATTGGCAGCCCCGCGCAACGCCGCAATCTGCTGCAAGAGTGCAGCACATTCCGTGCCTGCTTCCACCGCGCGCTCCAAGCCTTCGGCCTGGCCTTTGATACGGCGCAGGCGCGTCAAAGCGCGCTTTTTGTCTTCCGGTGAATGCGGCATGGAATCTCCCGATTTTCACGAAGCCTATATACTATAGGGGAGTATGTCAATTGCTCCGGAAATGCCTTTTGCGAGAATGGTTTTCTCCGCAATTGGCATGGCCCGGATTTTAAGCCTCAAGCTTGAGATGCAACAGCGGATAGGGGCGTCCCTGATCATCGGTTTCCGAGCGACCTGTCTCAACAAAACCGACATGGCGATAAAAGCCCACGCCTTGCGTGTTCTGCTCATTCACATCGACGGTCAGAGTGCCCCGCTTTTTGGCGTGCGCAATCATATGCTTGCCAATACCCTTGCCGCGCTGGTCGGGGGAAATAAACAGGCTGTCGATATTGTTATCGGTCATGCCCATGAAGCCGACCGGCTTGCCGTCATCCTCAATGACATCGACTTCCACATTCGGCAGATATTGCTCACCGACCAGTTTTTCGATTTCAGCGAAATCTTCGTGGCTTAGAAAGTCATGTGTTGCCAGCACGCTTGCGCGCCAGATAGCGGTGAGGGCGGGGGCATCCGCCGGTTTAGATTTTCGGATATGGATCATCATCGTTCCTTGTGTGATAAGCACCAAAGCAACGCCTTTATAATACGGAATTTCATTTGACGAGTCTGCCCGATCTTCCCGTCACCCGCATTCTGCCGCAGCTTGACGTCGCATTTGCCACCCATGCAAGCGCGGTTTTGGTTGCTCCTCCCGGCGCGGGTAAGACGACGCTGGTGCCACTGCATTTTTTAAATGCAAGCTGGCGCGGTGACGGCATGATTGTGCTGCTCGAACCGCGTCGCTTAGCAACGCGTGCAGCGGCGCGCCGCATGGCGCAGTTGCTCGGTGAAGAGCCGGGCGAAACAGTCGGCTATCGTATGCGCCTTGAAAGCAAGGTCTCGGCGAAGACCAAAATCCTTGTCGTCACTGAGGGCGTTTTTGCACGCATGATCCTTGATGACCCGGACCTAAAAGGCATAGCGGCGGTTCTGTTCGATGAGTTTCACGAACGCAGCCTTGATGCCGATTTTGGTCTGGCGCTGGCGCTCGATGTGCAGGCCGCTTTGCGCGAGGATCTCAGAATCCTTGTCATGTCGGCAACGCTTGACGGTGCGCGGGTGGCGTCACTTTTGGGCGATGCACCCATCATTGAGAGCGAAGGCCGGGCTTTTCCCGTCGATATTCGCCACCGCGACCGAAAGCCTGACGAACGCATTGAAGATGCGATGGTGAAAGCCATTCGCGAAGCGCTGGCCGACGAAACGGGCAGCATTCTTGCCTTTCTTCCCGGTCAGGGCGAGATCGAACGCACGGCAGGAACTCTGGAAAAGTTTCTGCCTGCCAATATCATTCTGGCCCCGCTTTATGGCGCGATGGAAGGCCGTGATCAGGATGCGGCAATCAAGCCAGCTCCCGCAGGACATCGCAAGGTAGTGCTGGCGACATCGATTGCCGAAACCTCCATCACAATCGACGGCGTTCGGGTGGTGATTGATTCTGGCCTTGCCCGCCTGCCAAAATACGAACCCGCCACCGGCCTGACCCGCCTTGAAACCGTGCGTACTTCGCGTGCGAGTGCTGATCAGCGCGCTGGTCGTGCTGGTCGTACCGAACCGGGCATCGCCATCCGCCTTTGGCATCAAGGGCAAACGGCGTCACTCCCTGCTTTCTCTCCGCCAGAAATTCTGGAGGCAGATCTTTCCGGCCTCGTGCTTGATGCGGCTGCTTGGGGCGTGACCGATCCGGCAACGCTTTCGCTGCTCGACAAGCCGCCGCTACCGGCGCTCAAAGAAGCCAAAGCATTGCTTAGCCGGCTTGGTGCGCTTGATGAGGCTGGACGTCTGACCGCAGACGGCGAGGCCATGCGCTCGCTGGCACTCCCTGCACGCCTTGCACATATGGTGGCGGAAGCGGGCAAACGCGGCGAGGCTTTGCGGGCGGCGGAACTCGCCATGCTTTTGACCGAGCGTGGCCTTGGCGGCAATGAAACCGACCTCGACACGCGCATGTCGCGGTTCCGCAATGACCGTTCTGATCGCGCCCAGCGCGCCAAAGGACTGGCGAAACGTCTGGCTGCTAATGTGCCTAACAAAGGCGAGGCGGCAGGTTCAAGTGTTGGCCGGATGTTGATCGACGCCTATCCAGACCGTATCGCCAAAGCACGCGGCCAGACCGGACAGTTCCTGCTGGCCAATGGCCGTGGCGGTGAGGTCGATCCCGCTATCAGCCTCAGCCGTGCGCAATGGCTGGTGGTGGCCGATATGTTGGGCAAGGCAGGTCGCGCACGCGTTCTTTCTGCGGCTGAAGTTTCAGAAATTGAAATCCGTGCTGCACTCGGCACGAAGATCGAAAGCGGACGACAGGTCGTCTATGATGCAGAAAAGAACGCACTACGTGCGCGTGAAGCCGTTCGCATTGGCGCTATTGCCTTGTCGGAAAAGCCGCTTGCCGCCCCTTCCGGCGTGAGTGCCGATGAAGGCGTGATCGCTGCCGTGCGTGAGCACGGACTGCAAGTCCTGCCGTGGGGCAAAGAGGCCGAAATTCTACGTCGTCGTTTAGGTTGGCTTTATCGCGGTCTCGGCGATCCGTGGCCTTCGATGGATGACGACAATCTCATTGAGCGTCTTGATGACTGGTTGCTGCCTTTCCTCACAGGCGAAGCACAGCTCGATCGCATCCCGGCACATGTGTTGAAAAACGGCCTTATGAGCCTTGTGCCGTTCGATCTGCAACGCCTCGTCGATCAACTGGCGCCGACGCATTTTGAAGTTCCGACCGGCTCGAATATCCCGATCCGCTATGACACGGAGGAGCCGGTTCTCGCCGTGCGCGTGCAGGAGCTGTTCGGCCTTGGCATTCATCCGGCCATTGCCAATGGCAAAGTACCGCTTTTGCTTGAATTGCTTTCCCCCGCCCACCGCCCGATCCAGATCACGCGTGATCTGCCGGGCTTCTGGCAGGGTTCATGGGCCGATGTGCGTTCCGATATGCGTGGCCGCTATCCGCGCCATGTCTGGCCGGAAGACCCAGCCAATGCAGAAGCCACCCGCAGGGCCAAGCCACGCGGCACCTGATGCCGATCAGGAATGCAGAACGACGTGGACCTCATCCTGATCGCGGATGTTGAGATTTTCACGGATGCGCTTGTCCGAGATCAGCTCAATGCAGTCGTGCATATGCGATCCGATACGCCGGAAAATCCATACATTCATGGAACGGGAATGCGCATAAAGCGTCGCCCGCCATGCCTGGCCAATGCCGCGGCGTGGCTTGAAGAATTTGCGGCGCAGACTGTTGTTCAAAATTTCGTGCTGCGGGATAGTGATGCTCGGTGGAACGAGGCCGCGATCCAGCGCCTTTAGCTGCTTGCGACGGCTTTGCAGAATGGATGGGTATTCCATGATCTGCACATTCAGCGAGCCGGATGCAAAGTGATCCGGCCAGTCCTTTGGTGAATTATCCAGATGTTGTTTTCCAGGAATGACGAGCTCGGAATGTTTTCCAAGCCCGGACGATATCTTCCCCCTGAAGACAATCACGCGGCGCCCTCCATCGCTTTGCAGACAGTCCTGTTATAATTCCTTCACAAAATCGACACAATTGCTGATTGGCAGGTTTTTGCCCATGAGGGAAAACTTGGAAATCCCCCACATAATAGGGCGTCGCGTGTAGTGCACGCCAAAGCCTGCGACTGGATGACACAGTTCTGCTTGCGTGAATATGCGCCTTGCCGCATAAGGGGCGGATAGGGGTGATCATGCACGCAGAATTCGACAATCGGGCTTCAAATCTTTCGCGAAAGCCGCGCCTGACCACGTTGGTGCGTCTGCGCTGGCTGGCAATTGCTGGGCAAACCGCGACGGTCATGTTCGTGGCGCTCTATCTGCAGTTCAATTTTGCAGTCGGTATCTGTTTTGCGCTGATTGCATGTTCCGCATGGCTCAATCTCTATCTGGCATTTCGCTTCCCCACCAATCACCGCTTAAGCCCGACTGCGGCAAGTATCGTGCTGGCGTTTGATATTCTGCAACTGGCAGGATTGCTTTATCTGACGGGTGGCGTTCAGAACCCCTTCGTTATCCTGATGATTGCTCCAGTCATCATTTCAGCAACGTCGCTTTCCGTGCGCCATACGCTGGCGCTCGCATTGCTGGTTGTGCTCAGCACCTCCGTGTTGATGCTCTATTACAGGCCTCTGCCTTGGTATCCGGGCGAACATCTCGATTTGCCGATTTTGTTTGTCTCAGGCATCTGGTGCGCGATCATCGCTGCACTGGGCTTTACCGGTGTCTATGCCTATCGCATTGCGGAAGAAACACGCCAGCTGGGCGATGCCCTTGCTGCCACCGAACTCATCCTGCAACGCGAGCAGCACCTGACCGCGCTTGATGGGCTGGCCGCCGCCGCCGCGCACGAACTCGGTACGCCCCTTGCCACCATCACTTTGGTCGTCAAGGAAATGCAGCGTACCTACGCCAAAAAGCCGGACAGCGATCCGGGTCTTGCTGAAGATATTGCCCTGCTGCAATCGCAGGCTGCGCGCTGCCGTGAAATCCTCCAGCGGCTCACCAGCCTCTCTTCCGAAAACGAAGAGCATATGTCGAGGCTGCCTTTCTCATCGCTGATTGAGGAAGTGATCGAGCCGCATCGTGATTTCGGCATTTTGCTTGAAGTGGAAAAGCAGGAAGGTCCGAAGCCTGAGCCAGTGGTGCGTCGCAATCCGGGTCTTCTTTATGGTCTCGGCAATCTGGTGGAGAATGCTGTCGACTTTGCGCGCGATAAGGTCAGCGTCACTTGGGGCTGGACTGAAAACACCGTCAGCGTGACCATTCAGGATGACGGTGAAGGGTTCAAACCAGAAATTCTGGACCGAATCGGTGAGCCCTATATGACCAGTCGTGACAGCGCACATAACGGTGGCGGTGGTCTCGGGTTGGGATTTTTTATCGCAAAAACACTGCTGGAACGCTCTGGAGCGCAGATTAGCTTTAAAAATCGCAAGAATCCGGGGCAGGGTGCAGAAGTAAAAGTCACATGGCCTCGTTCCGCTTTCATTGTAAGCTGATGAATATATTGCACAATTAATCTTGGGTTGAAGTGCTGTCGCTTTACGCACGGCGCTTCAATTTCATCAAATTTTCGTGCGTGCGATTAGAAATTGCATTTAATCACAATGCTTTACGCTCTGTTGCAATTTAAATTTTGCTGAGATTGCTTCAATAATTCAATGGCTATTTGACTTTTTGCCGCAGGGATATCAATAAGGAAACAAAAATACAGGCAGGAAGAATCCCGATGGACGACTTGAAGCAGGAAGACACCGAAGCCATAGGCAACGATCCGACCCTCCTTCTGGTTGATGACGATAAGCCGTTCTTGCAGCGCCTTGCACGCGCAATGGAAGGAAGGGGCTTTCAAGTGACCACGGCTGAATCAGTCGAGGAAGGCATCGCTGCCGCAAAAGCTTCCGCACCCGCTTATGCCGTTGTCGATATGCGCCTTGGCGATGGAAATGGCCTCGACGTCATTGAAGCCATCCGCACCCGCCGCACCGATACGCGTGCGATTGTGCTCACCGGCTATGGCAACATCGCTACCGCGGTGAATGCTGTGAAGCTTGGCGCGATTGATTATCTTTCCAAGCCAGCTGATGCTGATGAGGTTTTTGCGGCTCTGACCCGTCGTCCGGGCGAAAAGGTTGCACCGCCGGAAAATCCGATGTCCGCTGATCGTGTTCGCTGGGAGCATATTCAGCGCGTTTACGAGATGTGCGAGCGCAATGTTTCCGAAACGGCGCGTCGTCTCAACATGCATCGCCGTACTTTGCAGCGCATTCTGGCCAAGCGCGCGCCGCGCTAAAACCAAGCCTCACAAGCATTTTAGGCTTTAATCTATATCGGTCTCGGGTACATCGAGACCTGCAAGCTCCGCAATCGTCAGACGAGCAGCACCTGCTCTTGCAAAACGCAGCATCAGCGCTTTGCGTGTAGCGCCTGAGAGCTTGTGTTCTGGTGCATCGCGCAGAATTTCCGCGCCATAACCATCCGATAAAATGAAGCCGCAATCTTCCGGAAAGATTTCGCGTGGCACGGATGGATGCGTTGCAAAAAACAGCCGATCGCAAAACGCGCGATAGTCTGGCCATTTCCGATCAGCCTTCCAGTCTTCGATTGAAGATTTGATCTCCACGATCCAGATTTCGCTCTTGCGGCTGACGGCGATCAGATCGGCGCGCCGACCAGATGCCAATGGCAGCTCCGGCAAAGTCGCCAGCCCCATTTCCAGGAATAGACGCTGAACACCACGACGCACGAGCATCGCGTTTTCGGATTGTCGTCCGTCAGAAAGTGGGTGTGTTTTGTTGGGAATCACGATCGGCATTTACGCATTTTGCGCCCTCAAATCGCGTTGAGCAATCGAAGAACGCTGATTTCCGGCGGCATTCGAGTGGCGAAAATTTGGAAAAGATGGCAAGAAAATGGCTAAAACAGGATTTTTCAATTTACGGTTAACGGCTGGTTAACAATACTGACGCAACTTTGCACATGAATGAGCGATTCGCTCCTGATGATGGAAAATCTCAATCTGGGGGAAATTCATGAAGTCTCGTGTTTTGAAGCTGGCCGCAGCACTTCTTCTTGGTGGTGCACTTGCGGGCTGCTCCACGGTGGGTGGCACTTTTTATACTGCGTCCTATTCGTCGATCAGTGATGCTGGCTATACTATTCCAGCCATCCCGAACGAAAAGATCCCACAGCAATATCGCCGCCAGATCGTGAAGTATCAGACCGATGAAGCTCCGGGCACGATCATTGTCGAGACGCGCGAGAAGTTCCTTTATCTGGTGCAGCCAGACGGCAAGGCCATGCGTTATGGCATTGGTGTGGGCCGTGAAGGCTTCGGCTGGTCGGGAACGGCGCGTGTTGCCATGAAACGCGAATGGCCAACCTGGACCCCTCCATCGGCTATGATCAAGCGCCAGCCTGAACTGGCAAAATACCGCAATGGTATGGAACCGGGCCTTAGAAACCCGCTTGGTGCGCGCGCGCTTTATCTCTTCAACAAGGGCGGCGATACCGGCTACCGCATCCATGGCACGCCAGAATGGTGGTCGATCGGTAAAGCCATGTCTTCAGGCTGCGTTCGCATGATGAATCAGGACATCATCGATCTTTATGAGCGCGCAGAGCAGGGCGCAAAGGTTATCGTGAGGCAGTAATACCAAGGCGCGAAGATGCTGACGCATCACGCCTTGAAAAAGTTCAATCGCCACTCGGGCTTAACCAAAACTCCACAAACAAAAAGGCCGCTGAAAAGCGGCCTTTTTGTTAGGAATTATAACAGCTTAGATTTGCTCGACCTGCTGAACTTCCGGCACGAAATGGCGCAGAAGATTCTGGATGCCGTGCTTGAGTGTCGCTGTCGACGAAGGGCAGCCCGAGCAGGCGCCTTTCATGTGCAGGAACACGGTGCCGTTTTCAAAACCGCGGAAGGTGATGTCGCCACCGTCCTGAGCAACTGCAGGGCGCACGCGGGTTTCGATCAGTTCCTTGATGGTTTCAACGATCTCGACATCGGCTTCATCGAAGAATTCTTCTTCGCCATGATCGTCACCGGCATTGACGGCAGCGTTGCCAGTCATTGCTGGCGCACCGGACATGAAATGTTCCATGATCGTGCCGAGGATTGCCGGCTTCAAGTGCTGCCACTCGCCATCTTCCTTGGTAACGGTGATGAAATCATAGCCGAAGAAAACGCCGGTCACGCCAGGAACTGCAAAGAGCTTGGCAGCAAGCTGCGATGTATTGCCAGCACTTGCCGCATCGCGGAAATCCGCTGTGCCTTCAGGCATCACGACCTTGCCGGGCAGAAACTTCAGGGTCGCCGGGTTTGGCGTCGTCTCGGTCTGGATGAACATATCAGTTCTCCGCTTTCAATATCAGAAGCTTTTCGTAAGCATGGATGCGCATTAAGGCAAGCCTCATCTCAAAGGGCGCATGCGCGTTACGATCAATATAGGGTGATTATGTCACCGCATCAATGTCTTCATCCGAAAGACCAGCTGGAATGACGGTGACGGGAATCTGGAATTGGGCGCGATTGGCCAGAGACTGCACGAGAGGGCCGGGGCCTTCGTTACCTGATCCTGCGGCCAGCACCAGAATTGCAATGTCCTGATCTTCTTCGATGAGGTTCGGCAGCTCGTCGGAGATGCGACCTTCACGGATGATCAGCTCAGGCTCGATGCCCTGTTCTTCGCGCACTTTGGCGGCAAATTTTTCCAGCGTCGAACGCGCGCGCTCTTCAGCTTCGGCGCGCATGATTTCACCCACGCCCAGGATTTGCTGAAAATCTGAATTGTCGATGACGAAAAGCATGACAAGCGCGCCGTTTGAGTTTTTCGCGCGGCGCGCAGCATAGGCAACGGCACGCCCGCATTCGGGCGTCTCGTCAATCACGGCAAGAAACTTGCGGCGGTGGCCGGCTTCCCGGCTAAGTCGTTTTGATACCATGGCGATAATGTGGCATTGCAAGGCGCCGCCCGCAAGCAGGCAGCGCCAGAATATTACAAGCGGTTATTATCAGTTCTGCAGCCAGCCGATGATGTCCCGAACATTGCGCATGTTTGCTTCAGCAATCACGCTCGCACGTTCTCCGCCATCTTTCAGAACGCTGTCGATATAGGCTGGATCAGCCACCAGACGACGCATTTCATGGGTGATTGGCGATAGTTTCGCAACGGCCAGATCGGCAAGTGCTGCCTTGAATTCGGAGAACTGACGCCCACCAAATTCGCCCAGAATATCCTGCTTCGATTTCGATGAAAGCGCTGCATAGATGCCGACGAGGTTATCTGCTTCCGGGCGACCGCTCAGACCATCCAGTTCCGAAGGCAGACCGTCGGAATCGGTCTTGGCCTTACGGATCTTCTTGTTGATGGTTTCTTCATCATCAATCAGGTTGATGCGCGACAGATCCGACGGGTCGGATTTTGACATTTTCTTGGTGCCGTCACGCAGCGACATGATGCGCATGGCCGGACCCGAAATCATCGGTTCGGTCAGCGGGAAGAAGCCTGAAACCTGTTCGTCACCAACCTGCATGTCCACACCGATGCCGAGTGAAGCAATGCGGTCGGAATAGTCGTTGTTGAACTTCTGCGCGATGTCGCGGGTGAGTTCCAGATGCTGCTTCTGGTCTTCGCCAACAGGCACATGGGTTGCGCGATAAAGCAGAATGTCGGCAGCCATCAGGCTTGGATAAGCGAAGAGACCAAGCGACGCATTTTCACGGTCCTTGCCAGCCTTGTCCTTGAACTGCGTCATGCGGCTCATCCAACCGATGCGCGCCACACAGTTGAACACCCATGCCAGTTCGGCGTGCTGCATCACGCGGCTCTGGTTGAAGACGATGCTTCGCTTAGGGTCGATACCGGAGGAGAGGAAGGCGGCCGTCACTTCACGGGTTGACTGGATCAACTCGGCTGGATCGGGCGAGACGGTCAAGGCATGCATGTCTACCACACAGTAGATGCATTCCTGCGTCTCCTGAACCTCTACCCACCGCTTGATGGCACCAAGATAATTACCAAGGTGAAGGTTTCCGGTCGGTTGAACGCCGGAGAAGACAAGCGGTTTGAACGTGCTCATGATGTAATCCTGATGTTGGCCTTCGCCGGTGGAGAGCGAAGGTGTTTTTAATGGACGTCTTTTCGCAGAGGCATAGCGGCCTTTCAAGAGTGAATTATACTTCGCTCTCAGGCTCTTTCTTCACAGCGCCACGCTTGATGTTGCGGCGGATCATGCCGGTATTTGCACCACCCAGACCAAAAGCCAGCCCGAAATAGACGACCATTGCTGCCACAACCATGGCCGTGACGGTTCCAGCACGCACGCCAAAGGACGATGCCGATGAAAGCTCGTGAGCAAAATAGCCGATAGCAAAATGAATGCCGATGGCCATGACACCGGCTGCAATCAGCAGACGCGGAATACGGGTGAGCAAAGGAATATCGTTGCCCCAATGACCGCGCTTCACAAGAGTTGCAAAAAGCAACGCTGCATTGACCCAGCCAGCGGTGATTTCTGCAATTGCAATACCGCTTGGTCCCATGCGCTGAAACAGTGTTATGGCCAATGAGACATTCACAACCACGGAAATTGCAGCGAAAATCATCGGTGTGCGGGTGTCTTCGCGCGCGAAGAAACCCGGAATGAAGGCTTTGATCAGCACGAAAGCTGGCAGGCCGATGCCATATATCGCCAGAATGTTTGAAACCACGAGTGTTGACTCGGCACTGAACTGACCGCGTTCAAAAAGAAGCCGCACAATCGGTTCCGACATCACCAGAAGGGCCGCTGCTGCAGGAAGCGTGAGGAACAGCGTGAACTCGACCGAGCGGTTTTGCAGGTTTGAGGCTTCCTTCATATGCCCACCGCGCAGTGCGCGCGACAATTCCGGCAGAAGCACGGTTGCAACAGCAATACCCACGACGCCAAGTGGCAGCTGGTAGATGCGGTCGGCATAAACGAGCGAGGAAACCGCGCCCTCCATGCCCGATGCGATGTTGGTGTTGATCAGCAGG
Organism: Brucella sp. NBRC 12950; assembly: GCF_030268145.1. Classification (NCBI taxonomy): domain Bacteria; kingdom Pseudomonadati; phylum Pseudomonadota; class Alphaproteobacteria; order Hyphomicrobiales; family Brucellaceae; genus Brucella; species Brucella sp. NBRC 12950. The sequence continues at coordinate 29,124 of NZ_BSQC01000008.1, forward strand.
TTGATCTGCGTGATGCCGCCGGTGATCGCCGCAGGCAGCGCCAGTATCAGCAAGCGCTTGACATTGGTGGTAAGACGCGGACGGCGAAAGCCGATTTTGATGCCTGCATTGCGCACGGCGATCCAGACGATTGCCAGTTGCACAAGACCCGCAGCCATCACACCCCAGGATAGCCCATAACCAACAGCCAGCGCGTCATAACCCTTCCACCATGCAAAGGCCAGAACGCCGATCAGGATGATGTTGAGAAAGATCGGTGCGATGGCTGCCGCAAAATAGCGATGCAGCGAATTCAGCATCCCGCCCATCATGGCCGCAAGCGACATACAGGCCAGATAGGGGAACATGATGATCGCGAGCCGCACCGTATTGTCGAACTTCACCGGATCGTCGGTAAAGCCCGGCGCAATGACCGTACGCACGATAAACGGCATGGAGAGTTCCATCGCGATGGTGATGAAAAGCAGCACAGTGAAAAGAACGCCAAACACCTCTTCAGAAAAGCGACGAGCGCCTTCCATACCGTTCTTTTCAATTTCCTTGGCGAAAAGTGGAACGAAGGCTGCGTTGAACGCGCCTTCGGCAAACAATCTGCGGAACGTGTTCGGGAAACGGAAAGCGGCATTGAACGCATCGGCAACCGGGCCGGTGCCAAGTGCCGCCGCCATGAACATTTCGCGCGTGAAGCCGAAAATGCGGCTCATCAGCGTTCCAGACGCAACGGTTGCGAACTTTTTGACCAAACTCATTTACTGAAAAACCTATGCTGCTGCGCGACCGTTGGTTTTGGCGCCGTTTTCACCACCCAGCACAGCAAGAAGCTTACGCCTGATATTGCCCTGTCGGGTTGCATTTGAAATCTTGTGTCCTACCAGATCGGTAACATAAAAACTGTCGATCACCTTCTCGCCGAAGGTGGTGATATGCGCCGAAGCAATATCCAGCGAAAGGTCAGAAATAAGGCCCGTCAGTTCAGACAAAAGGCCAGGCCGGTCAAGACCTTCCACTTCGATCACCGTAAACTTGTCGGAAAGAGCGTTGTTGATCTCGACACGCGGCTCGACTTTGAAAGCCTTTGCACCGCGCTTGGGCTTTGTCCGCTTGGCAAGTACATCCGGCAGATGCGCTTTGCCCGACAGCACGTCTTCGATCACCTTGCCCACGCGTTCTGCACGGCGGCGTTCGTCTTCATCTGTGTCGAATTCGCGGCTGATCAGGATCGTATCGAGCGCACGCCCGTCGCCGGTGGTGAAAATCTGCGCATCGACAATATTGCCGCCAGCCGCAGCACAAGCGCCTGTAATGATCGACAACAGGCGCGGATGATCGGGCGCAAGCACGGTGATTTCCGTCACTGCTTCAAATGTATGCGGCTTTGCAAGCGTCGCCAGCGCGCGGCCATTCTGGTCGGCATCGCGGATGAAATGTGCATGACGCACCTGATCGTCAAGGCTGACGGTGAGGAAGTAATTGGTGTAGTGCAGGCCGAGATAGGCTTCGCGTTCTGCTTCCGGCCAATCGGCAAGCTTTTCGGCAAGGGCTGCGCGTGCCTGCCGGTCGCGATCGGCGCGTGGCAGTTTGGAGAAGCCGCCTGTGAGAACCAGCTCGGTTTCATAGAAAAGCGTGCGCAGCAGCTGGCCTTTCCAGCCGTTCCACACGCCGGGACCGACGCCCTTGATATCGCAGACCGTCAGGATCAGCAGAAGCTTCAGCCGCTCCATCGTCTGCACGGTATCGGCGAAATCGACGATGGTTTTGCGGTCGTTGAGATCGCGTGACTGTGCAACCATGCTCATGGTCAGGTGTTCGCGCACCAGCCATTCGACGGTTTCGGTTTCCGACGGCGAAAGGCCGAAACGCGGGCAAAGTTTTTTGGCAATGCGTGCACCGGCAACCGAATGATCTTCGGGCCGCCCCTTGGCGATATCGTGCAAAAGCATCGCCACATAAAGCAAATTGCGATCACGTTTGATGGTGGTGATCAGATGGTTTGAAAGCGGGTGCTCGTTTTCCAGTTCACCATGCTCAATCTCGGAAAGCACGGCAATGCAACGCAGCAGATGCTCATCCACCGTGTAGTGATGATACATGTTGAACTGCATCATGGCGACGATTTTGCCGAAATCCGGGATGAATTTACCGAGCACGCCGGATTCATTCATGCGGCGTAAAATGAGTTCCGGATTGCGGGGCGAGGTCAGCACTTCCAGAAACAGCCTGTTGGCTTCCGGGTTCTCGCGCAGTTCCGAATTGATGAGCTTCAGCGAGCGGGTGAGCTGCTGCATGGCATCGGGATGAAATTCCAGCCCGAGCTTGTCGGCAAGGTGGAAGATGCGGATGATATTGACCGGATCGCGTTTGAACACATCTGCATCGGCAATGTTGATGCGATGGTTTTCGGAAACGAAATCATTACTTCCGGCAAGCTTGCGCTTGCGGCGCGAGAAGGTGAGGAAGATGCGGTTGAAACCCGGCACATGCTTTGCCTGTTCCTCTTCCAGCGCCGCACAGAGAATGCGCGTCAGATCGCCGACGTCCTTGGCGACGAGGAAGTAGTGCTTCATGAAGCGTTCGACATAGTTCTGGCCGGGATGCGCCGTATAACCCAGACGCTGTGCAATTTCCGGCTGAATGTCGAAGGAAAGGCGCTCTTCTGCCTTCAGCGTTGCAAAATGCATATGGCAGCGCACGGCCCAGAGAAAATCTTCGGCCTTGTTGAAAAGCTTGAGTTCTGCACGAGACAGAACGCCGAGCTTGATCAGCTCTTCCTTGCTTTTGACGCGATAAAAATATTTGGCAATCCAGAACAGCGTATGCAGATCGCGCTGGCCGCCTTTGCCTTCCTTGACGTTTGGCTCAACCAGATAGCGAGTTTCGCCCGCCTTCTTGTGGCGATTGTCACGCTCGGCAAGTTTGGCCTGAATGAATTCAGGCCCTGTATCCTTGACCACTTCTTCGTCAAAACGTGTGACGAGAGAGCTGAACAGATCGCGATTGCCGATGATAAAACGCGCATCCAGAATGGCGGTGCGGATTGTCATATCTTCACGCGAAAGACGAATGCATTCGTCGATATTGCGGGTGGAATGGCCCACTTTCAGCCCCATATCCCAGAGCATGTAGAGCATATATTCGGCGACCTGCTCACCCCATGGCGTCTGCTTATAGGGCAGCAGAAACAGCAGATCGATATCTGAACCCGGGGCCAGTCCGCCGCGACCATAGCCACCGACAGCGACGATTGCCATGTTCTCGGCTTTGGATGGATTGAGCGCTGGATAGGCTTTGGTGCTGGCGAATTCGAACAATGCGCTGATCAGCGTATCCATCAGATAAGACAGGCGCCGCGCACAAAGCGAGCCGCCGCCATCTTTCATAAGCATGTTTTCCGCAACGCCGCGACCGCGCACGAGCGCATCTTTCAACGCATGCAAAACCACCTTGCGAACAGGCAGGCTTGTGTAGCTTTCATCGGCTGAATCCGCGAGCTCGTTGATCTTGCGACGGAGTGTTTCTGGATTGACGATTTCTTCGAGCTTCAGGTCGTGTGCGCTCATGCGGCTTGTATGTCCGGAGTGTTGGGAGAGAACTGACGGAACTATCCTATAGCCGGTTTTAGATATGGTGAACATTGAAAAGAAAAGGCCGGGCAATGCCCGGCCTTTATCACGTTGTCATGCGTCTTTTCAGTTGCCAGCGTTGTAAGCCGCAATAGCAGCCATATTGACGATGTCGGTATCTTTTGCGCCAATGCTGACAATCTGTGCTGGCTTGTCGAGGCCAACCAGCAGCGGACCGATGATCGTTGCACCGCCCAGCTCCTGAAGCATATTGGCTGCGATCGATGCCGAGTGATTGTCGGGCGTAACGATGACATTGGCCGGGCCCGACAGACGGATGAACGGATAACGCTCCATCAGCTTCGGGTTCAGCGCTACGTCAGCACTCATTTCGCCGTCAAACTCGAAATCGACGTGACGCGTGTTGAGAATGCGCACGGCTTCCTGAATACGCGTTGCGCTTTCGCCGCCCATATGGCCGAAGGTCGAAAATGCGGTGAGTGCAACACGCGGCACATAGCCCATGCGGCGTGCCATGCCAGCGGCTTCAACAGCGATATCGGCAAGTTCTTCGGCGGTTGGCTTTTCATGGACTGCTGTATCGGCGATGAACACGGTGCGGCCACGGCAAAGCGCAATGGAAACACCAACCAGACGATGGCCCGGCTTCGAATCGATCACGCGGCGCACATCTTCTAGGCCGGTCGCATAGTTACGGGTGATCCCCGTTACCATGCCGTCAGCGTCGCCAAGGGCAACCATGCAGGCCGCAAAATGATTGCGGTCATTGTTGATCAGGCGATGGCAATCGCGCGTCAGATAGCCTTTGCGCTGAAGCTTCTCATAGAGGTAGTCGGCATAGGCCGAGTTGCGGCTCGACAGACGCGCATTGATAACTTCAATGCCCGGACGGTTAAGATCGAGGCCGGCTTCCTTGGCGGTTTCTGCAACACGCTCTTCGCGGCCAACCAGAATGGCAGTGCCAAGACCCTGATTGACGTAGGAGACAGCGGCGCGCATGACCTGTTCTTCTTCGCCTTCGGCAAAGACGATGCGCTTTGGCTGACGACGCACGCGCTCATAGATGCCGCGCAGTGTGGAGGCAATCGGATCGCGACGGGCGAGCAGTTCCTGCTTGTAGCCCTCAATGTCTTCAATCACACGTCCGGCAACACCGGTTTCAATTGCAGCTTTTGCAACAGCTGCCGAAACGGTTGCCAGGAGGCGCGGATCGAACGGCACCGGAATGATATATTGCGGACCAAAACGCGGGCGGCTGCCCTGATAGGCGGCAACCACATCATCCGGCACGTCTTCGCGTGCCAGTTCCGCGATTGCATAGACGGCTGCAATCTTCATCTCGTCATTGATCGTCGTGGCACGAACATCGAGTGCGCCACGGAAAATATACGGGAAGCCGAGAACGTTGTTGACCTGGTTCGGATAGTCCGAACGGCCGGTTGCAACGATTGCATCGCTGCGTACTTCGGCGACATCTTCCGGCGTGACTTCCGGGTCCGGATTGGCCATTGCAAAGATGATCGGATTTGGCGCCATCGAACGCACCATTTCCTTGGTCAGCGCGCCCTTTGCCGAAACGCCGAAGAAGATGTCGGCATCTTTCATCGCGTCTTCGAGCGTGCGCTTGGAAGTCTTGATGGCATGAGCCAACTTCCACTGGTTCATGCCTTCTTCACGGCCATGATAGACGACGCCCTTGGTATCGCAGAGCGTGACATTTTCAGATGGGAAGCCGATAGCCTTGATCAGTTCGATACAGGCAATGCCCGCCGAGCCTGCGCCATTACAGACGAGCTTGGTATTCTTGATGTCGCGGCCGGTCAGTTGCAGCGCGTTGATCATGCCGGCTGCGGCGATAATTGCCGTGCCATGCTGGTCATCGTGGAAAACCGGAATATCCATCACTTCGCGCAAGCGCTGTTCGATGATGAAGCAATCCGGTGCCTTGATGTCTTCGAGATTGATGCCGCCGAAGGATGGGCCGAGATAGCGCACAGCATTGATGAATTCATCAATGTTTGTGGTATCGACTTCCAAATCGATGGAATCCACGTCCGCAAACCGCTTGAAGAGGACTGCCTTGCCTTCCATGACAGGCTTGGAGGCCAGCGCGCCGAGATTGCCGAGACCCAGAATGGCGGTGCCGTTGGAAATGACCGCAACCAGATTGCCCTTGGCCGTATAATCATAGGCGGTGGCAGGGTTTTCTGCGATTGCCTTAACCGGCACGGCGACGCCTGGCGAATAGGCCAGCGACAGGTCGCGCTGTGTGGTCATTGGCTTGGTGGGATTGATTTCCAGCTTGCCTGGGCGGCCCTGAGCGTGAAAGTCGAGCGCTTCCTTCTCACTGGCTGTGGGTGTGCGTTCTGGCGTGTTGCCCTTCGGCGTCGAGACTGGCATGTTCCCTCCGGTTTCTTCTGCGGGACGAATTCGATAGCGTCAGTCTGTGGGAGTGTAAACAGCGCATTTTGGAATAGATATTCATCCGAAAAAGCATGATATCGATATTATTATGTCTTTAAATGGATTTAAATCGCAATAAATGAAGGTTTAGCATGGAAGCGAAGGTCGAAGAGAAACAGTTGGAAGCGGGGGAAAATACCACGCAGGAAACCGCTGTTCGCCTCACGCCCATGATGGAACAGTATATTGAGATCAAAGCCGCGAATGTTGATTCGCTGCTTTTCTATCGTATGGGCGACTTTTACGAGCTGTTCTTCGACGATGCGGTAGAAGCTTCCAGAGCGCTGGGCATCACGCTCACCAAGCGTGGCAAGCATCTGGGCGAAGATATTCCGATGTGCGGTGTGCCGGTTCATGCCTCCGATGATTATCTGCAGAGGCTGATCGCCAAAGGTTATCGCGTTGCAGTTTGCGAGCAGATCGAAGACCCCGCGGAAGCCAAGAAGCGTGGCTCCAAATCGGTGGTCCGCCGTGATGTGATCCGGCTTGTAACCCCCGGCACAATCACCGAAGAAAAGCTGCTCGATCCGTCGGAAGCCAATTATCTGATGGCGCTTGGCCGCACCAAAGGCGACGGCGCGCTGGCGCTCGCATGGATTGATATTTCGACAGGCACGTTCCGCGTGTCAGAAACAACTGAAGACCGGCTCTTTGCCGATGTTGCACGCATTGATCCGCGCGAATTGGTCGTCGCTGACACGGCGTTTCACGATGCCGATCTGCGTCCGACTTTTGATCTGATCGGCAAGTCTGTCATTCCGCAGCCAGCAACCCTGTTTGACAGTGCGGCGGCTGAGAACCGTATCCAGCGCTATTTCAATGTGGCGACACTGGATGGTTTCGGACAGTTCAGCCGTTCCGAGCTTTCCGCTATTTCCGGTGCGATTGCCTATATCGAAAAGACGCAGATTGCCGAGCGTCCGCCGTTGATGCGGCCTGAACGGGAGCAGGAAGGCGGTACGATTTTCATCGATCCCGCCACCCGCGCAAGCCTCGAACTCGCTCGCACTATGTCGGGCAATCGTGAAGGCAGTCTGCTCAAGGCCATCGACCGCACGGTAACGGGTGGCGGTGCACGGCTTCTGGCAGAACGTTTGACGGCACCCTTGACCGATCCCAAGGCGATTGCGCTGCGCCTTGATGCCGTTTCGTGGTTTCTGAGCGAGCAAGCGCTTTGCGAAGGGCTTCGACTGGAGCTTAAAGGCGTGCCGGATATGCCGCGTGCCTTGTCGCGTCTGGCTGTGGGCCGTGGTGGTCCGCGTGATCTTGGTGCCTTGCAGCGGGGTTTTGAGGCCGCAAACGGAATTGGCTCGCTTCTCGAAGGCGCACTTCTGCCTGATGAGCTGGCTCAGGCACGCGAAGCGATTGAGACCTTGCCTGTCAGCTTTGCTGCCCATATCGACCGCGCACTTGCCGAGGAAATGCCGCTTTTGAAGCGCGACGGCGGCTTCGTGCGTCAGGGCTATAATACCGAGCTTGATGAAATGCGCGCGCTGCGTGATCAGTCGCGCCGTGTCATTGCCGGGCTTCAGGCCGATTACATCGAGGAAACCGGCATTAAAACGCTGAAAATCAAGCACAACAATGTGCTTGGTTATTTCATTGAAGTCACAGCCAATAATTCCGGCACCATGACCGATACGGTTGAAGCGAAGGGCCGCTTCATCCATCGTCAGACCATGGCCAATGCCATGCGTTTCACCACCACGGAACTGGCAGAGCTGGAAAGCAAGATCGCCAATGCAGCCGACCGTGCGCTCTCCATTGAGCTGGCAATCTTTGAAGAACTGACTGCGGAAGCGGTCAGCCATGCCGATAGTATTCGTGCGGCGGCCGTAGCCCTTTCGGTATTCGACGTTTCGGCTTCGCTGGCAGTTCTTGCCGAAGAGCAGGGCTACTGCCGTCCGCTGGTTGATGACAGCCTGTCTTTCAACATCGTCGCTGGTCGTCATCCGGTGGTTGAGCAGGCATTGCGTCGGCAGGCGGCCAATCCGTTTGTGGCCAATGATTGTGATCTTTCACCGCAAAAGGACGGTGGAAATGGTGCGATCTGGTTGCTGACTGGCCCGAATATGGGCGGTAAATCGACCTTCTTGCGCCAAAATGCGCTGATCGCGATCATGGCGCAGATAGGTTCGTTTGTGCCTGCAGGTTCCGCACAAATCGGCGTTGTGGACAGGCTGTTCAGCCGCGTTGGTGCGTCGGACGATCTGGCTCGGGGCCGTTCGACCTTCATGGTGGAAATGGTTGAAACTGCCGCCATTCTTAATCAGGCGGGTGAGCGTTCGCTGGTCATTCTCGATGAAATTGGTCGTGGCACGGCAACCTTTGACGGGCTTTCGATTGCCTGGGCGGCAGTGGAATATCTGCATGAGAAGAACCGCTGTCGCGCACTCTTTGCGACCCACTTCCATGAAATGACGGCACTCTCTGAAAAGCTCGATCGGCTGTTCAACGTCACCATGCGGGTCAAGGAATGGGACAATGATGTCGTCTTCCTGCATGAAGTGGCAAAGGGTGCGGCTGATCGCTCATATGGCGTGCAGGTTGCGCGCCTTGCAGGTCTACCGGAAGCTGTCGTTAATCGCGCGCGCGATGTGCTGCATCAGCTGGAAGCCGGTGAAACATCTGGTAAGGCCGACAAGTTGATTGATGATTTGCCGTTGTTCTCCGTTGTGTTGCAACAGGAAAAGCCCAAGCCACAGGCTGCCGCAAAGGATAGCGAATTGGCAAAGGCTGTGGCAGCGATCAGCCCCGATGAGCTGACGCCGCGTGAAGCGCTTGAACTGGTTTATAAGCTGAAGGAATTGGCTGGCAGGGCGTGAAATTAGAAAAGGCGAAGCTGAGCTTCGCCTTTTCTTTTATACAAACCTGTTAGCGTCCGCGCCGTAATACGTAATGTAGCGGCTGGAAATGCGCTCAATCGGCAGGATGATGAAAACATCGGTCGTGCCGAAAGCTTCATCGATCACTGCGCCATCACCAATCATGGCACCAAGACGCAAGTAACCCTTCACCAGTGGCGGCATTGAGAACAACGCAACCTTGGTGTTGATCGCTTCCTTCGGCATCAAATCCATAGGCTGATAGCGATGTGGCAGCGCGCGCACATCCCAGTCAGGCGTTGCACGGCAGTTCTGATGCAGGAACGACAGTCCCAGCGCATGTGCGGCTGGCACAGCACCATGGAACGATGCACAGCCAAACATCACGTCAATCGAATGACGACGGCAATAAGCCCATGCACCCTGCCACAACAGCTCGACCGTGCGCTTGGAGCGATATTCAGCCTTCACACAGGAACGGCCAAGCTCAAGAAGTCTGAGGTTTGGGCGTGAAAGTGCGAGACGCTGCACATCATATTCGTCTGCTGAATAGAAACCGAGTGCCTTTTCGGCCTGATCACTACGCATCAAGCGATAGGTGCCGACGATCTGCTGATGTTCAGGCACGGGCAATGCGGTATCATAAACAAGAAGATGGTCGCAGATGGCGTCGAAACGGTCGGCGTCTCTTAATTCAACTTCTTCGATGGTTTCCTTGCGGGCGCCCATTTCTTCGAAGAAGACGCGAAAGCGCAATTCCTGCGCCGCTTCGATTGCGTCGCGGGAGTTTGCTAGTCTTACTTCCAGCGATCCGATGCGTCCCAGAATGATAGGGTCGCTTCCAGATGCGAAAAGCGATGGTTGTGCTTCTATGCCCGACATGATCGTATCATCAATGATTTGCTGGTCCATTCCAAGCAGTACTGACATGATGATTCGCTCCTGATCCTGTTGTTCACGCAATCCTGAACGGTGTGCTTGCTGGTATTTCAGCAAATGCTAACCGTTTCCGCTTTTTCCACGGCCTGGTTGCGTGGACATGACGTCCATTCTAACCGAAGCAGTACAGATTCAGTGCTACGCGACGATGACAGAACCGTGTCACCAATGTGTCAATTCAGGCTGTCGAACCTTATCCCCTTAAAATCGCTTTTAAATTCTCGGCTACAAATTATGCGAAAGGCCGAAACTGTTCAAGCCGCCTATCGGCGAGCAGGAAATAGGGACGGCTTCGACGCGCATCCCAATAATGATTGGCGATTTAGCGCGCCGCCTTCTTCTCGCGCCGCCAGCCAAGAAACTCTTCCAGAATGATTAGCGCCGCTCCGATGGTGATGAACGTGTCGGCGAGATTGAAGACCGCAAACGACCATGTCGGCAGGTGGAAAAGGATATAATCGACCACATAGCCATGCATCACGCGATCAATCAGATTGCCGATAGCGCCACCCACGACAAGTGCAAAACCATAGCGGGCGAAAACGCGATTGGCCGGATTGGTCCACCAGAGGTACAGCACGAAAAGAATGACGGCAGCGGTGATTGCGACCAGTCCCCAATCGTGCAGCCATGCCAACATCGAAAAAGCGATGCCTTCATTATGCGTGCGGAAGAGTGCCAGGAAGGGCAACAGATCAATCTGCTGCCCGTAGCCCATGCGGGTTTCGACCAGATATTTAACGCCCTGATCGATCAGGACTGCGATAATGACAACGAGAAACGACGACAAAACCGCATGACGCTTCATCCGCTGGACCTTTCATCGAGAGTGAGTGCCTCGCGGCGGATTTCATAAAGCATGACACCGGTGGCAATCGCCAGATTAAGCGAATCTGCACGGCCTGCCTGCGGGATGCGTGCGAGCTTGTCGCAGCTTTCAGCAAGCGTTTCCGGCAGACCCTGCTGCTCATTGCCCATCATCAGAATAACCGGCTTTTTGGCGTAAGGGATCGTGCGATAATCGACAGCGCCTTTGAGATGCGTGCCAACGAGAAGACCCGAAAAGCCTTTGCGCCAGTTCAGAAACTCGGTTTCCGTTGTCTTATAGAGCGGCATCGAGAAGACCGAGCCCATGGTGGCGCGCACAGTTTCCAGCGAATAAGGATCGGTGGTGTCGCCAATCAGGATGATACCCTTCGCACCAACTGCATCGGCGGTGCGGATAACAGTGCCGAGATTGCCGGGATCACGCACACGATCAAGCGCTATGTAAACATCGTTGCCTTTTGGCTTGAGGTTTGCAAGCTGCTGATATTGCTGCTCGAAAACGCCGACCACCATCTGCGGATTATCGCGGCGGGTGATCGCAGCCATGATCTTTTCGGTCACTTCCAGCACCAGTCCGCCCTTGGCGAAAGTGCGTGCTGCAACCTGCTCGACCATCTTGTTGCCTTTGCCGGATTTGGCAAATACCAGTGTCTTGATGCGCCAATCCTGTTCAAAGGCATCGATGACAAGCTTCAGGCCTTCTGCAAGAAATACACCTTGCTGATCGCGGAATTTTTTCAGCGCCAGCGAGCGCAGGTCTTTGACAATCGGATTTGTGAGGCTGGTGACTTCCTTCACCTGGCCCACGCGTGATCCGGTCTGATTATTGCCGCTTCTGGAGAAATCGTCGTTTCGGCTCATTTTGCTACCCAGCGGCTGAACATGGATGTGGAAAGTGCGCGTTGGCTCGCACGTTCGCGAAGAATAAGTTCGCCCGATTCGACTGTGCCGCCAAGACCTGTGAAACGGTCGCGCACCAGCTCGTGAATGGCGAAGAAGGAAGCGCGGATCGAATAGGCGGTCAGAATGACGGCCAGCGCGTTTGGCGTGAGAATGGAACGACAGGTATCGACCATTGCAGGCAGATGTTCGAACAACTGCCAGACTTCGCCGTTCGGACCACGACCATAGGCTGGCGGATCAAGCAGGATGATGTCGTAGAAGCTGCCGCGGCGTTCTTCGCGCTGCACAAACTTCATAGCATCTTCGCAGATCCAGCGGATCGGCTTGTCGGAAAGATCGGCCATCTCCTGATTTTCGCGTGCCCAGACGATCGCCTTTTTGGAAGCGTCAACATGGGTGACTTCGGCACCTGCGCGTGCTGCAACGAGCGATGCAACGCCGGTATAACCAAACAGATTGAGCACTTTCACCGTGCGGCCCGACTTGGCGGCATCGCGGATCAGATTGTCCATATAGGACCAGTGCGCGGCCTGTTCCGGGAATACGCCAACATGGCGAAACGAGGTGAAGCGGCCATGAAACGATATGCCGTCATGCCGCATAGGCCATGTTTCACCCAGAGTTTCACCAAGCGGCAGTTTCGGGAATGCCCAGCGTCCCATGCCTTCTTCATCGGTGTTGCCGGTAAAGACGGCATCGGCCTTGTCCCATTCGCTTTTCGGCAGGCTTGGGAGCCAGATCGCCTGACCTTCCGGGCGTACAATGCGATAAGGACCATATTGCTCAAGCTTGAGGCCATCACCGCTGTCGAGCAATGCATAATCGTCGGACGGTTCTGTTTCGAGGATGACGGGTGCGCGTTCACCCGGGCGCTCGCCCTGATAAGCTTTGATCTCGCGCTGAGGCGCTGCGATGTGCTTTTCTTCAGCAGGCTTTGGTGTGGCTTTTGCAAATTGCGGACGCGGCTTCTTGAAGAACGAAGCCTTGTTGTCCGGCTTGCTCTCATGTTTGGCAGCTGAGCGCGGTTCGTCGTGCTTTGCGCGACCAAAACCGCGCTGCTCTTTACCGCCCGTTGGCTTTTTGCCTTTTCCTTTTGGCGCCTTCACCCGAAACTCCGTGATTTATTTTGGGTTTAGGTAGGGCAAATGACGCCAGAACGAAAGTGAAAAAGAAAAACGGTCGCTATCAGACGTTGGAAACCGTGTTGGCCACATGGCGCTTTTCGGCAGATTCCGCACGTTCGAGAAGCTGTGAGGCTTCTTTTTTGTAGCGTCGCTCGCGACGGCGATGCTTGCCCTGCGTAAGCCAGGTGACGGCAGCGCCGATCAAAGCACCGAGGATAAGCGCACCAAACAGCCAGATAAACAGCGGAGCCTGATAGGTCAGTGCTGGATTTCCGGGGTTGAACGGATCAATTGTCAGGCCAATCGTTTCGCGATTGGCCACCGAAAGGGCGATTAGAATGACCGCCAACGGCACCAGAATAACAATCGTTATGACGCGCTTTGCCACCATGATGGATCAGATGGCGCCGTTGAGGCGGTCACGCAGTTCCTTGCCAGTCTTGAAGAATGGCACCCACTTTTCTTCAACATCCACCGTATCGCCGGTACGTGGATTGCGGCCGCTGCGGGCCGGGCGATTTTTTACCGAGAAAGCGCCAAAGCCGCGCAATTCGACGCGGTTGCCATCAGCAAGGGCATTGGTGATCTCTTCAAAAACCGCGCCGACGATGTTTTCGACATCGCGCTGGAAAAGATGCGGATTACGGCTGGCGATAACCTGAACGAGTTCCGATTTGATCACGGCTTTAAACCCCTGTGTTTCTCTTGTCCGGTGAAAGGACTCATTTATTTGCCGGAGTGACACCCGGCGTTCCGTCAACGTGCCAAACCGAAAGAAGTCCGTCAAGGAAGATACGGTCTTTGGCAATTTCCTTTAACATACCATTGGCTTCCTGTGGCACGCCAAGTAGGCGCGCACCGGCATGAATTATCAGATCACGCAGCGAAAAACCGGTGTCATTGCTGACTGCTTTCCATTCAAGCTTGGGCAAATCCTTGGATACGCCCTTGCTGGTGAGCCACGCAACAGCCTCTTCCTCGCCGCCAAGTCCGTCAATCAGTTTCTTGTCCAGTGCCTGACGGCCGGTAAAGACCGCGCCATTGGCCAGGGCCAGCGCTTCCTCATGCGTGAAAGAGCGGCGTTCCTGAACAATTCCGACAAACCAGTCATAAGAATCCATGATCATATTGCGGATCATGTTTTTGGCTTCATCGCTTGCAGGGCTGAAATAATTCGGTTCTGCCTTGAGTGGCGAAGATTTGATCGTCTCGACCTTCACGCCAATTGTATCAAGAAGCTTTGAAAGGTCGGGATATTGGAACAGCACGCCGATTGACCCGACGATGGAGGTCTGGCGCGCAATAATGTGGTCGGACGCGCTGGCAATCATGTAGCCAGCCGATGCTGCAAGCGTACCAACCTGCGTTACAACAGGCTTCTTCTTGGCGATTTTGCGCACGGCTTCATAGATTGATTCGCCGCCAACGGTGGTGCCGCCCGGTGAATCGAGAATAAGGATCACGCCTTTGACAGCATCGTCATCGGCAATCTTGTTGAGGCGCTTGATAAGCTCTTCATTCTCAAAAATCGTGCCTTCGATGCGAACCTTTGCAACGTGAGGTGTCGCAAAATTAGGGCCGCGCATGGAGTAGGACGCAATGGCGGCAATGAGTACTGCCAGCAGAAGCAGAAATGCGATGCGCCATACGGTCAGCTTTCTACGCAGCTTGCGTCTTTCGATCAGTGCCTCGGCGTCCTGAGCCATACTCATCCATCCATAATTCAAGCGAAGTGCTGTCGATGTTTTTACTATCTATGTCCCGCAATAGGCAAAGCGACAAGGTCTATCAATAATTTTGTCGCAAGGAGTTTGCTCGCCGGAGAGCGCTGCTGTAATATAAGCTTATTATATGTTAACAATGAAGTGATCGGCTTTTTACCATTGTTAAGAGGCCTGTAAACGCCAGTTTTGCTGCAGTTCCGCAATGTTCATGTCATTTTTGCATGGCAGGTGCGGTGTTTTGTGCCGTGTATTAGTCTTGAGTGACAGGCTAATGCACCCCAAATAAACCGTATTGATCTAAGATAGCGTCGGGTGAAAAATTCATTCTCGATGTTTCTGTAAACAGTTGAGCAATAAAGCGGCACTAAAAGCTGCGTTAACAGATTGAGTAATCGAAAAAGACCATGAGCGCCGACACACCACATATCCATGTTTCGCAGGGAGCTGCCACAACAGCACCGAGTGGCGGTGGCATGCATTTTGGAGCGTCTGAAAAGGCAGCTTCGCTGTTTAAGGCTGCCCAGCGTCATTCGATCCGCGTACGCGTGCTCAAAACCGCTCTGCCGGTTGCGGCCATTGCGCTTGCGGCTGTTTTCTCATGGTACACGTTTCTCGCAACGCCCGCTGCACCTGTGAAGGTGGAAGTGAACAATGGCGGGGAGAGCGGTAAGCTCGTCATGAGCAATCCACAGCTCAACGGTTATACCAAGGATAATCGTCCTTATTCCATGATTGCGGCCAAGGCCATTCAGGATGCCAAGAATAGCGGCGCAATCGCGCTGGAAGGCATTTCTGCGGAGTTGCCGGTGGGCGATAATGGCAACGCAAAAGTCGAAGCTGCTTCTGGCGTTTACGATAATGCGAACGGTCGTTTGCAACTTGATAAGGATTTTACTGTTACGACAAATGAAGGCCTGCATGCTGTCATGCGATCCGCTGATGTTAATCTCAAAAGCGGTCAGGTGACGACAGACAAGCCGGTTGAAATTCGTAATGGTAGTACGCAGATTAGTGCCGACACCATGCAGATCAAAGAGAGCGGCAAAGTCGTGATCTTTGAAAACAAGGTGCGTGTTGTCATTGACGGCGGTGCAGTTTCGGGCAACAACACGCCTTAAAGTATGTCGCGGAAAAGTGGGAACCGGTTTTCCGACAACGACATACTGGAGGTAAAGACCGATGGCATGTCGCGGAAAAGCGGGAACTGGTTTTACGTCAGGGCGTGTTGAAGGCAAAAATTTAAAGAGTCTGCGCTTAGCAGATATCGTTTAACGCAGGTTTCTGCGGGTTCTGGTTTCTTTTCTGCGCAGTCAGATATTTCTATCTGGCTGCGTTAAGTTTAAGATCGGGGCTGATTAATTATAGCTTGAGGTGCTGGCCTGAAAGGTTGATACGCTTTTAGGACAGGTTTATGCGTCGAGCAGGGATTTGATACGCTCGGCCTGATTCCAGGGAATGGGATTTGTAGGGGAGTTCGAGAATGATGGAACGCGAGACCGGCAACATGAACAAGAGCATGAAGACCCGCACATTGCGGATGGGATTTGCAGCTTTGGCGCTGGGCCTTGTTGTTGCGCCGGTTTCTGCTCTGGCTCAGGAAGGCCAGCAGGTGCCGTTTGGCAGCCTCCAGCTTTCCGGCGGCAAGAGCCCAATCAAGATCGATGCTGACAAGCTCGAAATGCTCGACAAGGAAGGCAAAGCCATTTTTACCGGCAATGTTTCGGTGGTTCAGGGCGATGCACTTCTTAAGTCCGGCAAAATGATCGTCTTCTATAACAAAGACTCGCAGGGTCAAGCTGGCCAGCCAGCTGGCGGCACCGCTGGTCTGAGCGGTTCAGGCATTGATCGTCTTGAAATCAGCGGCAAGGTTTACCTCAAGTCGGGCACGCAGGTCGCCACTGGCGACACTGGCACTTATGACGGCAAGAGCCAGGTCATGGTGCTTCAGGGCCAGAAAGTCGTGCTGACCGATGGCGACAATGTTGCGACTGGCTGCAAGCTGACGGCCAATATGGGTACGGGCAAGGCTTTCCTTGAAAGCTGCAAGGGCCAGAGCAAGGGTCGTGTATCGATCATCATGGCTCCCAAGGATCAACAGCAGGGCGGTGGCGCGCCCAAGTCCAACTAACCGGAGCGCGCGTGGGATTGTTCTGGAACAAGAAAGCCGACGAGCAGCAGGCCATTTCTGAAAATGCAGCCGCTACTGAGGGTGCGGATGGTGTGATGCCATCTCAGCCTGGCAAGACGACACGTCTCAAAGGGACGCTGGTCGCTCGTGGACTTTGCAAGAGCTATCGCGGGCGACAGGTCGTCAACGGTGTGTCTTTTGGCGTACGCGCTGGTGAAGCGGTTGGCATTCTCGGCCCTAACGGTGCCGGTAAGACCACATGCTTCTATATGGTGACAGGTCTTGTGCCGGCTGATGCTGGTGCCATTGAAATCGACGGTTACGATGTGACGTCGATGCCGATGTATCGACGTTCGCGTCTTGGGATTGGCTATCTACCGCAGGAAGCATCGATTTTCCGCGGCCTGTCGGTCGAAAACAATATCAAGGCCGTGCTGGAAGTGGTCGAGAAGGACCGCAAGAAGCGCGCGACGGAGCTCGACGCTCTGCTCGAAGAGTTTCATATTTCGCATTTGCGCAAGGCACCTGCCATTTCCCTGTCGGGTGGTGAACGTCGTCGTCTGGAAATTGCGCGCGCCCTTGCTTCACGTCCGAATTTCATGTTGCTCGACGAACCTTTCGCTGGTGTTGACCCGATTGCGGTGTCGGACATCCAGCAGCTCGTGCGTCACCTGACCAGCCGTGGCATCGGCGTGCTCATCACGGACCACAATGTCCGTGAAACGCTTGGTCTTATTGATCGCGCCTATATTATCCATGCCGGTCAGGTGCTGACGCATGGTCGTCCTGCTGAAATCGTCGCCAACCCCGACGTGCGCAGGCTCTATCTCGGTGATCAGTTCACGCTGTAAATTACAGTTCCGGTATTGTTTGCCGGAACATATTCTCATTTTCGAGTGAAGCTTGCTGCGCTGCTTTTGCAAAGCGCGGCATTGTTGCGACTATTTTCCCCTTTTGTCCGAAAAACGCACATTCTGAATTGACAAGCAAGGTTCATACCAGTTTTGATAATTGGAACGCCTTGGTCGAAAACAATTCATATAAAGGCGACTTTGCTAGCGGCTACAGCATAATTCCTCAAACTTGAATCAGTTTGAGGTAAATTGTGCTGTAAATATAAAGTGCTAGAACGAGCTTTGCGCGCCCAAAAGGGCGAGCGGCGCTCTAACAGGCTGGCACGGGCAAAAACGGGGAAATAAAACAACGAATGGCACTCTCGCCGAAGCTAGATTTTCGTCAATCGCAATCGCTGGTGATGACTCCGCAGTTGATGCAGTCCATCAAGTTGTTGCAGATGACGCATATCGAGCTGGAGCAGTTCATCGATCTGGAGATCGAGAAAAATCCGCTGCTGGACAGAATTGAGGCAGCGAATGATGATTTTGCAGACGCCGAACCTCCTCGGGACAGCGATGACGGAGCTTCGGCGGAAACCTCATCCGATGAAGACTGGTTCAAGACCGATACGGTTGATGACGCGCAAAATCTCTCGTCGACCTTTGACAGTTCGCTCGAAAACATCTTCCCCGATGACCCCGGTCGGAGTGACGACGCGGGCAGTACACTCGACCCGCAATGGAAAACGACCGGTGGCGAAAGCTTCGGCGCTGGCGGCAGCTACGACATTGATCAGGTCACAGCGAGCCGCCCTTCGTTAAGCACCCATGTAGCCGAACAGATCGCCTTGTCTTTCGCCACTGCTGCTGATCGTTTCATCGCAACCGCACTTGCCGATGCTTTGGATGAAAGCGGCTATCTGCGTGCCGACACTTCACTGCTTGCGCAAAATCTCGGCGTTGAAACCGCCCATGTCGAGCGCGTGCTTCACGAGATGCAAAGCTTTGATCCTGCGGGGATTTTCGCGCGTGATCTGCGTGAATGCCTGGCGATCCAGCTGCGCCTTAAGGACCGGTTTGATCCGGCCATGGAGGCGCTGATCAATAACCTTGAACTGCTTGCGCGGCGAGATTTTGCAACGCTGAAAAAACTCTGCGGCGTCGATCAGGCTGATCTCCTGGATATGCTTGGCGAGATCCGGGCGCTTGATCCCAAGCCCGGCACACAGTTTGAAGTGTCGGTCGCAGATGTCATCGTTCCTGATGTACTGGTATCACGATCAAGCGACGATGGCTGGGCGATTGAACTCAACCCCGAAGCAATGCCGCGTCTGATCGTCAACAATGAATATTATGCGGAAGTCAGCACCTCGGTAAAAGCTGAGGAGAAGACCTTCCTGTCCGATTGCATGCAGTCGGCCAGCTGGTTGGTACGCAGCCTCGATCAGCGCGCTCGCACGATCCTGAAAGTGACACAGGAAATTATTCGCCAGCAGGACGGCTTTCTGCGCCACGGCGTGACTCATCTCAAGCCTTTGAACCTGCGTATCGTCGCAGATGCTGTGGGGATGCATGAATCCACCATCAGCCGTGTCACCGCAAACAAATTCATGGCGACACCGCGTGGCGTGTTTGAATTGCGTTATTTCTTCACCGCTTCCATCGCGTCGTCGGAAGGTGGTGATGCGCATTCATCTGAAAGTGTGCGCCATCGCATCCGTCAGATGATTGATGCCGAGAAGCCCGATGACGTGTTGTCTGATGATGCCATCGTTGATGCCTTGAAAAAGGACGGTGTGGATATCGCGCGAAGAACAGTCGCGAAATATCGTGAATCGATGAATATTGCTTCATCAGTTCAGCGCAGACGCGAAAAGAAAGCCAGATCGTCTGCAGGTTGAAAAAGACTATCCGTAAGATTGCCGCCACGCATTACAAGAATGCCAATCTGAATTAACGTGATGAAACTGTTCTGAATTTTAGTGAATTCTAATTCGCGAAGACAGGGTAATTCATTTTCGACTGGAGGGGGATGAGCAACGCGCGAGGATCGGGCTGGTAAAAGCTGCGATTGACAATTTACGTTTCAGTCAATAGAAGCCCCGCTCGCATTGCGATATGCACCCGTAAAGACCGTTAACCGGTGTCCGATTGTTTAAACGAAAGGCAAGGTAATATTTCGGGAAACGCTTCGGCGTTTTCAGCGTTACATAAGAGAACGATGTGCAGCGATCCTTCCGGCATGTGGTTGAAAACATATGACGGAAAATTATTCGACTGGCCGCGTGGATGGCAATGATCGGGAATGGGGCTTTGGCGCTTTTTCAGACTGCAGGAAACGGGGCTAAAATAAGCACAGGACGAAAAGCAGATTTGATGCTGGTTCGCTTTGCGCTTCGCTCGCCTTATGGTTAGACTACGTCCTGTTGTGTAACGCAAATGAGGTGTACCAAATGACTCTGCGTGTATCTGGAAAGCATATGGACGTCGGTGAAGCTTTCACGACCCGGATTATTGATCGGGTTAACGAAGCGGTCGGCAAATATTTTGATCATGGCTTTTCCGGGCAGGTAACGGTCACCAAGTCCGGGTCGCGATTCAGCGCGGATTGTACCTTGCATCTTGATAGCGGTGCCACTTTGCAGAGCACCGGAGATGCGCAGGATCCGCAACTGGCTTTCGATGCGGCTGCAGACAAGATTGAAACACGCTTGCGTCGTTACAAGCGCCGTTTGAAATCGCGTCCTGCGACCGCACCAAATGCGATCTATGATGATGTGGCATATCGTGTTATGGCACCGCTGCCGGAAGAAGAGGAGGACCTTCCGGTTGATTACGCACCGACTATCGTTGCGGAATCGTCTGTTGCCCTTCGCACCCTCTCGGTAGCGTCGGCGGTTGTGGAACTTGACCTGATCGAAAACCCGGTCCTGGTATTCCGCAATGCAGGCAATGATGAAGTGAATATCGTGTACCGTCGTGCGGACGGCAATATCGGCTGGGTGGACCCATCGACGGTTACCCGCCAGGCCGCTCCCCGCGCTTGACGGCAAACCTGAAGCGCACGCAGTTTTCCGCTGTCGTGCGCTTCCCTAAACCGGGCCTTCGATGGCCTGATTGAAGAAGGAACGGAGAGAATGGATCTTAGTGATCTGATTCAGCCAGGGGCGATTATCCCTGCGCTGAAAGCCAGCTCCAAAAAGCAGCTTTTGCAGATTTTGTCTGAAAAGGCCGCGGAACTGACCGGTCTCCCTGAGCGTGAAGTTTTCGAAACAATTCTCCAGCGTGAACGCCTCGGTTCGACCGGGGTTGGTAATGGCGTAGCCATTCCTCACGGCAAGCTGGCAAGCATTGACAAGATTGCAGGAATTTTTGCGCGCCTTGAAACGCCAGTGGATTTTGAAGCACTGGACGATCAGCCCGTCGATCTCGTCTTCTTGCTCCTTGCACCGGAAAATGCTGGCGCCGATCACCTGAAAGCATTGTCGCGTATTGCGCGCATGTTGCGCGATGCAGATACCGTTGCCAAGCTGCGCGGCACCCATGATGCCCAGGCACTTTATTCATTCCTGACAGCACAGCCTGCGACCAACGCTGCCTGATACTGTCCCGTTTAAGCAAGCAAGGC
Organism: Brucella sp. NBRC 12950; assembly: GCF_030268145.1. Classification (NCBI taxonomy): domain Bacteria; kingdom Pseudomonadati; phylum Pseudomonadota; class Alphaproteobacteria; order Hyphomicrobiales; family Brucellaceae; genus Brucella; species Brucella sp. NBRC 12950. The sequence goes on from NZ_BSQC01000008.1 coordinate 50,103, forward strand.
CGCCATTCTTTAGAGAACGGCGGCCTTTGTGTGTTCTGGTATCCAGCGAACTAGAAGTTTATCCCTCAAACTTTCGATTTTCACGCTCAAGCAAAGCGTTTAATCAAAGTCAGCAACCCTGACAGGTTGTCGATATTATTGTCTCATCTGATAAAGGCGTGTGGTACTGGCAAAGCTCTTTGTGGCAAAGTCTGCTGGTTTCCAGTGTTCTTAGATGTCTCAGAAGCTTATTCAATTTGAATGCTGGAACCTGCGTATGAAGTTTCGTATTGGTCACCCTTCTGATGCCCCTATCTTGGCAGCTATCTCAATAGAGGTCTGGTTGGGGACTTATATCAGGCGAGGGGTAAACACCTTTTTTGCTGATTATGTGTTGAACGAATTTACGTCTGACAAGTTTTCAAAGCTGTTCGATGACCCCAATGAACATATCGTCGTGTCAGAGAACGCAGATGGCATTGATGGTTTTATCCGGATGAGCAGTGGGAAAGCAGGCCCTGTTACCGGTTGTTCCGCTATGGAGATTTCCACGCTGTACGTTCAGCCACGTCACCACGGCAAAGGGATAGGAAAATTATTATTAGAGCAAGGACTGAAATACGCGCGAGATGCTGGCAGTCCATCGGTCTGGCTGACGACAAATTCTGAGAATAGCCCCACGATAGCATTTTATATTAAGCATGGCTTTGAAAAAGTGGGAACAACGAACTTTCACATTCAGGAGCAAGCCTACCTGAACGATGTACTGAGGCGTATGACTGCTAGCTAAAAATGCATCAAAGGCAGGCAGAAATATTGCTCCCTGGTGCTGTCGACCCATGTGAATGAGCCGACAACATGAGAGATGCAGTTACTAATGTAGCATTACGGTGCGCAATTCGTGTTCATGCGCGCCCTGCAACGCGGTGGCGCGTACATCGGAAAGAACGATGGGTTCGCCGGTGGCTCCAAACAGCGCCCAGAGTTCAAGACCTGGAGCGATTGGGGGAAGGGCAGGGAAGCTGCGGGTAAGATCGTCGGAACGAATCTTTCGCACGTAAGCCAGTTCACCTTCACCCAGATGAGCGAATTCATGTTCAGTGAGAATGTGTCTGTCCATGGTCTTAGCCTCCAATTTCGCAGCACATCATTTGCGATCATACTGCTTAAGAGCTTAACAATTCCATTATAGCGATTTCAGCATGAACCCAGTCTGAACCGGGATCATTCCTTCACTGCTATATTTATACGTTTGATAAGGCGTTCTGGTTCAGGTCTGTCGAGATCAATAGCAAGCAGGCCATTTTTCAGATCACAACCGACGACCCGCATCCCATCTGCCAGAACAAAGACGCGCTGAAACTGACGGGCAGCAATGCCACGGTGCAGAAACTCGCGTTCGGTATCGTCGCTCTGGCGTCCACGGATCACGAGCTGATTGTCTTCAGTCATGACCTCAAGATCGTCACTGGCGAAGCCTGCTACCGCAAGCGTAATGCGCAACCGTTCAGATCCCGTCTCGCCACGCAGACGTTCAATGTTATAGGGCGGGTAGCCGTCGCCGGATTTGGCAATCCGTTCCAGCGTCTTTTCCATTGTGTCGAAGCCCAGCAATAGAGGGCTCGAAAACGGAGTCATTCTTGTCATTGCATCAGTCCTTGGTAAGAAGCGACCGTTATGGAAAGCACCCTTTCGGCGTATCTTTCACTTAACTGATATGGCTTGTGAAAAGCCGGACTTCAAGGGCCGAAAGTGGATTCCCCTCAAAGCATCCTAAAACTGATGCCTTGGAAGCAAAAGCCGTCAACATATGTGGAAAACTGTGTGCCGATGTCAGCGTCGCGCTTCGCTTAACGCATTGCCGAAAGCCGTGGCGAAGCTCTCACGATCATCGGGATTGAGAAAACCACCGACGAGAACACTGTTCTGACGACTTTCAACATGCATCGTCGTGATGCCGATATCCGGTTTTCTGGCGACATTAAATCGTGTCCAGAACGGATGAAACAGATGGCTGGTCATTTTGCCGGAGGCTTCGTATTTTCGGATGGAGAGTTCTGATCGTGAAACGGATATTTCCTCGCGTGCCTTGGCTGCGTGGTAGTTCCAGCGAAAAGCCAGATAGATTGCCAGCACATCAAGGCCAAAAAAGCCGATGATCGGCCATGCGCCTATTGACCAGAACAATATGCAGACAAACAGCCAGCAGCAGATCATGGCGCCCATCAACACACGAAAACCCGTTCGCCCCAATGAACGATAAGGCGTCAGCAGAGCTTCAAAAATTGGGGTATCAAATCTGTCTGGATTTGCGCCGTCTGGATGCTGCATGCACATTTGCTCCGGGCTGCGTCAAGCTGTGAACTGTTTTCCGCGGATGGAGCCAAGTATAGAGACAAAATGGAAAACGCCAAAATCAAATCGCCCGTGAATGACGCAGCGACAACTCAGGTTCGTCGTCCGCGCCGGGTTGCAGGCACGCTTTACACGGCTGATGAAATCCACGAGATTTTCCGCCGCTTTTCCATTTTGCGCCCCGAACCAAAGGGTGAACTCGAGCATGTGAATGCCTTCACGCTGCTCGTCGCCGTCGTCTTGTCGGCACAGGCAACAGACGTGGGAGTGAACAAGGCTACCCGTGCGCTTTTTGCGATTGCCGACACGCCGCAAAAAATGCTGGCGCTGGGCGAAGACACGGTTGGCAATTATATCCGCACCATCGGTCTTTGGCGCAACAAGGCGAAAAACGTCATTCTATTGTCCGAAGCGCTCATTCGCGATTATGGTGGTGAAGTCCCGGATGTTCGTGACGAGTTGGTGAAGTTGCCGGGCGTTGGCCGAAAGACCGCCAATGTGGTGTTGAGCATGGCTTTTGGCCACTCAACCATGGCTGTGGACACGCATATCCTGCGCATCGGCAATCGGATTGGTCTTGCACCAGCCAAGACGCCGGATGCGATAGAAGCTATTCTGATGCGGGTTATTCCGAAAGAATATCTGTTTCACGCGCATCACTGGCTGATCCTGCACGGGCGTTACACCTGTAAGGCGCGCAAGCCTGAATGCGAGAATTGCGTGATCGCTGATATCTGCAAATATCCCGGCAAGACCTGTGACGTACCCGCAGCGCTCATCCCGTTACCGCCGCAGTTTTAAATTTCTCGCTGCGAAATTGCCTTGTGCAGATGAATCATCATCGCAGCCGCAAACAGTGGCGTCAGCAGATTGACGATTGGGATCGCGAGAAATCCCGCAATGACCAGACCCGCGAGGAAAACTGTCACCCCATATTGCGAGCGTAGTGCCTTGGCCTCGCTCTCGGACCGATAACGCATCGCAGCAAATTCAAAGAATTCCCGCCCCAGCAAATAGGCGTTGATCACAAAAAAGGCGATCAGATTGATGCCGGGTACGAAGAGCAGAAAAAGTGCTGCGATATTACCGAGAATGACCACGCCCAGAAACTTGAGCGACACCACGACGGAACGGCCCAGCGGCAGGGGCGTGCCTGCGGGCTCACCGGGATAGTCCTCACGTTCAACGACGTCCGCGACATCATCAAGGAAGATACCGGCTACAAGTGCGGTGACAGGTGCAATCATTAAAGCGAGAACGAGCGCCAATCCCAAACCTGCAACAATGGCTGCAGCAATGCCGAGCCAGCCAGCCCATTCGGGCATTCCGGGCAGCAGTTGCGCCATCCACGGCCAGGCTAAAGTAAAAAATAATTGACGAATACCGGCCCAAAGCCCGACCAGCAACAAGAGCGTCAAACCCAGTGTTTTCCACAAAACCGAACGAAACTCCGGCGTTGGAAGGCGTTTAAGGGCTTTTATTGCCGCTTCAATGATCATTCAGGCCCACTTTCGGTGATCTTATGCGATCAAAATAGGAAGGCCGATGGATCGGTACAATATGCGCTACCCACAGGAGGCAGGCTTAACAGGGTGGTCAAAGCACTTGCAAAAGGCTAAACCGGCCCCACATGACTGCCGCCGTACCGTTGCCTGAATGCCTTGTACAGAGGCGGGCAGCAGACAAAAAGGGGAGCCCCAGATCAGCTCATGGCTACATTCGACGTTCTTTGCATTGGCAACGCCATTGTCGATATTATCTCGCGCACGGAAGATGCATTCCTTGAAACAAATGGCATCATCAAAGGCGCCATGAACCTGATTGATGGCGACCGGGCAGAACTGCTCTATGGCCGTATTAAAGGTCAGGTCACGGAAATGTCGGGTGGTAGTGCTGGTAATACCGCTGCAGGCGTTGCGAGCCTCGGTGGGCGTTCCGCCTTTTTTGGTAAGGTTGCAACAGACCATCTTGGCCGGGTTTTTTCCCATGATATTCGCGCACAGGGCGTAGCATTCGATACGCGCGCACTGGAAAAAGGTTCACCGACCGCCCGTTCCATGATTTTCGTAACTGCGGATGGCGAGCGTTCGATGAATACCTATCTGGGTGCCTGCGTCGAGCTTGGGCCGGAAGATGTCGAAACCTCCAAAGTTGCCGATGCCCGCGTTACCTATTTCGAAGGTTACCTGTGGGATCCGCCACGCGCCAAGGAAGCCATTGTTCTGGCTTCCAAGATTGCGCATGAGCACGGCCGTCAGGTTGCCATGACCCTGTCCGACCCATTCTGCGTTGATCGCTATCGCGATGAGTTTCTTGATCTTATGCGCAGCCGCACGGTCGATATCGTTTTCGCCAATGAAGATGAAGCCAAGTCGCTCTATCAGACCAAGTCGCTTGATGAAGCTGTTGAAGCCATCCGCAAGGATTGCCCGCTGGCAGTCCTCACACGCTCGGAAAAGGGCGCGATCGTCATCACTGCCGATCAGACGCTGCATGTGCCAGCAATTGAGATCGAAGAGCTGATCGATACCACAGGTGCGGGTGATCTTTATGCCGCCGGTTTCCTTTATGGCTACACCAAGGACCGTTCGCTTGAAGATTGCGCACGCTTAGGCTCGCTTGCAGCCGGTATGATTATTCAGCAGATGGGACCACGTCCGCTGGTCGATCTGAAGGCTGTAGCGACGCAGGCCAAGCTTATTTGATTAGAGCAATCCCAGTAAAAGTGCAAAGCTGCTTTTCTGGGATAGTGCTATAAAAACAAAGAGATATATCGGTTTCAATGTTGAGTGTGACCTGGAGCCGCTCTACTGATCAATCCGGACAATCCGGTCGCGCTTGAGTTCTTCCTCTGTGCGACCGGGACGGCTTTTATAGACCGGTAAATTCCAGCCGAAATAAAGCGCACCGCCGCGCACGATAAAGGCTGTGAGTGCGGCAGCAAGCGCTGCAAAAATCGGATCAATCCCCAAGCGTTCCAGCACCACATAAAGACATGCACCGGCAAGAGCTGCGCTGACGTAGATTTCGCGCCGCATAAGCACGGATGGCTCGCCTGCCACCATGTCGCGCAAAATGCCGCCAAGCGTTGCCGTAAAAATGCCGGTGACGATGGCAACGGATGGCCCAAAGCCGAGTGCCAAGCCTTTGGCCGCACCCACAACCGTATAGGCTGACAAGCCGATGGCATCGAACCACAGCAAAAGCCGGTAGCGTGATTCGACCAGATGTGCGGTGAAATAGACGATGATGGCGGCAGACGTTCCTGCCAGCAGATAAAACGGCTCAACTACCCAGAAAACCGGTGCGCCCAGTACCAGATCGCGCATCGTACCGCCGCCGATGCCAGTCACGTTGGCGAGAAAGATGAAGCCGATAATATCGAGCTGACGGCGTGAGGCGGCGAGAGCGCCGGTGGCAGCGAAGACGAAAACCCCTGCAAAGTTTGCAAAATCAAAGATCGTCACGCACGGCCTCCCAGCTGATAGTGTGTCGATAGTCCAATGGATAGCGGCAAAAAGAAAGAGCGGCGATGAACACGCCGCTCTTTCTCTTTGTTTTTATCGCATTATCCCACGCAAAACCGCTTCGCGCTTTTGCTGGACATGCTAATCAAGCATTGCCTTCAGGTGCCGTCTCGGCGGCAGCCTTTGGACCGCCCTTGGAAACGCCAACCATCGCCGGGCGCAGCACGCGGTCACCGATGGCGTATCCGGCCTGCATGACCTGCACGACCGTATTGGCTGGCAGATCAGGGTTAGGCACTTCAAAAATAGCCTGATGGAAGTTCGGGTCGAACTTTTCGCCTTCAGGGTTAAGCTTGGTCACGCCGTGACGCTCCAAAGCCTGAAGCATGGCGCGTTCGGTCATTTCCACACCTTCGGCAAGCGACTTGAGGTTGGCGTCGCTTTCCAGCGCGTCGGCAGGAATGGCTTCGTGTGCGCGGCTCAGATTGTCGGAAACCGAGAGCATGTCGCGGGCAAAATTGGTTACAGCATAGGTGCGTGCGTCCTGCACGTCGCGCTGTGTGCGCTTGCGCAGGTTTTCCATCTCTGCAACGAGACGCAGCATCTGATCTTTCAGTTCTGCATTGTCGGCTTCAAGTGCTGCAATGGTGTTTGCAGCCAAGCTCTCGGTGTCAACAGCTTCTTCTTCGACCTCGGCGCGTGCCTCAGCCTTGCGGCTTTTCAGAAAATCGTCGGCAGCACGCTTCAGCGCATCACGATCACGAGGATTGTTGATATCGCGCTGCTCAAGATCGGGGTTTTCGGGTGTATTCTTTTCATCAGCCATAATGCTTCTTCCGTCTTGAATAGTGTTTGGGCCGGATATCGAGTTTCGCGGCGTTAAAATCAAGGTCTAATTTCTTAGCCTTGGCAAGTCTGACACTTCATATCAGAAATTAGCGTAGCAATCGGGAGACAATCTGCGCGGTGTAGTCGACCATCGGCACGATGCGGGCATAGTTGAGCCGGGTTGGCCCAATGACGCCCAGAGCACCAACAACACGCTGTTCGCTGTCACGATAAGGGGCGACCACCAGCGATGAACCGGAGAGCGAGAACAGCTTGTTCTCCGAGCCGATGAAAATCCGCACGCCAGAACCCGATTCAGCCAGATCGAGGAGCTGGATCATGCCGTCCTTGGTTTCGAGGTCGTCGAACAGGTGGCGCAGGCGTTCAATATCTTCCTGTGCATGAATGTTCTCAAGCAGGTTGGCACGACCGCGCACGATGAGGCGTGCAGGCTGGTCAGAACCCGCACCGCTCCACACAGCCAGTCCCTGTGCAACAAGTTCCTGCGAGAGCTGATCGAGTTCCTGTCTAGTTTCTTCCGACAGCTTTTCCAGCTCCGATTTCGCTTCCGACAGTGTGTGGCCATGAATATGCGCATTGAGAAAGTTGGAAGCCTCCACCAGCTGCGAAGCGGAGATTCCAGCAGGCAGGTTCACAACGCGATTCTCGACATCGCCATTCTGCATCACCAGAACGGCAAGGGCGCGGGTCGGTTCAAGACGCACGAATTCGATATGTTTAAGCGCGCCTTCGGCCTTGGTTGCAAGCACAAGGCCAGCACCACGCGAAAGGCCCGAAAGAACCTGACTGGCTTCTGTCAGCACGCTCTCGACCGAATTGTTCATGCCTGCCGAACGCACCTGTGCCTCAATGGAGGAGCGTTCATCGGGCGGCAGGTCGCCCACTTCCATGAAAGCATCGACAAAGAAGCGCAGACCGATCTGGGTTGGCAGACGCCCGGCGGAAATATGCGGTGCATAGATGAGTCCAAGATGCTCAAGGTCGCTCATCACATTGCGAATGGTGGCCGGCGAAAGACTATGCGGCAGCAGGCGCGACAGGTTGCGCGACCCGACCGGATCGCCATCATTGAGGTAGCTGTCGACGATCAGCCGGAAAATATCGCGCGACCGCTGGTCGAGTGCATTAAGCAGCTGATGTTCCGGTGACTTGATCATGGTCTCAATGCGAACCCTTTGAATTGCAGACTATAAATATAAGCGAGCAACCCGATGCGTCAAAGGGTTTGGGTTTACAGTTTCACCTCTCTCAACACCTCTGTTGTAAGATACTGCGAAATTCCTTTTCATTCGAGCGCGACAAGCCTAAAAAGCCGCAACGAAAAACGAATTGAGGAAATACGATGCGTCCATCCAAGCGCGCTGCTGATGAAATGCGTGCCGTCTCTTTTGAGCGCGGCGTCTCCAAACATGCGGAAGGCTCGTGCCTCGTCAAGTTCGGCGACACCCACGTTCTATGCACGGCAAGCCTTGAAGAAAAGGTGCCGGGCTGGATGCGCAATTCAGGCAAGGGCTGGGTCACTGCAGAATATGGCATGTTGCCACGTTCGACCGGCGACCGTATGCGCCGTGAAGCAGCCGCTGGAAAGCAGGGTGGTCGTACGCAGGAAATCCAGCGTCTAATCGGTCGTTCGCTGCGCGCAGTGGTCGATCTTCAGGCGCTTGGCGAATTCCAGATCACGGTTGACTGTGATGTCATTCAGGCGGATGGCGGCACCCGTACAGCTGCGATCACCGGCGGTTGGGTTGCCCTTTATGATTGCCTGCGCTGGATGGAAGCACGCCAGATGATCCGCTTTGAGAAGGTGCTCAAAGATCATATTGCAGCTATTTCCTGCGGCATCCACGACGGTCAGCCTGTGCTTGATCTCGATTATGTCGAGGATTCGGCGGCTGAAACCGACAGCAATTTCGTGATGACCGGCAAGGGCGGCATTGTCGAAATTCAGGGTACTGCTGAAGGCGCGCCATTCTCGGAAGAAGAGTTTGCAGCGCTCATGAAGCTTGCGCGCGGCGGCATTAATCAGCTCGTCGAGTTGCAGAAGGCAGCACTTGCCTGATAGTTAAGGCCATCTCCATGAAAGAGGTGGCCGAAAATGCAGGCATCCCGCATTCTTGAAACCGCGCTCTATGTCCGTGATGTTGCTGAGGCGATTGCGTTTTATCGCGACATCATCGGGCTTGAGCCGGTGGGCAAGGTCAGTGAACGCAATGCATTCTTCCGCTGTGGCGACGGTATTTTACTGTTGTTTAAGGCGGAAGAAACTTTGAAGCCACCCGCGCCAGGATCGCTGCCTGTGCCACCGCATGGGACGATCGGTGCAGGGCATGTCTGTTTTGCAGCCACACGTCATGAGATTGACGACTGGTGCAGCTATCTCGAAAAGCACGGGATTGCTATCGAGTCTGATTTCGAATGGCCCAATGGTGCACGTTCGATTTATTTTCGCGATCCCTCCGGCAATTCGCTGGAATTCGCCGAGCCGAAACTTTGGAATTAAGCATGATCCCAAAAAGTGGAATCCGGTTTTTGGATAAGATCATGCGTAAAAAGGTAGAACTGAAATGCGGGTGCTTGAAAAAGGCAAACTGATCGTTGCATCGCACAATGCAGGCAAATTGCGCGAATTCGATGGGCTGATCGCCCCATTTGGCTTCGAGGTCAGTTCTGTTGCGGCTCTCGGCCTGCCGGAGCCGGAAGAAACCGGAACGACGTTTGAGCAGAATGCCTATATCAAGGCACTGGCCGCAGCCGAAGCCACAGGTTTGCCTTCTCTGTCTGACGATTCCGGCATGATGGTTGACGCGCTTGATGGCAATCCCGGCGTTTACACTGCTGACTGGGCGGAGACCGAAGACGGCACGCGCGATTTCAATATGGCGATGCAGAAGGTTGAAGATCTTCTGCAGGAAAAGGGTGCTCTCACCCCTGCCGAGCGTAAGGCGCGCTTTGTTTCGGTTATCTGCCTTGCATGGCCGGATGGTGAGGCACAATATTATCGCGGTGAAGTGGAAGGCACACTGATCTGGCCTCCGCGCGGCGATATTGGCTTCGGTTATGATCCGGTATTCAAGCCGGAAGGCTATGAAAAGACCTTCGGCGAAATGACTGCTGACGAGAAGCACGGCTGGACGCCGGGCGACGCGTCTGCGCTTTCGCATCGTGCGCGTGCCTTCAAGCTGTTTGCGGAAAAGGCGCTCGGTGTTGTTTCGGATACGCTCGAATGAACCATCATTTTTCTCCACCTGACGCTTCAGCGAATATTCTACCAATTGCGCGCGCAGATGGAGAAACGGCGTTTGGCGTTTATTTGCACTGGCCGTTCTGTCTGGCAAAATGCCCGTATTGCGACTTTAACAGCCATGTACGCCATCAGCCGGTTGACCAGCCACGCTTTGCGGAAGCTTTCAACCGTGAGATGGACACTTTGCGCGCCCGCACAGGTCCGCGCACCGTCACCAGCATCTTTTTGGGCGGCGGTACGCCGTCGCTGATGCAACCCTCGACGGTTGGGAGCCTGCTTGATGGTATTGCGTCGCGCTGGACTGTCGCGCCCGATATTGAAGTGACACTGGAAGCCAATCCGACAAGCGTGGAAGCTGATCGTTTCCGCGGCTATCGAGCAGCGGGCGTCAATCGCGTTTCGCTTGGCATCCAGGCGCTGAACGATCCTGATCTGCGCCGTCTTGGGCGAATGCATTCGGTTGAAGAAGCCAAGGCCGCAATCCGGCTTGCGCGTGAAATTTTCCCGCGTCTGTCTTTCGATCTCATCTATGCGCGACCAAATCAGACGATTGAAGCCTGGCGTGAAGAGCTGAAAGAAGCCATTGGCCTTGCTGCCGATCATCTCTCGCTCTATCAGCTGACAATCGAAGAAGGCACACAGTTCTATAATCTCTGGAAGGCGGGCAAGCTCACCACACCGGACCCGGATCATGCTGCCGCTCTTTATGAAGAAACGCAAAAGATCACAGCGGAGCACGGTCTGCCTGCCTATGAGATTTCAAACCATGCGGTGCCGGGACGTGAATCCCAGCATAATCTGGTTTATTGGCGTTATGGGCAATATGTCGGTATCGGCCCCGGCGCGCATGGACGTTTTGTCGAAAACGGCTTGCGCACCGTTACAATGACCGAAAAGCATCCGGAAACATGGCTGGAAAAAGTGGCAAGCCACGGTCACGGTATTATCGAGGAAGAACATCTCGATGGCGAACCGCAGGGCGATGAGTTTCTGATGATGGGATTGCGGTTGCGCGAAGGCATTGATCTTGCTCGTTATCAGCGTCTGACCGGCCATGATATCGATCGCAAGCGCCTTGAACGGCTGGTCGCATCGGGCATGATCGAAAAGATGGATGGAAGCTTCATCCGTGCAACGCCGGATGGCGCGCTGGTGCTTGATGCGCTCGTGGCTGATCTGGCGGCTTAGCGCATGTCGCGGGAAAGTGGGAACCGGTTTCCCGATAACGACATGCGTAAATAAGGACAGGTAATGAGTGAATTTTTGGACGAGCAGAAACGCGAATTTGTTGTCGGTGGCACCGCCCAGCGTGCGCGTCCAATCGAACCTGCGCTCTATATCGTCTCGACCCCGATTGGCAATCTCGGCGACATGACGCTACGCGGGCTGGAAGTGCTTGCGAGTGCCGACATTGTGGCCTGTGAAGATACCCGCGTGACCCGCGTGTTGCTCGATCGCTATGGTATTTCGCGCCGCCCGATCAGCTATCACGAACATAATGCTGCTGAGGCAGGCGCAAAGCTGATCGCAGCCCTTGAAAGCGGCAAGAGTGTTGCGCTCGTTTCAGATGCAGGCACGCCGCTTGTGTCCGATCCGGGCTTCCGCCTTGTTGGCGAGGCCCGTGAGGCAGGCATTCGTGTGGTGCCGGTGCCTGGTGCTTCCGCTCTCCTTGCGGCACTTGCTGCTTCCGGACTTCCGACTGATGCATTCATGTTTTGCGGCTTTTTGCCAGTCAAACACGGCCAGAAGACATCCAAGCTCGAGAGCCTCAAGAATATCGAAGCAACGCTTGTGTTCTATGAATCGCCCAACCGCACGGCGACAACGCTCGCCGATATGGCGGAGGTTTTTGGCGATGGTCGTGAAGCAGCCCTTTGCCGTGAGCTGACCAAAGCCTATGAAACCATCGTGACTGCACCTCTGGGTGAGTTGAAGCAGCAATTTGATGGTGAAGATCGTATTCGCGGAGAAGTCGTGTTGCTTGTTGGTCCGCCAACAGGGGAAGCCGGTCCGCAGAGCGAAGAAGATATCGACAAGCTATTGCTGTCATTATCGCAGGAATTACCGCCATCAAAAGCTGCCGGTGAGGCAGCAAAGATGACGGGCGGGCAGAAATCAGTGCTGTATCAGCGTCTGATGCAGTTGAAGGCGCAGGACTGATGAGTGAGTTCCGCGAGAAAAAGCGTGTTGCTTTCTTTCGCGGACACAGCGCCGAGCGGCTGGCCGCGTTTGCGCTTATGCTCAAAGGTTTTCGCATCGTGGCACGCCGCTACCGCACGCGGCTTGGCGAAATCGATTTGATCGCCCGGCGCGGCAATCTTGTTCTCATTGTTGAAGTCAAAGCACGGGCAAGCGTTGAAGCAGCGCAACTTGCCGTCACGCCGCAGGCTATGCGCCGTATCGAGGCGGCGGCGGATATGTGGTTGCAACGGCAAAAGGATTACGCACAATTATCGCTGCGCTTTGACCTAGTGGCTGTTCTGCCCCGTCGCTGGCCAAAGCACTTGCCAGCATTTTTTACGTCGGGCAATTATCACTAACCACGCATCGGCCCAAAAATCGAAATCGATTTTTGGAAAGCTCGATGCGCATTTTTAGTGTTTGAGCGTCCTTTGTGCGTCCAATAGGACGCACGGAGCTCAAATGCTAATCCTACAAAAATTATAGGATATAATTTGAGGCAAACAGGAATTAAAATCCTCATAATGCCTTTTCAGAGAAAAAGTGATGCTCCGCGCGATTTGCGCACGCAAGCCCGTTTCTTATAAAATTTCGCCAGTCCGGGAATAATGCCAGCAGTCTTAAAAAGGATACTGCTGTGGCTCTCGCGTCCCAACGACTTCTTGCTGATTTTCCTGCCTTCTTCCGTGTTTCGGAAGAGGTGGTGGTTATTGTTGGCGGCGGCGAAGAAGCGCTCAACAAAGCGCGGCTCGTGGCCCAGACGTCCGCTCGTTTGCGCATTATTGCGCGAGAGCTTGAACCAGCCTTGGCGAGCTTCATCGAAAGCCACAGTTCGGAACATGTTTCTCAAGCTTTTAGCGCCGATCTTCTTGAAGGTGCGAAGCTGGTTTTTGTCGCCACGGGTGATGAAGATCAGGATCGCGCCATTGCAGCATCGGCCAAAGCGCAGAAAATTCCAGTAAACGTTGTCGACCGTCCTGCGCTCTGTGATTTTCTGACCCCTGCCATCGTGAACCGCGCGCCGATTGCAATTGCGATTGGCACGGAAGGCTCGGCCCCTGTGCTGGCGCAGATGGTGCGTGCGCGCATTGATGCGGCCTTCTCGCCACGCCTTGGTGAGCTTGCGCATTATGCCGAAAGTTGGCGTCCGCTGGTCGAAAAGCTTTTGCCAAAAGGTCTGGCGCGCCGCAGTTTCTGGCGTGGGTTTTTCTCCGGCTCCGTATCGCGTGCTGTTGAAAACGGTGATCGCGAAGAAGCATACAAAGCTGCAAATGAATTAATCGAGCAAAGAGAACATGCTGCCGGTTATGTCTGGCTCGTTGGTGCTGGTCCGGGTGCAGAGGATCTGCTGACCCTGCGCGCACATCGCGTTCTGATGGAAGCTGACGTGATTGTGCATGACGCACTGGTGTCGGAAGGCGTGATTGCCATGGGGCGTCGCGATGCGGAGCGTCTTTCGGTCGGCAAGCGCAAGGGATGCCATTCCAAGAGCCAGAACGAGATCAATGATCTGCTCGTCAGCCTTGGTCGCGAGGGCAAGCGTGTGGTGCGTCTGAAAGCGGGCGATCCGCTGGTCTTTGGCCGTGCGGGCGAAGAAATGGCAGCATTGCGTTCAGCTGGTATCGGCTTTGAAATCGTGCCGGGCATCACGTCCGCTTTCGCTGCTGCTGCCGATATGGAACTGCCGCTCACCTTGCGTGGTGTGGCCTCCTCGCTGGTATTCACGACGGGCCACGACATGGCAGGCGATGTGCTGCCGGGCTGGGCCAAGCTTGCCGTCTCCGGGGCAACGATTGCTGTCTATATGGGCTCAAGCGTTGCAGCCTCGGTTGCCAGCCGTTTGATCTCTGCCGGTCTGCATGAAGATACGGCTGTCGCGGTTGTTGAGAATGCCAGCCGCAAGGATAAGCGGCTGTTTCATGGAACATTGAAAGATCTGCCATCGCTGGAACAGCGCAAAGAGCTTGCTGGTCCGGTCATGGTCATCATCGGCGATGCTGTTGCAGGCGCCGCTATCGACAAAGCGCAGGCGCTGGCGGTTAGACCCGTTGCAGTCGCTGCTTAAATCAGGAGTCGGAAAAATGGTTGTAAAAGTTCTCACTGCAAACCGGCTCATCGATGGACAGGCTGTGTGGCTTGGCGCTGACGGATCATGGCAGGAAACCATCGATGGTGCGTTGGTTGCCCGTCACGCAGAAGCCGTCAGCGCACTTGAAGAAGCTGGCAAGGTGGCAGCAAAAGCCAATCTGGTTGTCGACGTGAATGTCATCGATGTCGAAGAGCGCGACGAAGGGCTTTATCCCATTCGCCTCCGCGAACGTATCCGACTCTCCGGGCCCACCATCATTACGCTTGGTCAACCGCCCCTGAAAAAAGCCTCCTGATCTGAATATCGGAAGTAAATATGTATCGTTATGATGAATTTGACCGCGACTTTGTTGCGGCCCGCGTTGCACAGTTCAAGGATCAGGTTGGGCGTCGCCTTTCTGGCGAATTGACGGAAGACCAGTTCAAGCCTTTGCGGCTGATGAACGGCCTTTATCTGCAATTACATGCCTATATGCTGCGTGTTGCGATCCCTTATGGCACATTGTCGAGCCGCCAGCTTCGCAGGCTTGGCTCCATTGCGCGGGATTATGACCGTGGCTTCGCGCATTTCACGACGCGCCAGAACATCCAGTACAACTGGCCAGCACTGAAAGACGTGCCGCAAATTCTCGAAGAGCTTGCGGGAGTCGAAATGCATGCAATCCAGACGTCGGGAAATTGTATTCGCAATGTGACGGCTGATCATTTTGCCGGCGCTGCGCATGATGAAGTAGCCGATCCGCGCCCGCTGGCAGAAATTCTGCGTCAGTGGTCGTCGCTGCATCCGGAGTTTTCCTATCTCCCACGCAAGTTCAAGATTGCGATTGTCGGTTCCGAGCATGATCGTGCGGCCATTCAGGTGCACGACATTGGCCTGCAGCTGAAGAAGAACGAAGCAGGCGAACTCGGTCTCGCCGTCTATATCGGTGGTGGTCAGGGGCGCACGCCGATGATTGCCAAGAAAATCCGCGATTTTCTGCCGCTTGAGGACATGCTGACCTATGTGACGGCTATCGTCCGCGTCTATAATCTCTATGGACGCCGCGATAACAAATACAAGGCACGCATCAAAATCCTCGTTCATGAAACTGGTGTTGAGCCGCTGGTGCAAGAGATTGATGCTGAGTGGGAACAGATCCGTTACGGTGATCTGAAACTGCCGCAGTGCGATATCGATGCGATTGAAAGTTATTTCCGGATGCCGGATCTGCCGCAGCGTCCCGAAGGCTGGGAAATCTTGGCGGTCACGCAGAAATCCGACGCTGATTTTGCGGCATGGACCAAGCGCAATGTTACGCCACACAAGAACCCGGATTATGCCGTTGTCACGATTTCGCTGAAACCCATCGGCGGTATCCCGGGCGATGCAAGTGCGGAGCAGATGGAACTGGTGGCGGATATTGCCGAGACTTATTCTTTCGATGAAATCCGCGTCAGCCATGAGCAGAATCTGGTTCTGCCGCATGTAGCCAAGGCCGATCTTCCAGCAGTCTATGATCTGCTTCAATCAGATGGTCTGGTTACGGCCAATGCCGGTCTGATTACCGACATCATCGCATGTCCCGGCCTTGACTATTGCGCGCTTGCCAATGCGCGTTCGATCCCGGTTGCGCAGCGCATTTCTGAGCGTTTCGGCGATCAGCAGCGCCAGCTTGAAATCGGCGATCTCAAGATCAAGATTTCCGGCTGCATCAATGCCTGCGGTCATCATCATGTTGGCCATATCGGTATTCTGGGCGTCGAGAAAAAGGGCGAAGAGCTTTACCAGATCACGCTTGGTGGTTCGGGTGACGAGCATTCGTCGATTGGCGACATCACCGGACGCGGATTTTCTTCCGAAGAAGTGGTCGATGCGATTGAAACCGTGGTCGATACCTATCTCGGTTTGCGCGCAAACAACGAAGAGACTTTCCTTGCTGCCTATCGTCGGGTTGGCATGGAGCCGTTCAAACGTGCGCTTTATGGAGAAGTGAGCCGTGCGGCCTGACCTTGATCTCAATTCAGATCTGAGTGCAGATCAGAGGGCAGAGGCGCAAGCCCGTCTTTTGGAGGGAAGCCATGGGGCTTCCTCTCCGCAAGAGGTGATTGCGCTCAGCACGCGCGAACTCTTTGATGGGGGAATTGCAGTCGTTTCATCATTCGGTGCTGAATCGGCTGTGCTGCTGCACATGATTTCCGAGATCGATCCGGCAACGCCGGTTCTGTTTCTCGACACGGGCAAGCATTTCCGCGCAACGCTCGATTATCGGCATGATCTCGTGGATCGGTTGGGACTTCTCGATGTGCAGGATATCTTGCCGCTTGAGGAAAACGTGAAAGCCGATGACCCGTTTGGCGCTTTGTCGATGACAGACAAGGACCGCTGTTGCTTCATTCGCAAAGTGGAACCGATGGCGCGTGCTGTCGCCCCCTACCGTGCGTGGATGACCGGCCGGAAGCAGTTTCAGGCTTCGACCCGCAATGCTTTGCCGGTTTTTGAATCGGTCGGCCCGCGTATTCGCATCAATCCGCTAGCGCATATGAGTGCGGAAGATTTGCGTGCCTATGCGCGTGTGCACGATCTCCCCGTCCACCCGCTGACAGAGCAGGGCTATCGGTCAATCGGCTGTATGCCCTGCACACGACCGGTCGGCGATGACGAAGATCAGCGAGCCGGACGTTGGGCCGGATCGGAAAAGACCGAATGCGGCATCCATCTGACGGGCCTTGCCGATAGCCTAAAGCGCATACCGAAAAGTGTGTAGCGGTTTCCGGCTAAGATGCGTGTGAGAAAAGTAATATAGGGGTTTGGGACCAGAAATGAGTGAGACAACACCTGAAACGAAGCTCTGGTCTGAGCAAGGCTTTCGTGAAGACGACTATATTTTTGCGGACGATCTGGAAAGTGCGGGGGATGCGCCCGCAATCATCATCCCTTTGGCCGTCTGGCTGGGACTTGATGAGGAGAAACGCCGCTCTTCCAATCGCCGTATCGGTGTGTCGGTAACACCGGGTGAGAAGATCGAGCCACTGCTTGATCATCTCTCAGGCTTGCCGGTCATTGCCTTAGAGTTTCCGGCGTTCAACGATGGCCGCTCTTATTCAAAAGCCGAAGTTCTGCGTCGTGCAGGTTTTGAGGGCGAATTACGCGCAACGGGCGATGTGCTGATCGATCAGGCGGCTCTTATGCTGCGCACTGGTTTTGACAGCCTTCAGGTGACAAACAAGGTCGCTCAAAGCCGCCTTGGTGAGCAGCGTCTTGTGGATACGCCCGGTTATTATCAGCCCGGCCGTGGTTCGGTGCAGCAGGAAGGTGGGTTTGCCTGGCGTCGGGTAAAGGCGGGCTAATTCTTAGCAATCACCTTTTTGTGGTTTTGCTTGTTCGCTTGATGGGGTAGATACGCGTCAAAGCATTTCCAGCAAAAGTGCGAAGCGGTTTTGCGTCGGATAATGCGTCACAAAAAAATATGGAGCGGTCAAAGGTTCATGTTGACCCGAACCGCTCTGGATTTGGAGACGAGACGTGATCCGCCACATTGTTTTCTTCAGCGTCAAGCCAGATCAGGACATCGATGTCGTCCGCAAGGGCTTGGAGCAGTTGGGCACCATTCCTTATTCCGACGTGTTTGAAGTTCTGCCGAATTCCAAGGTCGACCCGATGGGCAACGCGATTGATCTTGTTGTCTATGCGGAGTTCAAGGATGAAGAAGCGCTTTTCGCTTACAAAAATCATCCGACCTATGACGCATCCACGCAATATGTGCGCCCTATGCGTGAGCTGCGCTTCTCCGCTGATGTCGTGACCGACAAGGGCTGATTATTCAGCCTCTGGTCGTGCCTGCAAAGGCAGACCGCCGAACAAATCCGGCTCTAGCGATGTTCTCGCGCGTTCGATGTTGAGCAGGCGTAGCTTGGTCGCCGTGCCACCCGCGGCCGAAAAACCGCCAACCTTGCCATTGGAGCCCAAAACCCGATGGCAGGGGACAATGATCGGAAACGGATTTTTGCCAAGCGCATAGCCCACTGCCTGCGAAAGACTGACATCCCCAAGCCTGCGCGCGATTGCGCCATAAGTGATGGTCTCGCCCGCTTTCAACTCGAGAAGGATTTCATAGACCTGTCTGTTGAGGTCTGGCACCGAATCAAGCGCCAGCGGTGTTTGCGAGAAATCCGGATCGCCGCCATCAAGCAGCACGCGAACCTTGTCTATCGCTTCGCTGACATAGGTGGGTGGGTTCAATGCTTCCGTGTCCGAAAAGCGTGACTGAAGCCGATAGCGCGTTTCGTTTTCGTCGGCATCACCAATCTCCACGCCGATAATTTTACCGGCATGCCAGGCGATCCCGCAGGGGCCAATAGTTGTGTCGAAAGTGCTGATGCCGGTCGAATCCATGAGCGGTAATATAGCACCATCTTCGCGGCTTTGCGGCAACGACTCTGTGATCAGTCGCAACAATTGCAGCGAAATGGTTGAAGAACGGCGAAAATAGTGATTGTGTGAGAACAACCCGCCATGGAACATGACAGCTGGTCATGTCTTCAAATGGCCAAATGATTGAGAGATATCTTCCGTCGCGTATTTGATGTGATCGGAACGAGGAAATTTAGATGGACGATTACGAACGCTATGCCACAGGGCTGATGATCGTTTTTGGTGCGCTGATTGTCGGTGCGCTGATGGCGGCCAATCTTTACCACGGCGACAAGCCCGGTTTCCTTTTCGCGCTGGGTGCGGCGGTGGTGGGCTGGTTCTCTGCTTTTGCCGTGCTTTTCGATAAGCCTCGCGTTTATGGCGTGATGATCGCTGTAGCCATCGGCCTGGTCGCAGCTTCGATTGGCGCTTTCGTAACCTGATTTTCACGACATATCGTTATGAAAAAGCCCCGGATTTCCGGGGCTTTATTATTTTATTGCATGTCTTCATCCCAAAATCGGTATCACCGTTTGGGAGACATGCTTTAAATATAGGGCGAATAGCACTGGCGACGTGGGCCGTAATTGGGCTGGAACGTATTGTCGTAAGCCCGATATGACCGATAACGGTTATAGCACCAGCGTACATGTGCATTGCCACCACCGCGATATACCGGGGCAGGGCGATAACGTGGTGGGTGATGACGATAGCGTGGTGGTGGCCCCCAATTCCGGTAGTGCGGCCTGTAGTGCCTATAGCCATCGCGATATCGTGGATGATGGTGACGCCAGCCACGTCTGTCTCCACGATAGTCGTAATATTGAACATTTTCGACCGGTGCCTGTGCACCATGGCTGACGGCGGGGGCTATCAGTGCCGTCGGTTGCGCTGCATTGGCGCTAGCGGTTATGGCAGGTACGCCTATGCCAAGTGACAGACACGCTGCGACGAAGGAAGATGCAAATCTCTTCATTGGTTTCTCCCTAATAAAGTGGCTTTGTTATCAACGTCCCTAAGGCGATTTTGATCCCGCATTGTGGCGGGTAGGTGGCTGGGAAAGCTCACTTTTTCTTCGCGCTGGCAACAGTTGGGTGAAGGCGCGAACAGCGATCGAAATTACTCTATCAGAATTGACATAAAGATATGTTTATGTCATTAAGCGGGTCTTGTGCGCTACGCGTTCGCTAAGAGCGATCAAACGTGCGCTCAATAAGGCAATCTGCGCATCGCATTATCAGAAAATCCTTTGCGGATTTCGGGCGGTGCTGTAGCGATGAAGCGTATTGGAGTGCATCCCGAGAAGTGTGAAACGGTTTTCGGAACAAGATGTGCGTTGAACAAATAGATAGAGCTTTTCCAACGACCCAAAATAAACTGGGAATGCTCTATAATACAGGCGGTAATCCCCTATGACGTCTTCCCTCGATAATCTTTTTGGTTCAACGGCAGCAAAGCCGGACGGTTCGGAAGTGCTTGCAGCACTGACCAAAGCCGCAAGTGAGCGCATTCTGATTCTCGACGGGGCCATGGGTACGCAGATCCAGGGCCTGGGCTTTCACGAAGAGCATTTTCGCGGCGAGCGTTTCGGTTCATGCGATTGCCAGCTTCAGGGCAACAACGACCTTCTCACACTGACCCAGCCAAAGGCGATTGAAGAAATTCATTATGCCTATGCTATGGCCGGTGCTGACATTCTGGAAACCAACACATTCTCATCGACGACCATCGCGCAGGCCGATTACGGTATGGAAGATGCCGTCTATGAGCTGAACCGTGATGGCGCGCGCCTAGCCCGTCGCGCAGCAATCCGTGCGCAGCAGAAAGATGGTCGCCGCCGCTTTGTTGCAGGTGCGTTGGGGCCAACAAACCGTACCGCTTCACTGTCGCCGGATGTCAACAATCCCGGTTATCGTGCCGTCACTTTTGACGATCTGCGTATTGCCTATGCCGATCAGATCCGCGGGCTGATCGATGGTGGCTCCGACATTATTCTCATTGAGACGATCTTCGATACGCTGAACGCCAAGGCAGCTGTCTTTGCGGCTGAAGAAGTGTTCATTGAGAAGGGCGTGCATCTGCCGGTGATGATTTCCGGCACGATCACCGATCTTTCAGGCCGCACGCTTTCTGGTCAGACGCCAACGGCGTTCTGGTATTCACTGCGCCATGCCAAGCCTTTCACCATCGGGCTTAATTGCGCACTCGGTGCCAATGCAATGCGCGAACATCTCGCCGAAATCGCTGGCATTGCCGATACATTTGTCTGCGCCTATCCGAATGCTGGCCTGCCAAACGAGTTCGGCCAGTATGACGAAAGCCCGGAAGCTATGGCAGCCCAAATTGAGCACTTTGCACGCGAAGGCCTCGTCAATGTGGTGGGCGGTTGCTGTGGTTCGACGCCGGAGCATATCCGTGCAATAGCCGCTGCTGTCGCCAAGCATCCACCGCGCAAGCCGGTCAAGGTGCCGCCGCTGATGCGTCTGTCGGGCCTCGAGCCATTCACGCTGACCAAGGATATTCCTTTCGTCAATGTCGGCGAGCGGACGAACGTTACCGGCTCCGCCCGTTTCCGTAAGCTCATTAAGGCTGGCGATTATTCGACTGCGCTTGATGTGGCGCGTGATCAGGTGGAAAACGGCGCACAGATCATCGACATCAACATGGATGAAGGTCTGATCGACAGCCAGAAGATCATGGTTGAATATCTCAACCTGATCGCGGCAGAGCCGGATATCGCGCGCGTTCCGGTGATGATCGACAGCTCCAAATGGGAAGTGATCGAAGCTGGCCTGAAATGCGTTCAGGGCAAGCCGATCGTCAACTCGATTTCGCTCAAAGAAGGCGAAGAAGCCTTCCTGCATCATGCGCGTCTGGTGCGTGCCTATGGTGCTGCAGTTGTCATCATGGCATTTGACGAAACGGGACAGGCCGACACGGAAGAGCGCAAGGTCGAAATCTGTACCCGCGCTTACAAGATTCTGACCGAGCAGGTTGGCTTCCCGCCGGAAGACATCATCTTCGATCCGAATGTCTTTGCGGTCGCGACCGGCATTGACGAGCATAATAATTACGGTGTCGATTTCATCGAAGCGACGCGCAAGATCACCGAAACACTGCCGCACGTCCATATTTCGGGCGGGGTATCAAACCTGTCCTTCTCGTTCCGCGGTAATGAGCCGGTGCGCGAAGCGATGCACGCTGTCTTCCTTTATCATGCCATTCAGGTTGGCATGGATATGGGTATCGTCAATGCCGGCCAGCTGGCGGTCTATGACACGATTGATCCAGAACTGCGTGAAGCCTGCGAAGATGTGGTGCTGAACCGTCGCGATGATGCGACCGAACGGCTGCTCGAAATTGCAGAACGTTTCCGTGACAGCGGTACCAAGGAAGCCAAGGCGCAGGATTTGAGCTGGCGCGAATGGCCGGTTGAAAAGCGGCTTTCTCATGCGCTCGTCAACGGCATTACTGAATATATTGAAGCAGATACCGAAGAAGCGCGTCAGGCGGCTGCGCGTCCGCTGCATGTCATCGAAGGCCCGCTGATGGCTGGTATGAATGTGGTGGGCGATCTGTTTGGCTCAGGCAAAATGTTCTTGCCGCAGGTGGTCAAGTCTGCCCGCGTGATGAAGCAGGCTGTTGCTGTGCTTCTGCCTTACATGGAAGAAGAAAAGCGCCTGAATGGCGGTGAAGGTCGCCAGAGTGCCGGTAAGGTACTGATGGCCACTGTGAAGGGCGACGTGCACGACATCGGCAAGAACATTGTCGGCGTGGTTCTCGCCTGTAACAATTACGAGATCATCGATCTTGGCGTGATGGTGCCAACACAGAAAATTCTCCATACGGCTCGCGCTGAAAATGTCGATGTGATTGGTCTTTCAGGACTTATCACACCATCGCTGGACGAGATGGTGCATGTGGCGGCTGAAATGGAGCGCGAAGGCTTCAACGTGCCGCTGCTGATCGGTGGCGCTACGACCAGCCGTGTGCATACTGCGGTGAAAATCCATCCGCGTTATGAGCAGGGACAGGCGGTCTACGTGATCGATGCCAGCCGTGCGGTGGGTGTTGTTTCCAATCTGTTGTCGCCTGAAAACAAGGGCGCTTATGTCGAGGGCATCCGTGAGGAATATGCCAAGGTTGCGGCAGCTCACGCCCGCAATGAGGCAGAAAAGAAGCGTCTGCCACTGGCTCGTGCGCGAGAAAACGCCCACAAGCTCGACTGGGACGCCTACACACCGCCAAAGCCGACATTCCTTGGCACCAAAACATTCGAGAACTACGATCTCGCAGAGATTGCGCGCTATATCGACTGGACGCCATTCTTCCAGACATGGGAGATGAAGGGCCGTTACCCGGCTATTCTCGAAGATGAGAAGCAGGGTGAGGCAGCGCGTCAGCTCTGGGCGGATGCGCAGGCTATGCTCGCAAAGATCATTGACGAGAAGTGGTTTGCACCGCGTGGCATAATCGGTTTCTGGCCTGCCAATACGGTGGGCGACGATATTCGTCTCTTTACCGATGAAAGCCGCAAGGAAGAACTCGCAACCTTCTTCACGCTGCGTCAGCAATTGTCAAAACGTGATGGTCGTCCGAATGTCGCTATGTCCGATTTTGTTGCGCCAGCCGATAGCGGCAAGCAGGACTATGTCGGTGGCTTCGTCGTCACGGCGGGTATCGAGGAAGTGGCAATTGCCGAACGTTTCGAGCGGGCCAATGACGATTACTCGTCCATTCTCGTGAAGGCACTGGCTGACCGCTTCGCAGAAGCCTTCGCCGAACTGATGCATCAGCGCGTTCGCAACGAGTTCTGGGGCTATGCGCCGGGTGAAGATCTGTCGAATGATGATCTGATCCACGAGCGTTATGCGGGTATCCGTCCGGCACCGGGTTATCCGGCGCAGCCTGACCACACCGAAAAGAAGACCTTGTTCGAGCTGCTGGATGCCACAGCGCAAACCGGCGTCGAACTGACGGAAAGCTATTCCATGTGGCCGGGTTCGTCCGTGTCGGGCCTCTATATCGGCCATCCGGAAAGCTATTATTTCGGCGTTGCCAAGGTCGAGCGTGATCAGGTCGAAGATTACGCGAACCGCAAGGGCATGAGCGTTGAGGAGGTCGAGCGCTGGCTTGGGCCGATCCTCAACTACATTCCCGGTCAGGCACCGGAGCCGGTTGAAGCTGCTGCATAAATTGTTGCTAAATTACGCTCATATAAAAGCCCCGCATTGCGGGGCTTTTATACTTAATTTACTAAAATTATATTCAATATGAATAAGTATGTGTTTTGTAAAAAGGCCGGATTATCCTGAAATCATTATCGGTGGATGCCCCTGGAATCATGTGTTATGTAATACAGGTGGCTCACGGTTTGGTGGTCGATGATTTGAATTCCCGGATTCCGGCGCCATAGAATCCTTCAAAGTTTATATTTGTTTTTCTGGCAATGTACTGATGCCGGATTGTGCCTGATTGCTGCGTTTTTCAGAGTAAATATTGCTTCATAGGAACAATGTTGGGATTTATGCAATGAAATGGGAAGATTTATACGAAAGAATACAAATATCCGACAACGCAGATAATTCATTTGAACACGTTTGTTCTTATGCGGAAGCAATCGGGTTTCAGTATGTTTCCTACGTTATGTGTGTGCCCTCATTGAACAGTGTCGCGCGGTGGTTGCGTTTTGAAACATTGCCGGAAGGCTGGCGGGAGCATTATGCCACAAAAAAATATGCCGAAATCGACCCAATTCTCAAGCGCGGGATGAACAGCATAGATCCGCTCGTTTGGTCGGCACGACAGTTTGCCGATGCTCCGCAAATATGGGCGGACGCACAAGGCTTTGGCTTGAGGGCAGGTATTTCTCAGCCGTGCTGGGCCGCGCAGGGCGTCTTTGGCGTACTCACATTCCTTCGCGATAAACCAGCTTTGTCAGATGGCGAAGTTTCGATGCTGCGTCGGCAGATGCAGATTGTAACCAACCTTCTGCATCTTGCTATGTACGAGCATCTTGATGTTCCGAGCATCAATTGTGTGGCAGAGGTCAATCTCACAGCGCGTGAACGCGAAATCCTGCGCTGGACCAGCGAAGGTAAGACTGCCGAGATCATTGGCACAATTCTCAATATCTCGACCCGGACTGTGAATTTCCATATCAGCAACGTCCTCACCAAACTCGTTGCGGTCAACAAGGTGCAGGCCGTCGCCAAGGCGCGTACTTTTGGCCTCCTGTAGCGCTGATCATTTCTTCGACGGTATGGTTCGAAGGATGCTCCAGCCCTTTTTAGACAAAAGTTTTACCCCTGCAAATTTATCTTAATACCACAATTTTAGTAGTATTTTCCGTAACTTGGGCGAAAATCGGGCTTTTCGATTTGGCGCAAGTTTCTTCCTCCATCTGGCTTAAAACAGGCAAGTTTTCGCTCAAGCGTTTCGCAATACGCGATAGCATACTTTTCCTTTTGCCCTGCCTTTCATGACAATGCGCGTCATAGCAAACCAGCGATTTAGCCAGTTGAGCTGGCCTCCCGGAGATATCGACGTGCATCATGCATCCCTGAACAAGAACCTGACGCATCTTCAGCGTCTGGAAGCAGAAGCAATTCATATTTTCCGCGAAGTTGCCGCGACCTTCTCCAACCCGGTTATGCTGTATTCAGTGGGCAAGGATTCGTCCGTCATGCTGCATCTGGCGATGAAGGCGTTTTACCCGGCTCCTCCGCCATTTCCGTTCCTGCATGTCGATACAACCTGGAAATTCCGCGAGATGATCGAGTTTCGCGATGAGCAAGCCCGCGAAAAGGGCTTTGAGCTGCTGGTTCATATCAATGAAGACGGTGTGCGCGATGGGGTTGGTCCATTCACGCATGGCTCAAACGTCCATACCCATGTCATGAAGACAGTGGGTTTGCGGCAGGCGCTTGATAAATACAAGTTTGATGCCGCCTTTGGCGGTGCGCGTCGCGACGAGGAAAAATCCCGCGCCAAGGAGCGCATTTTTTCATTCCGAAACGCGCAGCACGGCTGGGACCCGAAGAACCAGCGTCCGGAAATGTGGAAGGTTTATAATACCCGCGTTTCTGCCGGTGAATCGATCCGCGTGTTCCCGCTTTCCAACTGGACCGAACTCGATATCTGGCAGTATATCCTGCAGGAAAATATCCCGATTGTGCCGCTTTATTTTGCCGCTCCCCGCCCGGTGGTGGAGCGCGACGGCATGTTGATCAAACTCGATGATGACCGCATGACGCTTCGTCCCGGTGAGAAGGTGGAAGAACGACTGGTGCGCTTCCGCACACTGGGCTGCTATCCGCTGACGGGTGCCATTGAATCAAGCGCCACAAATCTCTCCGATATTGTCGAAGAAATGCTGATCGCCCGAACCTCCGAGCGGCAGGGCCGTGCCATTGACCGTGATGAAGCGGGCTCAATGGAAAAGAAGAAGCGTGAGGGCTATTTCTGATGAACGCCGTATTGAAGCCCTCTGTAACAAGTGCAGCCGTCAGCGATTTTCTCGCCGATCAGGAACGCAAGACGCTGCTCCGCTTTCTCACCTGCGGTTCGGTCGATGATGGTAAGTCCACGCTGATCGGGCGGCTTCTCTATGACACAAAGCTGATCTTTGAGGATCAGCTGGCGACGCTGAAAAACGACAGCCGCAAATTCGGAACCACGGATGACGATTTTGACTTCGCGCTGCTGGTCGACGGTCTGGAAGCCGAACGCGAGCAGGGCATCACTATTGATGTGGCCTATCGCTTCTTCTCAACCCCACGCCGCAAGTTCATCGTGGCCGACACGCCGGGCCATGCGCAATATACGCGCAACATGGCGACAGGTGCTTCGACGGCCGATCTTGCGGTGGTGCTAATCGACGCGCGGCAGGGCGTGCTGACACAGACCCGCCGCCATAGCTTCATCGCTTCGCTGTTGGGCATCCGGCACATTGTCGTGGCCGTCAACAAGATCGATCTGGTTGATTTCTCAAAAGATGCTTTTGATCGTATTGTTGCCGATTATATGAGTTTCGCCAAAGATTTGGGCTTTGCCAGCATTCAGGCAATCCCGCTGTCGGCACGCTTCGGCGATAATGTCAGTAGCCCCTCATCGCGCATCGGCTGGTATGAAGGCCCCTATCTGCTGGAACATCTGGAAACAGTGCGTCTTGAAGCGGATAGTATCGGCAAGCCGTTCCGCCTCCCGGTGCAATATGTGAACCGGCCAAACCTCGATTTCCGTGGTTTTGCAGGCACGGTTGCATCAGGCTCGATTGCCGAGGGCGATACGGTCGTGGTTGCAAAGTCGGGCAAGCAATCGAAGGTTAAGCGCATCGCTACCTATGATGGCGATTTGGCTCGCGCAACCGAAGGGCAGGCGGTGACGCTGGTTCTCGAAGACGAGATCGAGGTCTCTCGTGGTAACATGCTGGTGGGTGCAGAGGCGCGCCCGGAAGTGGCGGATCGTTTCAGCGCCAACATCGTCTGGTTCGGTGAAGAGGCCTTGCAGCCGGGGCGCTCCTATCTGCTGCGCACCGAAACCGACCAGACGCCGGTGACGATCAGCGAGATTAAATACCGCACTGACGTCAGTACATTTGCGCGGGAAGAAGCGACACGACTTGACCTCAATGAAGTTGGTCTCTGCCATCTTCAGACAGCGGATCAGATCGTTTTCGATCCCTATTCGGACAATCGCGTGACGGGTGCTTTCGTGCTGATTGATCGGCTCACCAATGCAACGGTGGGTGCTGGCATGATCGATCAGGCACTGCGTCAGGCAACGAATGTGCATTTGCAGGCTTTCGATCTCGACAAACAGGCGCGGGCTGCGCAGAAATTCCAGAAACCGGCTGTGCTTTGGTTCACAGGTTTGTCCGCCTCGGGGAAATCCACCATCGCCAATCGGCTTGAACAGCGGCTTCATGCGCTTGGCAAGCACACCTATCTGCTGGATGGCGATAATGTCCGTCATGGCCTTAACAGCGATCTTGGTTTCTCTGATGAAGACCGGGCCGAGAATATCCGCCGCGTTGGCGAGGTAGCGGGTCTTATGGCCGATGCCGGGCTGATTGCGCTGGTCTCGTTCATTTCGCCGTTCCGTTCCGAACGCGACCGCGTGCGGTCGCGTCTGCCGGAGAGTGAATTCATCGAAATCTTCGTCGATACGCCGATTGAGGAATGCATGGCGCGTGATCCAAAGGGGCTTTATGCGCAGGCTCTACGTGGTGAGATCAAGGCTTTCACAGGCATAGACTCACCCTATGAAGCACCGCTTTCGCCGGAGCTGCATCTCAACACCGCAGGTCGCGACATTGACGAACTCGTCGCAGAAGTGGAAAAGTATCTGGCCGAGCGTGGTGTTATCGGCAGCTTTGGCAGTGATTCCTGGTCGATTTGAGAAATGACAACAGCAGCCTTCCCTAAAGCCGATCCGAACGGCAAAGCTTTGCTGAGCCTTCTCGAGGATGCAGCCCTTGAGGCTGGTCGCGTCATTATCAAACATTACACGGATGGTTGTGCGGTCCATTCCAAGAAGGATCAGTCGCCGGTAACGGAAGCGGATCAGGCGGCAGAAGCGATTATCCTGTCTGCTCTTGCATCGGTTGCACCAAGCATTCCGGTGGTGGCCGAGGAAGAAGCGGCCGCAGGCCGTCTGCCTGCACGTCTGGGCCGGAAATTCTTTCTGATCGATCCGCTTGATGGTACGCGCGAGTTTCTGCTGCGTAATGGCGATTTCACGGTGAATATCGCACTTATTGAGGATGGAGTGCCGGTGCTAGGCCTTGTCTATGCGCCTGTGCGCAACCTGCTTTATGTGGGGAGCCGCGAGGGTGCACAGGAAGCGGTAACATCTGCCGACCATCAGATTATAAGCAGGCGCCCGATTGCCGCTCGCATCGCGCCATCTGAAAAGGTTGTGGTGTGCAGTCGGTCCCATCTGACATCTGAAACCGAGGAGTTCCTGAAACTCAATCACAGTGGCAAATGCGTGTCTGTAGGTTCATCGCTCAAATTCTGCATGATCGCACGCGGGGAGGCGGATCTCTACCCACGCTTTGGCCCGACAATGGAGTGGGATACGGCAGCAGGTGACGCAGTTCTGCGTGCAGCCGGTGGCATGACGACGACTTTCGACGGAAAGCCAATGATCTATGGCGCACGTTCTGACGGAACTGTGAAAGGCTTTTCCAACCCGGATTTCGTTGCCTTCGGTGCTGGGGAAGCACCTGTTTTTGCCTGAAATAAGACTGCTTTCGCATCGATAAGCCAGCTAAACACACGATCTTACAAAATAGCTTAAAAAAAGCCGCTTGATCCCCTTGCGGCTTGAAAACAGCGGCGCTATAAGCCGCTCACAGCCAGACCACAGAGTCTCGGTTTTGATGGTCACGGAGCGTAGCGCAGCCTGGTAGCGCACCTGATTTGGGATCAGGGGGTCGGAGGTTCGAATCCTCTCGCTCCGACCATTTTCTCCCTTAGAATAATTGCTTAAATGGATTTGTCGAAGACGGACATTCGCATGAATTGGCCGTCATATTCTGCAATTTCGACCAGCCGTTGCCTGTCGAGAATTTCGACCTTGTAAGATCGAAACATCACCAAACCTTCCTCTCGAAGCTCGCGCATCATCCGATTAAGGTGAATTGGCGTCAGGCCCAGTGCGTCTGCAAGCTGATACTGGGTCAGTGGGCAATAAAACGAGTCTGCATCACCCATTCCGCATGATTTAACGCGGTCAGACAGCTCCAGTAAAAGATGTGCAGTACGGACAAAAGCACTTCGGCAGCCAATATTTGTCAGATGTTCAATGAGCATGGAGCGTTGTCGTGAAAGCAGCTCAATGAAAATCATGCTCAGGCGCGGGATTTGCCAGATTGTTTCTTCGAGAGATGACAGTGGTATTTCATAAAGCGACATCGGGGTAATCGATTTGATCGTGTTGTAGCTGTAACCGTCGCCGGTTCTCAGTCCCACGAAATCGCACCGCATGGGAAAGTCTATAATTTGACGTTCCCCGCTCGACAGGTCTCGATAAACACAGCCCCATCCCGAACGAACCAGATGGATACTCCTGATGCTGGCTCCCTGCTCAATAATCACTGCATCGGCGGGATAGCTACTCTCGGAAAGAACGAGAGATTGTAGGGACTGTTTTTCCTGCGCGTTTAATTTGGCCAGAATTGGAGGGGATTCCAATAAACTAACCAGGCCGTCGATCATCAGGGCGGTGGTGTTCTGATTACCACTATGCATTCGCTGCCTATGCCCAACGAAAGTTATAGACTCTATAACCTTCTGTTCCCGAAGTCGTTCTTATGGCGAGTACATTTTTTTATAAAGTGCTAACATAAGTTAATGACACGTTTATTTGATGATAGCAATATTTAGACCAGTGTTCATCGGGATTAGCAATAAAATTCCTAATAAACGAGCGCAGTTTTTGGCATGACTAGTGTTTTGTGTTGAATACAAACCTGAGTAACAGGGGATACTAAGCAATGTTGGAAATGAGAGAACGGTACTCATGGGCATCACCTAGCGGTGTGAGCGATGGATCTGCCATTGTCGCAAATGAACGGATGCAGGGCGGAGAATATGCAGCCGGATTGCCTTTGCAGGATGAGCCTCATCTTATGCTTGTCTGTAAAAGCAATCTGGAGCGAGAGTGTATCTTTAACGGGCTCATGATGAATGGGCTTAAACTGCCCGTTGTAAGCTTCGCGTCAGTCGATAGAAACATGCCGCTGAATGGCGCTATTGTTGTGCTCATGCATATCGGTTCCAAGCGTTTGGCAGATCCCTTCTTCTCGGATGAAGTGGAAGCGGCAATCAAGGCCTGGGCTCCGATCCCGTTGGTATTGCTGGCAGAGCGGGAGGAGTGGTCGCAGGTTTTGCGCGCGATGGAGATCGGTGCGCGTGGCTATATTCCAACATCAGTCGATATCAAGATCTGCGTTGAAGCCATTCATTTGGCACTTGCGGGTGGGATGTATGTGCCAGCGTCCATGCTGATGAAACCTCCTTCGGAGGACATGAGCGACGATGTACTGGGCGAACTGTTGACCATGCGCGAGATCGAAGTGGTTCATGCGATCCGGGTGGGGAAGTCGAACAAGATCATCGCTTTTGAACTTGGCATGAGCGAAGGCACAGTCAAAGCCCATGTTCATAATATTATGAGAAAGATAGGTGCAGCAAATCGCACCGAAGTCGCTTGTAAGCTTCACAAGATGTACGGCAATAAGTTCAGCGGAGAATAACGTAATCAGCATGCATATATGTGATTTTTGGGATCTATGAAGCGTCGGACTGACATGATCAGCCGGCGCTTTATAGTTTTCAGGGCGCATAAAATTCACAGCCTGCGGCATATTCAGAAGAAAGGGTAGGGGCAGATTTTCACCTGCCCCTACAGAATGAGAGCGGGTATCCTTTGAGGGGACTCTCATTCTTTTCTGAGCGGAAGGACGCGGCGTAACGGTCTTCCGCTGCTGTCATTTGAGTTGGTTGAATAGTCTGTCGAGCCTTTGGAACGATGGTTTTCGCTCAACAGATATGTGATCCAACTCCATTCAGGGGCGAAGGCTAATGCTGCCGGACGACCCACCAGAGGTGGTGCCAAAGGCGGTGCCCGCTGAGCTGCCACCGAAAAACCCGGTTCCCGACTGCGCCATGGCCGCAGTCTGACCGCCGGAGCCGGAAGTGAAATAGCCCGAACCAATACCGGCGCTTGCGCCGTAATGGCCCATCTTGCCGCCAAGCCCGACGACTGTGCCTTTTCCTTCCGCCCAGCCTGTTGTTGCAGCCTGTCCTGCCGCAGTCGAACCTGCACCAAACGCGAAGCCGCCAGTTACGGCAGAACCTGCGCCACTGGCGCCCCCAAAACTACCATTCCAGTTGACCGTTTGTGCTGCAGCAGGCAAGGCGCCAGCCGCGAGAAGTGCAATAGATGCGATGATGATTTTCTTCACGATGAACTCCTCCTGTTCTGACAAAATCGGGTCAAACCCCTTCTGCCAGGCATATCCCGACGATATACCCCGCTACCCATTCGGTGACGGGTCATTGCATATGAGTAAAAGGCTGTATCGGCGATGTGTGTTCGCGTGGAGCAATCATTGGTTCGTGAATAAGCATCGGTTCAAAAAAGCTTCAAACCGATGCTTTAAGTCGCTCCAGATCTACATAATCGGTCCCGGACAATGCCAGGCCCGGCTATTGCCTTCTGTTGTACGCAGAACGCATCCTTTGGCGCGCAGTTGATCGGAACTCAAGCCAAGTGCCTTTGCCGAGTAAGTACGCTTGCGGCTGGCAATTGGTGGTGATGCCGTCGTTCCGGTTGAGCTTGCGGGGATTGCCGCTGGCTCTTCGTTGGAAACAGACGCCAAAAGCGATGCCTGCCGTGTTTGTCGTTGTACCGATGCTGAACGGGCTGCAGCGCCCTGTGATGGACAGTAAACGCCCGTCGCATTCAGGGATGCTCTGACCTCTTTGTTGAGGCAGATCAGGTCCAGTGCGGCAGCATTTTGCCCCATTCCGAGAAGTGCTGCCGCATAGGCCCGCCGGTTGCATTCACGCATTTCATATGTTGTGCCAAAGCCCAGGCCCCAGCCTGTTGCGCCGACGCCGGCACTTGTTGAGCCTGCGCAGGAATGTACACCCGCTGCAACAAGTCCCGGCGCGAAGGCAGGTACCGTCGTTTTAATCTTACTTGGCGAGTCGGAGCCGCCTCCAACGGCGATGGCGGTAGCACCGGCCTGCGATGACGAGTTTGTATTGTTGTCCACATTCACAGTTTGAGCGAACGCACCCCCTCCGAAGAGGATAAATGCGCCAGATAAGCAAAGGATACCCAGTTTAGACATAGCCAACCCCTTCGACTTTTATTTCATTTCACATGCTTTGATTATGATAAGGGCGCCATTATCATTTATTTTGTTATTGCCATTTTGCGTGCAAAAAGGATTATTTCTATATTATTGAAAAATAAGATTCTTGAAATATAAATATTGCATGACCTTTTACGTACAATGTGTAAGGTTTTTGTTGTTGATAATCTATATTGTTATCGTTTGTGTATTTCGATCTTTGAAACCATTTCCTTAGTTTTGCTTCTAAACCAAAGTTTATGGCGTCTTGCTCAAGTTGAAGACTCTCGGGCGTTAAATGTGAGATGGTGCAGCGCGCAATCCGGAAACTATGATGAAAATTGCTACATTGGATCAGCGCTTCTGGCTGTTTTGTCATCAAGCGGTTGCTTTCTCTTGCAAAACAGCGAAATTACGAAATTGTTGTTAGAATAATTCCATTGCCGGGAACAAAATGCAGCTTACCCCTCGTCACAACGCAATTCTGGATATCGCCCGCCGACAGGGGCAGGTTCTCGTCGATGATCTTGCGAGCGCGTTCGATGTAACGCCGCAGACTGTGCGCAAGGATCTCAACGATCTTTGCAAGGCGCGTCTGTTGCGCCGTATTCATGGCGGGGCGCTCTATCCGTCCGGTGTCGAGAACATGGAATATGAGGCGCGCCGCCGCATTGCTGCGCATGAAAAGGAACTGATCGGTCGGGCTGCGGCTGAAATGATCCCTGACGGTGCATCGCTGTTCATCAATATAGGCACGACAACAGAGGCCGTCAGTCATGCGTTGATCGACCACAATAATCTGATGGTCATCACCAACAACATCAATGTAGCCAATACTTTGCGTGTCTATCCGGAGATCGAGGTCGTCATCGCTGGCGGTGTGGTACGCGCGTCTGATGGCGGTATCGTGGGTGAGGCCGCCGTCGATTTCATCCGGCAGTTCAAGGTCGATTACGCAATCATCGGTGCATCGGCGATGGATGAGGATGGTGCGCTGCTCGATTTCGATTTCCGCGAAGTGAAGGTGGCACAGGCGATCATCGCAAATGCGCGCCACGTCATTCTCGTTACCGACTCAACCAAACTTGAACGGACCGCTCCTGTCCGTCTTGGCCATATCTCACAGGTTCATACCTTTATTACCGACCGCTGCCCATCGCAGCAATTGCGGGAATTATGCCGCGAAAACGAGGTCGAACTGATTGAGACGGCTGAGGACGAACCGAACGAAAAGAAAGAATCATAGTTTCGTTTCATTTTCGTTTCACTTTCGTATGAAATGACTTATATTCGCTTTGGTGGTTGGAGAGGTCTTCAGGTTTAGCCATGGCGCAGCATAAAATTTTTGATATTTTCGTAATCGGTGGCGGCATCAATGGATGCGGCATTGCAAGAGACGCGGTTGGCCGTGGCTTTTCGGTCGGTCTTGCCGAGATGAACGATCTGGCAAGCGGCACCTCGTCGCGTGCCACTAAGCTTATACATGGCGGATTGCGCTATCTGGAGCATTACGAATTTCGCCTGGTGCGCGAAGCGCTGATGGAACGCGAGGTACTTTGGGCCAATGCCCCGCATCTGATTCATCCGATGCGCTTTGTGCTTCCCTTTCACAAGGGTGGCGTGCGCCCTGCCTGGTTACTGCGCCTTGGCCTGTTCCTTTATGACCATCTCGGTGGCCGCAAGAAGCTGCCAGCCACGCGTACGCTCGATATGCGCACCGATCCTTCGAGCGCACCGCTCAAGCCACTTTTCACAAAGGCTTTCGAATATTCGGATTGCTGGGTGGACGATGCGCGCTTTACTGCGCTGACGGCACGAGATGCTGCTGATCGTGGCGCGATGATCCGCACCCGCACCAAGGTTATCTCTGCCCGCCGTGACCATGAAGCATGGACGGTAACGCTCGAAAACATCGATACAGGTCTGCGCGAAGAGTTTCGCTCGCGTCTCCTGGTCAATGCGGCCGGCCCATGGGCTGATAAAGTGCTGGAGGGCGTCGAAGGCGATCGTCAGTTGCATAATGTGCGTCTGGTGCAAGGCAGCCATATCGTGGTGCGCAAAAAGTTCTCCGATCCGCGCTCCTATTTCTTCCAGAACAATGACGGGCGCATCATCTTCGCTATTCCTTACGAAGATGATTTTACGCTGATTGGCACCACCGACCAGGATTACAAGGGTGATCCCGCCAAGGTTGCGATTAGCGACAAGGAAACCGATTATCTCTGCGCCGCGGCAAGCGAATATTTCCGCGAGCCGGTGCGGATTGAAGATATTGTCTGGACCTATTCTGGCGTGCGTCCGCTCTATGATGACGGTGCAAGCAAGGCGCAGGAAGCAACCCGCGATTATGTGCTCAAAGAAGATGCGCCGCAGGGAGCTGCACCGCTCATCAATGTGTTTGGTGGTAAGCTGACCACCGCGCGCAGGCTGGCCGAGCATATGCTTGAGAAGATCGAGCATCACTTGGGCAAAAAAGGTGCTCCTTGGACCCATGCCGCGTCTCTGCCAGGTGGTGATTTTGAGGCAACGGCTTTTGATCAGGAACTGGAAAAGCTGAAAGCTGATTATCCGTTCTTGCCACACCTCCATGCCCGTCGCCTGTTTAAGCTCTATGGAACACGCGCACGTATTTTGCTGGGTAAATCCAAATCTTTGGAGGAGCTTGGACGACATTTGGGTGCTGATCTTTATGAGGCGGAAGTACGCTATCTCATGGAGCACGAATGGGCGCATACGGCGGAAGATATTCTCTGGCGCCGAACCAAGCTTGGCCTGCGCATGAATGCGATTGAAGTCTCTTCGCTTGAGACTTTCGTCCAACCTGCCAAAGTCGCGTAACGGCTCGCTTGCAACCGGTCCGATAAAAAGTCATTATCTTTCCAGTGGGCCGTTTCCAGCCTTTCTGGGAGGAAAACATGGGTGCGCCGCAAGACCGGATACACGCAGATCGTATCCATTCCGAGATTGAGACGGGAGGAGCCGCCCGCTCAGCGCTGGTTGCTTCATGGCGCCGTTCTGCACGTCTTTATGGACTGGATCCCGCAGAAACAGGCTCTGTTCAAACGCTCTCTGATCATGAACTGCGAACCGCCCGCCAGCGTATGGAACGGGTGGTTAGCATTGCACAAGCCAGCATGGATCGCCTCTATATGGCGGTTGGGGGTGTTGGTTGTTGCGTGCTTTTGGCCGACAGCGAAGGCGTACCAGTCGAGCGTCGGGGGGCAGCAGGTGATGACGACACGTTTTACGATTGGGGTCTGTGGACGGGTGCCGTATGGAGCGAAGCGGTTGAAGGCACCAATGGCATCGGCACCTGCATTGCCGAGCAACGTGCGCTGACCATCCATCGCGACCAGCATTTTCATACACGCAATATTGGGCTTTCCTGCACAGTCGCGCCCATTCATGACCATCAGGGCCGCTTGATGGCGGCACTCGATGTCTCGTCTTGCCGCAGCGATCTGACCGAGGCCTTTGTACAGCTGATTTCGGTCGCGGTGATTGATGCCGCGCGCCGCATTGAGGCTGAGAATTTCCGGCAGGCATTTCCTGATGCGCGTATCGTATTGGCACCAAGTGCCGACCGTACCGGCGGAGCGCTGATTGCTGTCGACAAGGACGACCTTGTGATTGGTGCCACGCGTGCTGCACGCCTTTCGCTCGATCTGACTGATGAAGCACTTCTGACAGCCTTGCCT
The DNA here is from genome assembly GCF_030268145.1 of Brucella sp. NBRC 12950. Classification (NCBI taxonomy): domain Bacteria; kingdom Pseudomonadati; phylum Pseudomonadota; class Alphaproteobacteria; order Hyphomicrobiales; family Brucellaceae; genus Brucella; species Brucella sp. NBRC 12950. The sequence continues at coordinate 86,227 of NZ_BSQC01000008.1, forward strand.
GCGGCTGATCTTCTCGGCTGGAACGCTGATCCGCGTGAGGATATGGCGGAGTCCGAGAGAGGCGTTATTCTGCGCGCCATTGCGCGCGTGGACGGCAATGTTTCGTCCGCTGCCAAGCTGCTGGGCATCAGCCGGGCCACGCTCCACCGCAAGCTCAATCGCCTCAAGATCATCCGGCCTAATTAAATATATCTCCCGAATTAGGGGCTAATTTTTGGGAAAAGACACGCGCTGCAAGCGGGCTTAAACTGGGTGGTGCGATAAATCTGAATTCGGTTTTGCAAACTGTCTCATTATTGAGACACATTGATACTGCATACTATCAAGCGCTGGATGACTCCTCCCAAGAGCCGCGCCAAATTATGTTTGAAACGCCGTAGGAGCGGCGTTGTCTTTTGGGAGGAATGTCATGAACAAAGTTGAATTTCATCGCTCCGTAAAGCCGGAGTTTGCCAAACGTTATGGCAATTTCATTGGCGGCAAATGGGTTGAACCCAAGTCTGGCCGCTATTTCGACAACACATCGCCGGTCAATGGTCAGGTACTCTGCGAAGTCGCGCGTTCCGATGCGGCTGATGTCGATGCAGCACTTGATGCAGCCCATGCAGCGAAAGAAGCATGGGGCAAAACCAGTCCGGCAGAACGCGCTGTGATCCTCAACAAGATCGCAGACCGCATTGAAGAAAACCTGCCAAAGCTTGCTGCTGCTGAAACATGGGACAATGGCAAGCCAATCCGCGAAACAACTCATGCCGACCTGCCGCTGGCAATCGACCATTTCCGCTACTTTGCGGGTGCAATCCGCGCGCAGGAAGGTGGCATTTCCGAAATCGATCACGACACGGTTGCCTATCACTTCCACGAACCGCTCGGCGTTGTCGGCCAGATCATTCCTTGGAACTTCCCGCTGCTGATGGCTGTGTGGAAGCTGGCACCAGCACTTGCCGCTGGTAACTGCGTGGTGCTGAAGCCTGCAGAACAGACACCTGCTTCCATTCTTGTTCTGATGGAAGTGATTGGCGATCTTTTGCCAGCAGGCGTCATCAACGTGGTCAATGGCTTTGGTCTTGAAGCAGGCAAGCCGCTGGCGTCGAGCCCGCGCATTGCCAAGATCGCCTTTACTGGTGAAACGACGACGGGTCGTCTCATCATGCAATATGCCAGCCAGAACCTTATTCCAGTCACACTGGAACTGGGCGGCAAGTCGCCAAATATCTTCTTCTCCGATGTGACGGCCGAAGATGACGATTTCTTCGACAAGGCTATCGAAGGCTTCGTCATGTTTGCGCTTAATCAGGGCGAAGTCTGTACCTGCCCGAGCCGTGCACTGGTCCATGAAAAGATATACGACAAGTTCATGGAACGCGCATTGAAGCGCGTTGAGGCTATCGTTCAGGGCGATCCGCTTGATCCGGCAACCATGATCGGTGCGCAGGCATCCAGCGAGCAGCTCGAAAAAATTCTGAGCTATATCGATATCGGCAAGCAGGAAGGCGCGGAAGTGCTGACGGGCGGTGGGCGCAATGAGCTGGCCGGTGATCTGGCAGGCGGCTATTACGTCAAGCCGACTGTGTTCAAGGGCACCAACAAGATGCGGATTTTCCAGGAGGAAATCTTCGGTCCTGTTGTTTCGGTTACGACGTTTGAGGACGATGCCGAAGCGCTCTCGATTGCCAATGACACGCTTTATGGTCTGGGTGCCGGTGTGTGGACGCGTGACGGCACGCGCGCCTACCGCTTCGGTCGCGCCATTCAGGCCGGTCGTGTCTGGACCAATTGCTACCACGCCTATCCGGCCCATGCGGCGTTCGGTGGCTATAAGCAGTCGGGTATCGGTCGTGAAAACCACCTCAAGATGCTCGACCATTACCAGCAGACCAAGAACATGCTGGTGAGCTACAGCCCGAAGAAGCTCGGCTTCTTCTAAAAAACAGGGTGGTCCGTGGCTTTCGAGCCTCGGACTGCCGCTTTCCTTGCAGTTTCATCGATACAGTACGACCTCCATCGCACTTCCGATCAGAGGTCGTTCCCCCGCTGTTTCCTCCCAGGAAAGGGTCGGGTCGGCAGGACTTCGCGCCTGCCAATCCGGCCCATTACAGCGCATCCCAAAAAGTGCGAAGCGGTTTTTGGGTAAGATGCGCGCAGGAAAAGTGCCGCATCCCAAAAAGTGTGCGAAGCGGTTTTTGGGCTAGATGCGCGTAAAACAGAAGGATGTTTTCGTAATGGCTAAAACAATGAAGGCTGCCGTGGTTCGCGAATTCGGCAAACCACTGACCATCGACGAAGTGCCGATTCCGGTGCCGGGTGATGGCCAGATTCAGGTAGCAATTCAAGCTTCTGGCGTATGTCACACCGATCTCCACGCCGCCGAAGGCGACTGGCCGGTAAAACCCAATCCTCCATTCATCCCGGGTCATGAAGGCGTCGGTTTCGTTTCGGCAGTCGGTCGCGGCGTCAAGCATGTGAAAGAAGGCGACCGCGTTGGCATTCCTTGGCTCTACACGGCTTGCGGTCATTGCGTGCATTGCCTTGGTGGCTGGGAAACGCTTTGTGAAGAGCAGCAGAACACCGGCTATTCGGTGAATGGCGGCTTTGCCGATTTTGTAGTGGCTGATCCGAATTTCGTTGGCCACCTGCCAAAAAACATCGAGTTCAATGAAATTGCGCCCGTCCTTTGCGCAGGCGTGACGGTCTATAAGGGACTTAAGGTCACGGACACTAAACCGGGTGACTGGGTGGTGATTTCCGGCATCGGCGGCCTCGGTCATATGGCTGTGCAATATGCCAAGGCCATGGGGCTGAATGTTGCTGCCGTCGATATTGACGACAAGAAACTCGATCTCGCCCGCAAGCTTGGTGCGACAGTCACGGTCAATGCCAAGACCCATAATGATCCGGCAGCCTATATCAAGAAGGAAACTGACGGTGGCGCGCAGGGCGTGCTGGTGACGGCTGTGTCGCCGAAAGCCTTTGAACAGGCGATCGGCATGGCAGCACGCGGCGGGACGATTGCGCTGAACGGTCTTCCGGCTGGCGAGTTTCCGCTGTCGATCTTCAACATGGTGCTGAACGGCGTGACCGTGCGCGGTTCGATTGTCGGCACGCGTCTTGATCTGCAGGAGTCTCTTGATTTCGCAGCGGACGGCAAAGTTAAAGCAACGATCCGCACCGACAAGATCGACAATATCAATGCCATCTTTGACGAAATGCGCGCAGGCCAGATCGAAGGCCGTGTCGTGATGGACCTGACGCAGTAATCGGTTCATACTGTCATCAGAGCCGCCGTAGCAATACGGCGGTGTTGGCAATGGGAGGAGGAACCATGCCGCAAGTCGCTCAACAAGAGCAGGTTACTGCTACCGATGCAGCGCTGGAGCTGATCGCAGAATTGCAGGACGAGTACGGCCCGATTATGTTTCACCAGTCTGGCGGCTGCTGTGATGGCTCATCGCCGATGTGCTATCCGCAAGGAGATCTGCTGCTTTCGGATGCGGATGTGAAGCTGGGTGAAATCGGCGGCGCACCGTTCTATATCAGCGGTTCTCAGTATGAGGCCTGGAAACATACCGAACTCATCATCGATGTCGTGCCGGGGCGCGGCGGTATGTTCTCGCTCGATAATGGCCGCGAGAAGCGCTTTCTTACCCGTTCCAAGATATGTTCCATTTGAAGCATGTTTCCCAAAAGTGGATGCCGGTTTTGGGGATAAAGATAAGCGTAAGAACAATAGCTAAAGCACATCGCGCTTTAGAGCTTTGCGCTTTAGAGCAAAGCAGCTAGTAAATTATGCATATCACTGGGGAGAGAGTGCATAACGGCCATGGCCGCATCCAATAAGAGAGCGACGATCCATGATGTGGCGCGCCTGGCGGGCGTGTCGATCAAGACAGTTTCACGCGTTTACAATGACGAGCCGAATGTCCGCGATACGATCCGTGAGCGGGTGAAAGAGGCTGGTGCTGAATTGCGCTATCGCCCTAATGCCGCGGCGCGCAATCTGGTCGAGCGCCGCTCGCATCTCATCGGATTATTCTTTGAAAATCCAAGCCACAGCTACGTCACGGAATTGCAGGTTGGGGCGCTGGATCGTCTGCGCGGCACGCGTTATCGACTGCTGATATTTCCAGTCGAGAACCGTGCGGATATTCGCGGATCGCTGATCGAAACGGCCCATGCTTCCGGCCTTGATGGCATTATCGTAACACCGCCCATGTCGGATGATCCCGAGATTCTGCAGGAGCTGATTGCGTCAGCCATGCCTTTTGCGCGTGTGGCGGGTGATTTCAATGTGCATCCGACTGACAGCGTTGCCATCGACGATGAGGCGGCCACACTCGATCTGATGAAGTATCTGCTCGATATGGGGCATCGCCGGATTGCGATTGTGATCGGCGATCTGACCCACCGCTCGGCGCAGCAGCGTCTGGCAGGCTATCGCCGTATGCTTGATGAAGCGGGGATTGATCACAATCCCGATTATGAATTTGAAGGCGGCTTCAGCTTTTCAAGCGGTCTGGCTGCAGGCAGAAAACTGCTATCGCTGCAAAACAGGCCGACTGCCATTTTTGCGTCGAATGACGACATGGCGGCTGCTGTTCTGCAGATTGCCTATGATTACAAGATTGATGTGCCGGCCGAACTAACGGTTGTTGGCTTCGATGACAGTGCGATTGCCAGCATGGTGTCGCCGCAGATTACGACGGTGCGTCAGCCAATCCGCGAAATGACGCGTGATGCCGTGGATATGCTGCTCCACCAGATTGATACCAACAACACATCGCCGTCGCGCCATATCGAATATAAGCTGATTATCCGCCAGTCTTCGGGCAAGGTGTCTTCGGGCAAGGTGGCGGAATAAAGCATGTCTCCCAAAAGCGGGAACCCTGTTTTGAGTTAAAGACATGGGTAAAAACATAAGTTTAAGACGGGGCCGGTATTTCCGGCCCCGTTTTATTTCTTACGATGGAAGAACGTCTTCCAGTCCCTTGGTCAGTTCCAAGGCCTGACGTTCGAACATGCGGCGATAGATGCCGCCCGGTTTGCGGATGAGCGCATCGTGATCACCTTCTTCAAGGATTTTGCCCTTGTCGAAGACCAGCAAGCGGTCAAGCGCACGAACCGTTGAAAGCCGGTGCGCAATGACAAGCGTTGTACGACCGATCATCAGCCGTTCCATTGCCTGCTGGATCAGCACTTCCGATTCTGAATCAAGGCTCGATGTTGCCTCGTCCAGAATTAGGATTGGCGCATCTGCCAGAAATGCGCGGGCAATCGCCACACGCTGACGTTCACCACCCGAAAGCTTCACACCGCGTTCACCAACGAGCGTTGCATAACCCTTCGGCAGACGCATGATGAAGTCATGCGCACTGGCAAGCATGGCTGCATGCTCGATCTCTGCCTGTGTCGCGCCGGGGCGAGCATAGGCGATGTTTTCGGCCAGCGTCCGGTGAAACAGGATTGGTTCCTGCTGCACAATAGCAATCTGCGATCTGAGTGAAGCCTGTGTGACTTCGGCAATGTTCTGTCCATCAATCTTGATGGCGCCGCCACTCACATCGTAGAGACGCTGGATGAGCTTGATGAAAGTCGTCTTGCCCGAACCCGAATGACCGACCAGACCAACCCGTTCACCGGCTTTAATCCTGACCGAGAAGTCGCGATAGAGAGCCGTGTCGTGACTGCCATAATGGAAGGTGACGTTCTCAAACGTGATCTCGCCATTTCCGATCTTGATCGCGTTTGCACCCGGCCTGTCGGCAATGCCGTAAGGCTCGGCTTCGATCTGAACCAACTCTTCCATATCGTTTACCGAACGCTGCAGGTTGCGGATATGCATACCCACATCACGCAGATAGCCCTGCAACATGAAGAATGCCGTCAGAACGAAGGTGATATCACCTGCCGTTGCCTTGCCCTGGCTCCAGAGATAGAGCGCAAAAGCAATGACCACGCCACGCATCACCAGCAGGTTTACACCCTGAATAAAGCCGTTCAGCGTGCCGATCAGCCATGTGCGGCGCGTACGCGAGCGCCACTTGGTGACGACCTTGGCAAGACGTCCATCTTCACGACCTTCCGCACCGAATGCCTTGACAACTGCGTTGCACGAAATGGCATCGGCCAAAGCGCCGCCCATACGTGTGTCCCAGCTGTTGGCAAGCGTTGCAGCAGGCGCAACAAAGCCCAGCGAAATCACAATCGTGCAGACGATGAAAAGCACCGAGCCGATTGCAACCAGCAGGCCCATCATCGGCCAGTACCATGCGAGAAGTGCTACTGAGCCGAAAAGCATGAGGATAGACGGCAATAACGCAATCAGCAGCGTGTCATTGAGCAGGTCAAGCGCCCACATGCCGCGCGAAACCTTACGCACGGTCGATCCGGCAAAAGCATTTGCATGCCAGTCGGTCGAAAACCGCTGTAGCTTGCGAAACGAACTGGCTGCCATGTCACTCATGATCTTCAGCGTGAAGTCGGTGATGACATAGAAGGTCAGCTGACGCGTGATCAGCGCCAGTGCGCCCAGCGCAAGCAGGATAATCAGCGCGCGAATGGCAGCATCCCATGCGCCATCCTGACCGATCGAAAGCGCATCGACCAGCCGCCCTGAATAGAGTGGTGTGAGGACGTCTGCGGCCGTTGCAAGCAGCATGCTGATAATAATCAGCGTCAGCCGCAGAGGCTGACTTCGCCAGTGGCTGAAGGTGTAGCCGAGGACATTGCGGAAAGCAGGTCCCCGGAAATTGATACGAAACCGAGTCATATGAATAATACCAGGCCGCGCGAAGACGGATTCTGGTTCCTTTAAAATCATTTTCATTAAAAGCACGAAGCGGTTTTGCGTCGAACGATGTTTGAAAACGAAGACAAAACAAACAGCTGCTGAGAGCTGCGGCAAATTTGGAAGTTGTTAGTAATATGCCCTTTTAGGGAGGGCGATCAGGCCTTAGCCTGCAACACGGGCCAAAGACCTAAAGCTTGGATGCGCCCGCGTTAACACCGGGCACCGACGGAAATGGATAGACACGCATCTCATACCTCTTGCCAGTGTTTCAGATGGCTGCACAATAAATGAGCAAATCTATTTGCCAAGTGGCAAAATGCAGAAGTTTTATTTCAATCTATTGAGTGTGGCAAAAATGCTGCCTTACAGCTTTCGCGGCCATGCGGCGAGTTTGCGCGAAAAATGCGAGATGGTTGCATGTAAAAGCATGGTGAAGGCCGCCAGCACAAACAGGCTTGCGAACATCAGATCGACCTTGGCGCGACCATTGGCGAGCAGCATCAGATAACCAAGACCTTTTGATGCACCGACCCATTCGCCCACTACAGCCCCAATTGGTGCATAGACGGCAGCAAGACTTAACCCCGAAGCAAGCGACGGGAAAGCTGCGGGAATGCGCACACGAAAAAGAATTTGCATGGGCTTGGCGCCAAGGTTTTCGGCGGCATTAATCAGCGTCTGATCCATCCTTTGCATCCCATCCAGAAAGGTGGAAACGACCGGAAAGAAGATCATCAGAATGGTGACTGCAATTTTCGATGCCGGTCCATAGCCGAGCCAGAGTGTTAAGATCGGAGCGAGTGCAAATATCGGAATCGCCTGACTGAACACCATCACCGGCATGACAAGCCGTTGTGCGAGCGGCGACATCATCAGCCCTATGGCCGTGAGAACGCCAATGGCAGAGCCGAGAAACAGCCCGCCCAGCACCTCGCCAAATGTCACGACTGCATTATCGGCGATCAACTGTGCATTGGTGATGAGTGATTGCACGACGTCGAGCGGGCCGGGCAGGATGAAGCGCGGCATCTGCCAGATGCTCACCACAGCCTGCCAAAGTGCCAGCACAGCAAACGCCGACAGAAACCCGTCGGCGATGCGTTTTTTGCGCGAGCGAGGAGCGATGCTCGTCATGCTCCTTTGAGACCCCCAGAAATACCCATTGACCAGAAGTTCGCTTCAAGCCTGCTTGCCGTTGCAAAAATCTGGCAGAGCTTTGGCCAGCGCGGGCTGCTCTCGAAATCCGGACCGATGCGGTCTTTTGCAGCTTGATCAAAAAGCTTGCCAACCGTATGGCACATCTCCTGATAATCAGCGCCCGCATAGGTGTCGATCCACTCCTGATAGGGTGTGCCTATATGGGCAGTGGCTGCGAGATTAACCCCGATTTCGCCATAGCCATGCGCGCAGGGAACCAGTGCGGTCAGCAGGTCGAGGAAATCGCCTGCCTGCCCGCAATCGAGTACGTAGCGCGTATAGGCGAGGTTTTCCGGCTCTTCTTTTGTGTTGTAAAGATCGTCTTCGGTTATGCCTTCGCGTGCGCAGATTCCGACATGCAGCGGCAGTTCTGTGACCGCCAGCCCATGCATGATTTCGGCGCAGAGCCGCGTTTCCTGCAAGCTGCCTGCCTTCACGACACCCAGCGCAAAGGCGCGGGCATAGTGATGCAGATAAACGTAGTCCTGCCTGAGATAATGCAGGAATGCCGATTTCGGCAGCGTGCCATCGCCCAGTCCGCGGACAAATTCATGATCGATATAGGGGGTCCAGTCATCAAGCGTTGCGGCACGCAGGCGGGTGAACAATTCGGATGAATAAAGCGTGTCACTCATGACTTGTCACCTCCCGCGTTGACGTCGATTGCAAATTTCTCGACAGGCAGGATCGAAGGCACGAGACCGTTATCCTTGAGATAGGTTTCGTAGCGGCTCCAGCGTCCATAATCGAGGCTTGCGGGTGAGCGCGAGAAACGGGCAACCGTGTCTTTCCAGGCGCGCTGATTCAGCTCGTCTTTGAGTTCAGAACTATAAGACGCGAACAGGTCGTAGCTTTGCTCTGGATGATTGACGATATATTGCGCGGCTTTTTCGGTGGCTGCTAGAAAGCGCGAAATCCGTTCTTTTTCGTTCGCATCCAGCTTGTTTGAGTTGGCGACATAAACCAGCTCGTCATAGACCGGCACGCCTTCCTCCTCGACGAAGAAGCATTTGCCCGCAACCCCTTCAACCGCCATCTGGTTGAGCTCAACATTGCGATAGGCACCAATCACCGCATCAACCTGTTTCGACATCAGCGATGGTGCGAGCGAGAAGTTCACATTGATGAGTTCGACATCTGAAAGCTTTATGTCGTGGTTTTTGAGAATGGTGCCAAGCACCGTTTCTTCAACACCAGCGACAGAGAAGCCGATCTTCTTGCCTTTGAGATCGGCACTTGAATTGACTGAACCATCGTCTCGCACCATCAGGCAGTTGAGCGGGGAATCGACCAGAGTGCCGACGCGGATCAGCGGAATATCGGCATGAACATCGAGATGCACCTGCTGTTGATATGAAATTGCCAGATCAGCCTGTCCAGCCGCAACCATTTTGGGTGGTACAGATGCGTCGGCAGGGGCGATGATTTCCACATCAAGACCCGCATCCTTGAAGTAACCGAGCTTGTCGGCCACGATGATCGGCCCATGATCGGGGTTCACATACCAATCAAGTATGAGTTTGAATTTATCATTCGCATGAGCTGCCTGAGCTGACATCAGGGCGAACGAAGCCGTGGCGCTGAAAAGCGCAGCAAAAATCAGTTTTTTCATGTTTCCTCCGGTTAGAGCGCATCCCGAAAAGTGTGAAGCGGTTTTCGGACAAGATGCGCGTTAAAGCGAATATTAGGTCTACTTTACATAGGGGCGTGTAACTTCGATCCATTGCCGCACGCGGGCTTCGGGATCGGGGTTGAGAGTGATGTCGGTGACGACGGATACAATGTCAGCTCCGGCTTTAAAGACGCCCGGCGCGCGCTCCACATTCATGCCGCCAATGCCAACGAGCGGAATATCACCAAGGGTGGCTTTCCATTGGCTGACGCGGTCCAATCCCTGTTCATGCCATTTCATCTTTTTGAGAATGGTCGGATAGACAGGGCCGAGCGCGATATAGGCTGGCTTTAGCGCTAATGCACGATCAAGTTCAGCCTCATCATGGCTGGATACACCGAGCTTCACACCGCTCTCGCGGATTGCATCGAGATCGGCTTCATCAAGGTCTTCCTGACCGAGATGTATGAAGTCGCAGCCTTCCTCAATCGCCAGTTTCCAGTAGTCATTGACGATGAGCTGGCAATCATATCGCGCGCAAATTTCGCGGGCTGCGCGGATTTCTGCGCGCAGTTCAGCGTCGTTCTTATCCTTGATGCGCAGCTGCACGAGTTTGATGCCAAGCGGCACCATGCGCTCACACCAGCTAGCGCTGTCAAAGATCGGGTAGAACGGATCAAGGGCCATTACAAAAATGCCTTTCCGAGTAATGGAGTGGAGGGGGCAGCCATGTCGCGGGCTTCAATCGGATCGGCTTCATAGGCGATGCGCCCAGCCTCAACAGCGAGCGCAAAAGCGCGGGCGATAGCGGCTGGATCGCCTGCTTTGGCAACCGCAGTGTTGATCAGCACGGCATCAAAGCCAAGTTCCATGGCGGCTGCAGCGTGCGATGGGACGCCAATACCGGCATCCACGACCAGTGGAATATCGGGGAAATGCGCACGCATGGTTTTAAGTGCATAAGGATTGTTGAGGCCGCGACCTGAACCAATCGGCGCGCCCCATGGCATCAACACCTTGCAGCCTGCCTCAATCAGTTTCTCCGCAACCACAAGATCGTCATTCATATAGGGAAAGACCTCAAAGCCTTCATCGCAGAGAATACGGGCTGCTTCGACCAGCCCGAAAGGATCAGGCTGCAAGGTGTCGTGATCGCCGATGACTTCAAGCTTGATCCAGTTGGTGCCGAAAACGTCACGCGCCATTTTTGCTGTGGTGACTGCTTCGCGTGCGGTATGGCAACCGGCAGTATTGGGCAAAACCGAAACACCCAGATCCTTGATCAGTGTCCAGAAATCCTGACCGGCACGCATATTCCCGCTCTCGCGCCGCAGCGAAACCGTCACGATTCCCGACTTTGACGAGCGGACGCTGTCAGCAAGAATAGAGGGTGATGGATATTGCGCCGTTCCCAATAGTAGGCGGCTTTCAAATGTTTTCCCGTAAAATTCCAGCATCTTAGCCTCCCTGCATCGGCGCGAGCACTTCGATGCGATCGCCTTCGCCGATCAGCGTTTCCTCGCGTTCATCGCCTGCAATGAATTCGCCATTGAGCGCGGTTGCCACCACGGCCTCATCAAGTTCGATTTCTGCAAGCAGAGCCAAAAGATTGGCGCTTTTGGTCTCAAAGACCTCGCCATTTAAAACGATGGTCATGCCAGGTTCTCCAGAAGTTCAGGTTGTTGTTCGGCCTCGGTTGCTGCCGCAACCGCCATGCGTGCAACCGCAGGGGAGAGCAGAAAGCCGTGCCGGTAAAGCCCGTTGACATACATTGTTTGGCCACGCCCTGTTCGAACTTGTCGCACACGTGGCAGATTGTCGGGGAAGGCGGGGCGGGCGTCGACGCCGGTTTCCAGAATTTCCGCTTCGCCAAATGCCGGATGCAGCGCATAGGCGGCGCTTAACATTTCCAGCGTCGAGCGAACGCTAATGCCGCCTCTCTCATCGCTTTCGATCATAGTTGCGCCGATCATATGAATGCCGTCACCGCGTGGCACGATGTAGAGCGGAATGCGCGGATGCAGCAGGCGCACAGGGCGCGAAAGATTGATGTCGCGGGAGCGAACCACCAGCATTTCGCCCTTCACACCGCGCAGATCCTGCAATTGATCGCGTGCTGCCAGACCGCGCGCATCGACGGTAATATCCGTGTCGATTTTTACATCTTTCGCATCTTGCCCGAGATGAAAGACCACGCCTTTCTTTTGCAGGTTTTCGGCAAGCTCGATCAGTGTATTGCGCGGATTGAGGTGGCCTTCCTCAGCAAAGAAAAGCCCCTGCCGGAAACGGCCTGCAAGGTCCGGCTCCAGTGCATCGATCTGTTCGGAATCAATTGTGTCGAAGGCTTGCGTGCGGCGGGCGAAGCGGCGCAGTTCAGTCGTATCGCGTGTGTGGGAAATGACAAGCGTGCCCTTGCGGTGGACTGTTGAAACATGCCGTTCCCACCAGCTAATCGCTTCTTGCCCCAGCCTTACGACGGGCTCTTCCGCACTCTCGCCTTCGCACCACGGGGCCAACATTCCGCCCGCAAACCACGAACAGCTGTCGGAGCCGATTGCGGTGCTTTTGGCAATGACAGTGACGGCGTGGCCTTGGTCACTAAATTCTGCTGCGCAGGCAAGGCCTGCAACACCCGCGCCGATGATGGTGACGCGCATTATGCAATCTCCCACAAAGCGTGGAAATGATGCACGGGGCCGTGCCCGCTTCCGACCTGCAATGTGTTAGCGGACCGGATGGCCGCTTGCAGATAGGTATGCGCTTCACGAAGGGCTTTTTCCAGCGAAAGCCCCTTGCCGAGACCCGCTGCAATTGCTGACGAAAGCGTGCAGCCAGTCCCATGGGTGTTCTGCGTGTAGATACGCGGCGCTTCCAGCTGGATCATCGGCAGATTGGCACGGATGAGAAGGTCGGTGCAGATGTCGCCCTCAGCGTGCCCGCCTTTCATCAGCACGGCCTTCGCGCCGAGCTTGAGCAAAGCGCGTCCTTGTTCTTCCGCCTCATTATTATTTCGCGCGATGGCACAGTCGAGCAGGCAGGCAGCTTCCGGCCGGTTTGGTGTTAGAAGGCATGCAAGCGGGATCAGTTTTTCGCGCAATGTCGAGATTGCGGCTTCGCTTAAAAGCCTGTCGCCGGACTTCGCCACCATCACCGGATCAAGAACCACCGGGCCAGAGAAATGCCCAAGGCCTTTGGCTATTGCCTGAATGGTTTTCGGCACCGACACCATGCCGATCTTGACCGAAGCCACATTGAGATCGCTGAAGACCGCATCAATCTGTGCCGCAACGATTTCAGCCGGAACATCGTGGACTGCTGTGACCGTTAATGTGTTCTGAGCGGTGATCGCTGTAATGACGCTCGCGCCATAGACATTGAGTGCTGAAAAGGTCTTTAAATCGGCCTGAATGCCAGCACCGCCACCGCTGTCGGAGCCAGCAATAGTCACGCAAATAGGCGCGGATGCACCATTGCTGTTGCTTGCTTTTGTTCGGGAGAGGCTTTGTCTTAAGTCCATCATGTCGTCTCTCATTCCGAACGGAAAATTGAGACGTCATGAACGGGTTTTGGGGCTTTGCCCCACGGAGGATGAAATCCTCCTTGTTCGCGACGCGCCAAACTCCGTTCCCTACGCAGGTATTACCCGGATCAGGTTCAATGGGTTAACGCGGTCAGCGTCTCTCAGCCTTTTGTGTCGCAAGGTCGGATGGAAAACCGTTTAGCGCTTTTCCTGATCTTGCTTCGAAGGCACCCCAACGAATTTTGTGTCTTAAGCATAGGCCGGAACAGCAGGGCGGTCAAGAGACTGTAAAACGACAAATTGCAGGCGCTAAATTAGGGATTTTGATAATTTGTATATAATTTGTTAAAATTCTAGACTGTAAGCTATCCACCGGATTGCATCGTCCTGCTCTGATTCTCCGGGTTAACTCTCGCATGAGAGCGGAAAACATCCAGTCAGGATTTGTCTGATGAGGGACCAATGATGAGGAAGCGGGAAGCCGGTGAGGCTCACTCGGGTGATGCGATGGTGCGCACATCCGACGAGGATTTCCGTATTCTTTTTACAACTCATCCGACACCCATGTGGGTCTATGATCCTGAAACGCTAGCATTCATTGTCATGAATGAAGCGGCCCATGCGCTTTACGGCTATTCGGCAGACGAAATCCCCGGCATGACAGTGCTTGATATCCGTCCGCAGACCGAGCGGGAGCGGATGTTTGCAGCCGTGCGCGACAGAAGCGATCTTGAGCGTCCCGAACGCTGGCAGCATCTCAAAGCCAACGGCGAAACCATCGAGGTTCTCACTTACGGACGCCAGGTCGTCTTCGACGGCAAGCAGGTCATTCTGGCAATCGTTCAAGACATGACCGAACTGGCAGAGGCGACCCGGCAGGCAAGTCATGTGCAGTCTCTGCTTGATGGACTGGTCAACAACATGCCGCTTGGTGTTTTCGTCAAGGATATGCAGGACGAAGGCCGATATGTTCTCTACAATCAGGCAGCGTCCACGATCAGCGGTCACAATATCGACCATGTAGTTGGCTCGATCGATGCCGAAATTTTCCCAAGCGAGGAAGCAAAGCTTCTGACGCAGCAGGATCGGCTGGCAATGCGCCGCGGCGATGTGTTGACGATTGAGCGGGATATTCGTTGCGCTGACGGCACACCGCGCCGGATGCGGATCATCAAACGTCCCATTCCACCTGTTGAAGGCGATAAATCGCGTTACCTGATCGGGCTTGTCGAAGATATTACTGAGCGACGCGAGACTGAACAGCGCATGACGCATATCGCCATGCACGACAGTCTGACGGATCTGCCGAACCGTGCCTATTTCTCGCAATATATTGAAAATATTCTGAAAAAGGGCGACAGTGCTCCGGCGTTTGCGCTGTTCTATCTCGACATCGACCACTTCAAGACCATTAATGACAGCAGGGGGCACCAGATAGGTGATCTGCTGCTCAATCAGGTGGCGACGCGTCTTAAGAACATCACGACTTGCGATCAGTTTCTCGCGCGACTTGGTGGCGATGAGTTTGCCATCATCTATCGCAGCGATGCGATTTCGCAGATTGCCATGTTTGCGGACCGCCTTCTTTCAGCCTTTCAGGACCCGTTTGATCTCGGTGATACAACGGAATTCGTGTCTTGCAGTCTTGGCATCGCTCAGGCGCCTCTGCATGGTGAAGATACCGACGTGCTGATGCGCAATGCTGATTTGGCGCTTTATGCCGCCAAGGCGGATGGTCGGCGAACGTTCCGCTTCTACCAACATTCGCTGCGACTGGCTGTTGAGAAACGCCATGCGATGACAACTGATCTGCGGGTGGCCTTGGCCGCGAAGCAGTTCGAGCTGCATTACCAACCGATCTTCAATCTGGAATCGGGTCGTATATCCGGGTTTGAGGCCCTGCTGCGCTGGCGTCATCCATCCCTGGGCATGGTCTCGCCGGTTGAGTTCATTCCGATTGCAGAAGAAGCCGGGCTTATCGGCCCCATCGGCGATTGGGTGCTGAGACAGGCTTGTTGTCAGGCAGCTTCCTGGCCGGATGAGATCAAGGTTTCGGTCAATCTTTCTCCGGTGCAGTTCAATCAGACAACGCTGCTCGATTCTGTCACGGAAGCGCTTGAGGAGGCAGCCCTGTCTCCGGACCGTCTCGAACTTGAAATTACGGAATCCGTATTCCTGCAAAACAGCAAACACAATATCGAACTGCTGTTTGAGTTGCGCCGCCTGGGCGTGCGGATTGCCATGGATGATTTCGGCACTGGCTATTCATCGCTCAGCTATCTGCGCTCGTTCCCGTTCGACAAGATCAAGGTTGACCGCAGTTTTGTATCGGGCATCGAAGTCGATACCCGTGATCTTGCGATCATTCAGGCGGTCGCCACGCTGGGCGCTGGTTTCCGGATTGTAACGACTGCTGAAGGCGTGGAAACCACGCAGCAGCTTGAATGCCTGCGCAAGCAGAATTTCGGCGAGGTGCAGGGCTTCCTGATGGGGCGTCCAATGCCTGCAGCTGAGGTGCCAGAATTCATCCAGACCCGCTGCGGATCAATCCTCGCTGCAATGCAGCCGCAGAACGAAATGGCCATCTGAAAATCATTTATGAATAAGGCTTGACCTTCCAACGGTGGGAAGGGTTACTTATGATGCAACTCAGTATCTAGCCCTTTAAAAAGGGGCTGCAGCATCGGCTCAAAAATCGGCAACGATCTTCGGAAAGCACGATGCGCAGAAGAAGGGATTGCCATGAACAAGCCAGTCAAATCCGAAAACACAAGTTTCGCCATTCCAGTCGAGGGCATGAGCTGTGCCTCCTGCGTGTCTTCCGTTGAGAAGGCTGTCGCGAAAGTGCCGGGCGTTGACAAGGTGTCTGTCAATCTTGCGACCGAGCGCGCCGATGTGACCTTCAAGGCCGCACCCGACATGCCAGCAGTCATCGATGCGATCCGCAAGGCAGGCTATGACGTGCCGTCGGGAAGTGCCGATCTCGCCATTGAAGGCATGAGCTGTGCTTCCTGTGTGAGCAAGGTTGAAAAGGCATTGAATGCCGTACCGGGCGTAACCCGCGCCAGCGTTAATCTCGCGACCGAACGCGCTCATGTCGAATTGGCTGGCCAGGTGCCGCTTGGTGATCTTATTAAGGCGGTTGAAACCGCGGGCTATGAAGCGCGTTCTCTTGAAGAGGCACGCAGCGATGCCAAGCAGGAAACGCAATCCGACAAGCGCGATGCGGAAGCGCTTGAGCTGAAAAAGAACGTCATCCTTGCTGCGGTTCTGACTCTGCCGGTTTTCATTCTTGAAATGGGATCGCATATCATTCCAGCGGTGCACATGTTCGTCATGGACACGATTGGAATGCAGAACAGCTGGTATTTCCAGTTTGTGCTGACAACACTTGTCCTCTTCGGCTCGGGTATGCGCTTTTTCAAGAAAGGCATTCCGGCCCTTCTGCGTGCCGCACCCGACATGAACTCGCTGGTGGTTGTCGGAACAGCCGCCGCATGGGGCTTTTCGGTCGTTGCAACCTTCTGGCCGGATATTCTGCCGGCAGGAACAGTCAACGTCTATTTCGAGGCCGCTGCTGTCATTGTCACGCTGATCCTGATTGGCCGTTATCTGGAAGCTCGTGCCAAGGGCCGAACCTCGGCTGCGATCAGCCGTCTCGTTGGCTTGCAGGCCAAGTCGGCCCGCGTGCTCCGCAATGGCGATGCGATCGATGTGCCGCTTGAAGATGTGCGCGTTGGCGATATCGTTCAGGTGCGTCCGGGCGAGAAAGTTCCCGTCGATGGCGAGGTGATCGAAGGCTCGTCCTTTGTGGATGAATCGATGATTACCGGCGAACCCGTACCCGTTGCCAAGGAAGAGGGCGCGGAAGTCGTCGGCGGCACGATTAACAAAACCGGCGCCTTCACATTCCGTGCAACCAAGGTTGGCCGCGATATGGTCATCTCGCAGATCGTGCGGATGGTCGAGGACGCGCAGGCTGACAAGCTGCCCATTCAGGCCAAGGTCGATAAGGTCACTGGCTGGTTCGTGCCTGCGGTTATGGCTGCCGCGGTCCTTACTTTCATTGCATGGCTGGTTATTGGCGGCACAGCCATGATGGGCTACGCGCTGGTCAATGCTATTGCGGTTGTCATTATCGCCTGCCCATGTGCCATGGGGCTTGCAACGCCGACCTCGATCATGGTGGGCACGGGTCGCGCTGCAGAATTTGGCGTTCTGTTCCGTCGTGGTGACGCGCTGCAAACCCTGCGTGATGCATCGGTGATTGCGGTCGACAAAACCGGCACGCTGACACAAGGTAAGCCGGCTTTGGCGCATTTCGCTGTTGTCGATGGCATCGATAAGGATGAAGCCCTGGCGCTGGTTGCAGCGGTGGAAGCACGTTCCGAACATCCAATTGCTGATGCGATTGTGACGGCTGCAAAGGAAAAGGGACTGAAGCTTGCCGATGTTTCGGCCTTTGAGTCCGTTCCCGGTTTCGGGCTTAAGGCCAGCGTTTCGGGTCGTGAAGTTGCCATTGGTGCTGATCGCTATATGGCGAAGCTCGGTCTGGATGTAGCGGTGTTTGCGGATGATGCGAGCCGTCTTGGCGATGAAGGCCAGACCCCGCTTTATGCAGCAATCGACGGCAAGCTCGCTGCAATCATCACGGTTGCCGACCCGATGAAGGAAACCACGCCTGCAGCTATTGCTGCCATGCATGAGCAGGGCCTCAAAGTCGCGATGATTACCGGCGACAACCGCCGCACTGCTCAGGCGATTGCCAAGCGTCTTGGCATTGATGAAGTGGTTGCGGAAGTGCTGCCGGACGGCAAGGTCGAAGCTTTGAAGCGCCTTTCGGCTGGGGGAAAGCGTATTGCCTTTGTGGGTGACGGCATCAATGATGCACCAGCTTTGGCTTCCGCAGATGTGGGTATTGCGATTGGCACAGGCACGGATATTGCGATTGAAAGCGCTGATGTTGTGCTGATGTCAGGTGATCTGCGTGGCGTGGTCAATGCGATTGCAATCTCAAAGGCCACAATCCGCAACATCAGCGAAAACCTGTTCTGGGCTTTTGCCTATAACGTGGCGTTGATTCCGGTTGCCGCTGGTATTCTTTATCCGTTTACCGGCACGCTTCTTTCGCCGGTGCTGGCAGCAGGTGCGATGGCGCTTTCGAGCATCTTCGTGCTGAGCAATGCTTTGCGCCTGCGCAGTTTCAAAAGCCCGATGGCCTGATTATTGGGTTATCCTGTCGGCAGTCTTCTCGCTGCCGACAGGCGATATTGCTTTTAAACATTTGCCACTGGATTTTTTATTTTGCCGCCTATGTGGATGAGCAGGCACGCCGTGTTGCGCAGCAATCAATTTGCTGCGACACTTCTACCAATATGAGGCCTACCCAAATCAGAAATGCATCGAATTCGGTTTAATCCGTGCATCTTTGTTTCAAGTAACAGTCATGCACGGCGGGACTGCAGTCACTACTTGAAGGGGGTAATGTCTTGCTTGTTTCTCTGACGTCTATTCTGTTTTTACTGATTGGTCTTGCGCTCGGCGCAGCCGGTATCTACCTCGCCACATTGGGTGGCAGCTGGGCCTTCATAGCAATTGCTGTAGGCTTTCTGCTGACCGGCTTCTTTCTTCTCAAACGAAGCTCTCTGGCGCTCTGGATTTACGCGCTGGTCATCCTTGGAGCGCTCGGCTGGGCGGTTTATGAAGTTGGCTTCGATTGGTGGCGGCTTGGCTCAACCGGCGGCATCATTGTTCTGCTTGGCCTTTGGCTGCTTACGCCATGGGTCAGAAAGCCGCTGAATGGCGGTGGCTTGCCACTCACGATAGCGACGCTCGCAGCACTTGTTGTTGCCGGCTATTCGATGACACAGGACCCAACCAGCATCAACGGCAACCTGCCGATGGAAAAGGTTGCCGCAACGCCTGATCTCGGTGGCAATGTGCCTGATGGTGAATGGCACCAATATGGGCGCACACCTTACGGACAGCGCTACTCGCCGCTTGCACAGATAACGCCTGAAAATGTCTCCAAACTTCAGGTCGCCTGGCAATACCAGACCGGCGATGTCAAGCAGCCGGAAGATGTGGGTGAAACCACCTATCAGGTGACGCCACTCAAAATCGGCGACTCGCTCTTCCTTTGCACGCCGCATAACTGGGCTATCGCCCTTGATGCAGCGACCGGCAAGGAAAAGTGGAAGTTCGATCCGAAGGTCGGCTTCAACACCGATCGTCAGCACCAGACCTGCCGTGGCGTGAGCTACTGGAAGGATTCGACCGCAACTGCTGGTGCGAAATGTTCAGAACGCGTTTATCTGCCGACGTCTGACGCTCGTCTGATCGCGCTGGATACGCAAAGCGGCGAGATCTGCACCGATTTCGCCAATGGCGGTACGCTCGATCTCAGCCACGGCATGAAATATAATCCGGCAGGTTACTACTACTCAACCTCGCCACCGGCGGTCGTGGGTGACAAGATCATTGTCGGCGGTGCAGTCAATGATAATTACTCGACTGAAGAACAGTCGGGCGTCATTCGCGCCTTCGATATCCGCAGCGGAGAACTGCTCTGGAACTGGGATTCGGGAAATCCCGATGTCACCACACCTCTGCCGGAAGGCCAGCACTATACGACCAATTCTCCGAACAGCTGGTCGGTATCGAGTGTTGATGAAAAGCTTGGTCTGATCTTCATTCCACTTGGCAATCAGGTGCCGGATCAGCTCGGCATGGGCCGCAGCGAAAATGTCGAAAAGTATTCGTCGTCCATCGTGGCGCTGGATGTGAACACAGGGCAGGTGAAGTGGGTTCGCCAGACTGTCCACCACGATCTGTGGGACATGGACGTGCCAGCACAGCCGGTCCTGCTTGATATCAACGGCGTTCCCGCGCTGGTTGGTCCGACCAAGCAGGGCGATCTCTATGTACTCGACCGCCGCACTGGCGAGCCGATCATCCCGATCAGTGAGATGGCGGCACCGACGGGTGCAATCCCGGAAGATCACACATCACCAACGCAACCGATCTCTGATCTGACATTCAGCCCGCCACCGCTCAAGGAAAGCGATATGTGGGGCGTGACATTGTTCGATCAGCTCGCTTGCCGCATTGCGTTCCACAAGCATTTCTATGAGGGACGTTACACGCCGCCGTCGCTCAAAGGCACGATTGTCTATCCGGGCAATTTTGGTGTCTTCAACTGGGGCAGCGTGGCGGTCGATCCTGAGCGTCAGGTGATGTTCGGTATGCCGACCTATCTCGCTTTCACCTCGCGCCTTGTGCCGCGTGCGGATATTCCGCCGCGCGGTCAGGACGAGAAGGGCAGTGAACAGGGTCTGAACCGCAATGATGGCGCGCCTTACGGCGTGTTCATGGGGCCATTCCTGAGCCCGCTGGGCATTCCGTGTCAGTCGCCGCCATGGGGCTATGTCGCGGGTGTCGATCTGCGCACAGGCAAGACTGTCTATAAGCACCGCAATGGTACGATCCGCGATATGGCACCGGTTCCGCTGCCATTCAAGGTGGGCGTGCCGGGCATTGGTGGTCCGATGATTACCGCTGGTGGCGTAGCCTTCCTGGGTGCTGCGGTGGATGATTATCTCCGCGCCTATAATCTAACCAATGGTGAAGTTCTGTGGGAAGCGCGTCTGCCTGCAGGCGGCCAGTCCACACCAATGACCTACACCGTCGGTGATCAGCAATTCGTGCTGATGGTCGCGGGCGGTCATGGTTCGGTCGGCACCAAGCCGGGCGACTATGTGATTGCCTATACGCTGCCGAAATAAAGTGCGTCTTTCGGACCGAGATGCGCGTAATACCAAAACTCCATGAGTATGACTCATGGAGTTTTGGTTAAGCCCGAGTGGCAATTGAACTTTTTCAAGGCGTGATGCGTCAGCATCTTGAGCCGCCTTGGTATAAAAGTAATCGACAGCGCACATCAAACAGAAACGCCGGGAAATTCCCGGCGTTTTGCTTTTATGCTCTTATCTCTCAAAGGCGCCCGTCAGATTTTTCCGTGCAACAATTCGCCTTTGCGCGGGGCTGGGCGAACGGCCTTCGGTGCGCTGTGGCTGGCAAGCTCATGGATGATCGGGCAATCGGGCCGGTTGTCGCCATGGCAATTATGGGCGAGGTGACGCAGCGTATCAGCCATGTTCTGCAACTGCTTCATCTTGGCTTCGAGGTCTTCGACATGCTGCAATGCGACCTTCTTCACATCGGAAGACGCACGGTTGCGGTCGCGCCAGAGGGCAAGCAGTTCCTTGATCTGTTCGACCTGAAATCCAAGATCACGACTTGATCGGATGAAACGCAGCGTTTCGACATCATTTTGCGTATAGACGCGATAGCCCGAGCTGGTTCTGTCGGCAGCCTCGATAAGCCCGATGGTTTCATAATGGCGGATCATTTTCGCCGATATGCCCGATGCTTTGGCGGCTTGCCCGATATTCATCCCATTCCTCGCTGTTTCCTGATTTTACAGGATATAGGAACGGTGAGGCGCTATTCAAAGAGCCTTTTGGGTAAGTATTATACGATTGTCAGGCTTAAAAATTGTGATCGCTAGAGTTTCCCTCCTGTCAGATAGCTGACGGGAGGGGCCGTCTCGAAATATATAATCAGGCAGAGAAATAATTCTGCGTGCCGTGCGCCTCGATAGCCTGTGCAAGGCGTTCCAGCGCATGAACATAGGCTGCCGAGCGAACAGTTACCTTGTGCTGCTTGGCATGGTTCCAGATGGCGCGGCCTTCACGTTCCATGATGGTCTTCAGGCGCTCATGGATTTCTTCAAGCGTCCAGTAATAGCCCTGGCGGTTCTGAACCCATTCAAAATAGGAAACCGTCACGCCGCCGGCATTGGCCAGAATATCCGGCAGAACGATAACGCCCTTTTGCTCGAGAATTTTGTCGGCTTCTGGCGTCACAGGACCGTTTGCCAGCTCAACAATCAACTTGCTCTTGATGGAAGCGGCGTTGTCGACATGGATCATGTTTTCCATGGCGCTTGGCGCAAGCACATCGCAATCAACTGCAAGAAGTTCATCAGCGCTGATCGCTTCATGACCGTTGCTGCCAGCGGTGGAAACAACCGACTTGCCCTGATCCTTGGCTTTCAACAACAGGTCAAGATCAAGACCGTTTGCGCAATAAACAGCACCCGACGAATCCGAAACGGCAACGATCTTATGGCCGTCGCTGGCCATCAGTTTTGCAAAGAACTGACCGGCATTGCCGAAGCCCTGAACGGTGACGCGAAGCTGCGACGCAAGGCCGAGATCATGCGCCAGATGGCGAACGAGATAGAAGCCGCCGCGTGCGGTCGCATCATTACGGCCCAGCGAACCGCCGAGCGCCAGTGGTTTGCCGGTGATAACCGCAGGCGAAGACTGGCCGACGATCTGCGAATATTCGTCTGCCATCCAGCCCATAATCATGGAGTTGGTATAGACGTCCGGTGCCGGAATATCGCGGTCCGGGCCGATAATGCCGGAGAAAGCCTGAATATAGGCACGCGAAAGGCGCTCAAGTTCTGCCTTGGAAAGCTTGCGAGGGTCGACCTGGATTGCACCCTTGCCGCCGCCGTAAGGCAGGTTCATAACGGCGCACTTGAAGGTCATCCAGAAAGCGAGTGTTTCGACTTCTTCAGCCGTTGATTCGGGATGGTAGCGAATGCCGCCCTTGGTTGGTCCGCGGGTGTCGTCATAACGGCAGCGCCATGCAAGAAAGGATTTGCGCGAACCGTCATCCATACGGATCATCAAGCGCACTTTCATCGTTTCACGGGCGTATTTCAGCTTCTCGATAACATCCGGATCGATATTGATGTGGCTTGCAGCCTCGTCCAGACGAACGAGTGCGCTTTCGAGTAGATTCTCCTTAGTCATCAAATCACCTTTCTTGCTTTTATCCCTCTTTAAAGAGGCGTTTATGAACGCTTGAGTAGCGCTTCACGCAATAAAAGAAAAGAGAAAAGGACAACAATATTGTCCTATTATGATAAAAACTATTTGGAAGCTTTCTAATATTATTAGTTACTAATATTAAGGACTTGGCGGTTCCATCTGGTTGTCGTCTCGGACAACCAGAAATCTGCCAAACCCAAGCTTGACCAATCAGGCGCTGGTCAGCTCTGCTTTAAAAATCCGCGCTCAACACCTTCCGCGATAATCCGCTGTGCAGCTTCCCAAAGCGTGTCTGATGCGTGGGAAATCGGTGACTTCCGGTCAAGCACCACAGGCGCAGTTACGCCCGGCGTATGCCAGGTGCCGCCCCTTGTGAAGAAGTTGTGCAGGAGTGGCTGCAGCCGATCCATCGCGCGGGCAAACTGCGCTTCTGCTGTTTTGCGTGCCTCGAACTCATCCCAAAGGGCGCGGAATTCCAGCGCCTGATCTTCGGGCAGAATGCCGAATATCCGGGTGGCTGCCTGCATTTCACGCTCTTCCTGGTCGAGCGCACCTGCATCGTCATAGATAAAGGTGTCGCCTGCATCGATCTCAACGATGTCATGGATGATCAGCATCTTGAGCACACGCAGCAGATCAACGTTCTCATTTGCATGTTCCTGTAAAACCATTGCCATCAGCACCAGCTCCCAGGTGTGTTCGGCATCGTTTTCGCGGCGCGACGCATCCAGGAGCGGTGTCCGACGAATGACCTGCTTCAGCTTTTCGACTTCAAGAATGAACTGGAACTGTTGCCGCAATCTGGCATTCGGCACGAGACTCGCGAATTCGTTTTCAGGCAGGTCGAGCGGCTTGAGCGGCAGTGTGTCGGTCATTGGCAATCCAGTCGTAGCGTTGGTCGAAACAATCAAATGCCCGGCTACTACTGGCTTGCTGCCGATTGAATTGCAACGCCTAATCATCCATGAAACATCATGTCGCGAAATGGTGCCGATGTCGTATTTATGACGTCTTTTGACGCAAGCCTGCTGTCGATATCGTCCGCGACCCAATACAAATATCTACAGAGGTTTTTCATGCGCCACATGGGAGCGTGAACCGTAAGACTGGTGGTTTGTATATGTCCCGCTTTTCGTTAGCTTCTATCGTTGGCAACGCGCTTTCCGGTAACAAGAACTGGAAGCCGCAATGGCCGAATGCCGAACCCAAGGCCGAATATGATGTGATCATTGTCGGCGCTGGCGGGCATGGTCTGGGTGCCGCCTATTATCTAGCCAAGGAGCATGGCATAACCAATGTTGCGGTCATCGAAAAAGGCTGGCTTGGCGGCGGCAATACCGGGCGCAACACCACCATTATTCGCTCCAACTATCTCTATGATGAGAGCGCGCATCTCTACGAACATGCGATGAAGCTTTGGGAAGGCTTGAGCCAAGACCTCAACTACAATGTTATGTTCTCGCAACGCGGCGTGATGATGCTGGCGCATACGGTGCATGATGTGCAGAGCTTCAAGCGTCACATCCATGCCAATCGTCTCAATGGTATCGACAACGAATGGCTGACCAAAGAACAGGCGAAGGAATATTGCCCACCGCTCGATATTTCGGCCAATGCGCGTTATCCGGTTGTTGGTGCGACCTTGCAGCGGCGCGGCGGCGTTGCCCGTCACGATGCAGTTGCATGGGGCTATGCCCGCGGTGCGACGGAGCGCGGCGTTGATATCATCCAGAATTGCCCGGTTACGGCCATTCGCCGCGATGCTTCGGGTCGCGTGACCGGTGTTGATACGCCACGCGGTTTCATCAAGGCGAAGAAAGTGGCCGTTTCTGCCGCTGGTAGCACCTCCATTGTTATGGATACGGCAGGCGTTCGTATGCCGCTCGAAAGCTACCCGCTGCAGGCACTTGTTTCCGAGCCGGTTAAGCCGATCTTCCCTTGCGTGGTCATGTCCAACACGGTTCATGCCTATATCAGCCAGTCTGACAAGGGCGAGCTGGTGATCGGTTCCGGCACCGACCAGTATGTGTCCTACAGCCAGCGCGGCGGCCTGCCGCTGATTGAGCATACGCTTGCGGCGATCTGCGAAGTTTTCCCGATCTTCACCCGTATGCGGATGCTGCGCAAATGGGGCGGTATCGTTGACGTCACACCGGATCGTTCGCCGATCATTGGCAAGACGCCGGTGCCGGGCCTGTTTGTGAATTGCGGCTGGGGCACGGGTGGCTTCAAGGCGACACCGGGTTCGGCGCATGTCTTTGCGCATACAATTGCCTGCGACGAACCACACTGGATCAACGCGCCGTTCACGCTTGAACGCTTCACCACCGGTCGCCTGATCGATGAAGCGGCTGCGGCCGCCGTAGCTCACTAAGGAAATAGGGGAAACACAAAATGCTTCTTATCCGTTGCCCTTATTGCGAGATGGAACGTCCAGAGCTTGAATTCGCCTATGCGGGCGAAGCGCATATTGCGCGTCCAGCCGACCCATCGACGCTTTCTGACGATGAATGGCGTGATTTCCTGTTCACGCGCTCCAATCCACGCGGCACGCATTATGAACGCTGGCGGCATATCAATGGCTGCGGTCGCTTCTTCAATGCGGTGCGCGATACGGTGAGCGACAAGTTCGTCACCACCTACAAGGCCGGTGAAACCCGTCCTGCTTTGGCAGAAACTCCGGCTGCGGAGACGAAATAATGACCGATATGCGCATTCATAACAAAGGCCGTGTCAACAAGGCCAAGTCCGTGCGGTTCAGCTTCAACGGCAAGACCTATTCCGGTTTTGAAGGTGATACGCTGGCTTCCGCACTGCTTGCTAATGGCGAACATCTGGCCGGTCGATCATTTAAATATCACCGCCCGCGCGGCATTCTTTCGGCTGGTTCCGAAGAGCCGAATGCGCTGATGGGCGTCTCGCGTGGGCCGGGTCGCTATGAGCCGAACACGCGCGCCACGGTTCTCGAACTCTATGACGGCCTCAAGGCCGAAAGCCAGAACCATTGGCCATCATTGAAGCACGATGTCGGCGCGATCAATGATGCGCTCTACATGTTCTTCTCGGCAGGCTTTTACTACAAGACCTTCATGTGGCCGAAAAGCTTCTGGAACAAGGTCTATGAGCCTTTCATCCGTGGCGCTGCCGGTCTTGGCAAATCACCATCCGAACCAGACCCGGACACCTATGCCAGCCGCTATGCTTTCTGCGACGTTCTGATCGCTGGCGGTGGACCTGCCGGTCTGGCGGCTGCTTTAGAGGCGGCAAAGAGCGGCGCAAAGGTTATTCTCGTTGACGAGCAGGCCGAATTTGGCGGCTCGCTTCTGTCGGAGCCAGAGCCGGTCATCAATGGCCGCGCAAGCTGGGATTGGCTGGATGAGACCATCGCGGCCCTTAAAGCCAATCCGAATGTCACGCTTTTGCCGCGCACAACTGCCATTGGCTATTACCATCAGAACATGGTCGGCCTTTGCGAGCGCCTGACCGATCATCAGGCCAAGCCCGCCACCAATGCGCCGCGTGAACGCATGTGGCGCGTGCGTGCAAAGCAAGTGGTGCTGGCGCAGGGCGCAATCGAAAAGCCGCTGGTCTTTGCAGGCAATGACCGTCCCGGCGTGATGCTGGCTTCCGCTGCGCGCACCTATCTCAATCGCTATGGCGTTAAGGTCGGTAATCAGGCTGTCGTCGTCACTTCGCATGACAGCGCATGGCTTGCGGCTTTTGATCTAGCGGTCGCAGGCGTGAAAATTCCAGCCATCATCGATGTGCGTTCAAATGTTGCCGACAGCCTCATCAATCGTGCAAAAATGCTCGGCATTGAAACACTGACCGGCTGGACTGTTACAGACACCGGCGGGCGCCATCGCGTGTCGTCCGTGCGGGCTAACCCGGTTTCTAACGGCTCGGTCGGTGCTGCGCGCACGATTGCGTGCGATGTTGTTTTGATGTCTGGCGGCTGGAATCCGAGCGTGCATCTTTTCTCGCACACGAAAGGCTCCCTCGTCTGGGATGAGGCACGCCAGATTTATCTGCCGGGCGAACGCACCGAGGAAAGCCGCTGCGCCGGTGCAGGTAATGGCAATTTCGATTTGCAGGCCGCATTGCGTGAGGGTGCGCAAGCGGGTGCTGTTGCGGCCTCGGATGCCGGGCATAAGGCTAAGGCGTCTGAATATGCGGTTGCCGGTGATTTCGTCTGTGATGGTGTGAGTGTTCGCGAACTGCCAACGGATCGCGATCCGGGCAAAGCCAAGGCTTTTGTCGACTTCCAGAACGATGTGACCGCCAAGGATATTCGTCTGGCCGTGCGCGAGGGTTTCCATTCCATCGAGCACGTCAAGCGTTATACCACGAATGGCATGGCGACCGATCAGGGCAAGACCTCGAATATCAACGGTCTGGCCGTTGCCGCCGACGCACTCAAGCGTCCAACGCCGCAGGTTGGTCTCACCACTTTCCGTCCGCCTTATACGCCGACGACCTTTGGCGCTTTCTGCGGTTACAATCGCGGCAAACTGTTTGATGTCACGCGCAAGACGCCAATTGATAGCTGGGCTGAACAGCATGGCGCAGCTTTCGAGCCGGTCTCGCTGTGGCGTCGCGCATGGTACTTCCCAAAAACTGGCGAAGACATGCATCAGGCTGTGGCGCGTGAATGCAAGGCAACCCGCCAGTCGCTTGGTATGTTCGATGCGTCCACACTTGGCAAGATCGAAGTGGTCGGCCCGGATGCCGCCGAATTCATGAACCGCATGTACACCAATCCATGGACAAAGCTTGGTGTCGGGCGCTGCCGTTATGGTCTGCTGCTTGGCGAAGATGGCTTCATCCGCGATGACGGTGTTGTCGGTCGTCTGACGCAGGATCGCTTCCATGTGACGACCACAACCGGCGGTGCCGCGCGTGTTCTCAATATGATGGAAGACTATCTCCAGACCGAGTGGCCGGACCTGAAAGTGCGGCTTACTTCAACCACGGAACAATGGGCCGTGGTGGCAATCAACGGCCCGAATGCGCGCAAGCTCATCGAGCCAATGGTTGAAGGCTTGGATATTTCCGATGAAGCTTTCCCGCATATGTCGGTTGCGGAATGCAAATTCCTGGGCGTTCCAGCGCGTCTGTTCCGCATGAGCTTCACCGGCGAGCTAGGCTATGAAATCAACGTGCCCGCCCGTTACGGTCTGTCGCTGTGGAAGGCGCTTTATGAGGCCGGTCAGCAATATGATATCACGCCTTACGGCACCGAAACCATGCACGTTCTGCGCGCGGAAAAAGGCTATATCATTGTCGGTCAGGATACGGACGGCACCGTAACGCCGGATGATGCAAGCCTCGGCTGGGCCGTCGGCAAGCAGAAGCCGGATTTCGTTGGCAAGCGTTCGCTGGCCCGTCCGGATATGCTCAAATCAGATCGCAAGCATCTTGTGGGTCTTTTGACCAACGATCCGAAGCTGGTGCTGGAAGAAGGTGCGCAGATTGTCGTTGATCCAAAACAGGCGCTGCCTATGACCATGCTCGGTCATGTCACTTCGTCCTATTGGAGCGAGGCGCTTGGCCGGTCTATCGCGATGGCCGTGGTATCAGGTGGTAACGATCGTATGGGCGAAACGCTTTATATGCCGATGCCTGATGGCAGCGTACACGAAGCGGTTGTTTCGGGCATGGTCTTCTACGACCCCGAAGGCAAGAAGTTGAACGGATAAGGATTGAACCATGCTTGTTGAGACAAAACCTTATTCGAACCGCAAGGTCGTCATTCCCGGTCGTCTGGAAATCCACGCAGCCGATGACGCTGCCCGCTTTGTCCTGCGCATTGCTCCGGAAAAACTGGCCTTGGCTGAAAAGGCACTGGGTGCAAAATTCCCGGCCAAAATCGGTGGCCTTACGCGCAGTGGCGATATTGCGGTTGCCTGCATCGGACCGGATGAATGGTATATCTGGGCAGATGAAAGCAAGGCGGACGCCATTACACAGGCTTTTGCCAAGTTTTATGAAACCGAACCGCACAGCCTGACGGAAGTCAGTCATCGCGAAACTGGCATCGACATTTCCGGCCCCCAAGCCGAATGGCTGTTGAATGCCGCTTCCCCGCTTGAGCTCTCAAAGATGAGCTTTCCGGGTGCTGCTCGCACGATCTTCGATCATGCCCAGATCATTCTGTTGAAGTGGGATGCCGATCATTACCGGATCGAAGTGTGGAACTCATTCGCTGATCACGTCTGGACCTTGCTGGAACTGGCCAGCAATGAAGTCGAATTGACACTCTGATTGATCCTTTATTTCCTTAAAAACGCCGCCCCTCTGGGCGGCGTTTTTGCATTAGAGCGCATCCCGAAAAGTGTGAAACGGCTTCGCGGGGAAATCAGTCCACTGGACTGATTTCTTATCCCGCTTCGATCGGAAAAAGATGCGCGTCAAAATAAGAGATTAGAGCGCCGATCTGATCCAATCAGATCGAAATGCGCTCTAATACCCCAATTTCAGCCTTGCCTTCTATAAATCCATATGTGAAGACTATATTTACATAAGAAATTCATGAGGAGGGAATTTCCCGATGTCGGAAAGCGAACTGCCGCTGAGCGGGCTTGTCGTTGTCGATATGAGCCAGTTTCTGTCGGGGCCTTATTGCTCGTTGCGTCTGATGGATCTGGGCGCGCGCGTCATCAAGATTGAACGGCCTGATGGTGGCGATCTTTCGCGCAGACTTTATCTGAGCGACACGGAAATCGGGGGCGATTCTACGATTTTTCATGCTATCAATCGCGGCAAGGACAGTCTTGCGATCGATCTCAAAAATCCCGGCGATCTGGCTGCGCTGAAAAAGCTTCTCACACAGGCCGATGTGCTGATCCAGAATTTCCGCCCCGGTGTCATCAAGCGACTTGGTCTTGATTACGAGGCAGCCAAAGAAATCAATCCGCGTCTCGTCTATGCATCGATCAGCGGCTATGGCGAAGAGGGGCCATGGGTCGGTCGTCCCGGACAGGATCTGCTGGCGCAGGCACGCTCGGGCCTCATGTGGCTCAATGGTGATGAAGGGCAGGGACCGGTTCCATTCGGTCTGGCGGTTGCCGATATGCTGGCAGGGGCTGCAGCCGCACAGGGAATTCTCGCAGCGCTGGTTCGCCGCGGCATCACCAATAAAGGCTCTCATGTCGAAACCAGCCTTCTCGAAGCGCTGGTTGATTTCCAGTTTGAAGTGCTGACCACCCACCTTAACGATGGCCGTCGTCTGCCAAAGCGTTCCGATTTCCGCAGTGCTCACGCCTATCTCGCAGCACCTTACGGTGTCTATCCGGCAGCGGACGGTTATCTCGCAATCGCCATGATGCCGATTGCGAAGCTGGCGCCGCTGCTTGAAACAGATACACTTGCGCCATTCATTGCCGATCCGAAAGTTGCTTTCGCAAAACGCGATGAGATTAAGCGGCTGATTGCTGCCCGCATTGCCGAGAAAACCGTCGATGAATGGCTCGCCATTCTGGAACCGGCTGATATCTGGTGCGCCCGCGTTCTCAACTGGGAAGAACTGCTCGCAAGCGAAGGTTTCTCAACCCTCGATATGCTCCAGACGGTAACGCGTGAAGATGATGTTGCCATCACCACCACACGTTCCCCACTGCGCATCAACGGACAGCGCCCGAAGGTGGCACGCGCCGCGCCGCGTATTGGCGAAAACAGCAAAGCAATCCGCGAGGAGTTCGGTCTATGAGCAAGATCAAGCTTAAAGGCATGACCTGGAGTCACCCGCGCGGCTATGATCCGATGGTTGCGGGTGCCGAACAATGGCTTGCTGACAACGGCGTTGAAATCGAGTGGGAAAAGCGGTCGCTACAGGATTTCGAGACCTTTCCGGTTGAGGAACTGGCACGCAATTTCGATATGATCGTGATCGACCATCCGCATGTGGGCCAGATCACCAAGGAAGGCTGTCTGCTGCCGCTTGATGTGCCGGGCCGCGAAACGGAACTGAAAGAGCTTGCCGATGGCTCTGTGGGCCAATCCTTCCCAAGCTATAACTGGCAGGGGCGGCAATGGGCGTTTCCGCTCGATGCAGCAACACAGGTTCAGGCATGGCGTCCAGACCTGATGGACAAGCCAGCCACCTCATGGGGCGAGGTGCTGCGTCTGGCGCGCGCTGGGAAAGTTCTGCTGCCACTGCGCTCGCCGCATTCGCTGATGTGCTTTTATACACTCGTTGCCAATGCCGGAACGCCTTGCGCGGTTGAAGGCGAGCTGATCGCTGTCGAGGATGGCGCGAAAGCTTTTGAGCAACTGCGCGAGGTTGCTTCGCTGGTTAAGCCTGAATGTTTCGGCATGGACCCGATTGCGGTGTTTGAGGAAATGGCAGAGCCAGAATCCGAAATCGCCTGTTCACCGCTGATCTATGGCTATGTGAATTATGCCATGCCGGGCTTCCGTGATCGCCTGATCCGTTTTGCCGATATTCCATCGGGTCCAGCGGGCGTTGCAGGATCGGCTCTGGGTGGCACGGGTATTGCGGTTTCAGCCTTCAGCAAGCATCCGGAAGCGGCAATCGACTTCGCCTATTGGATTGCAAGCGGTGAGGTGCAGAAGGGGCTTTACGCGGCGTCCAACGGTCAGCCGGGACATGCGGATGCATGGGAAGACGATACCGTAAACAACGCAACATCGGGCTTCTATCGCGATACACGTGCAACCTTGGAAGAGGCGTGGGTGCGTCCGCGTCACAATGGCTATATGCCGTTTCAGGAAGCGGCTTCCGAGCGTATCAATAAGGGCTTGCTGAACAATGAGAAGGCGGAGGTCGTTGTCGCCGATCTCAACCGGCTTTTCCGCGAAAGCTTTTAATTCAACAAATTGGCTGGCGAAAAACTCGCCAGCCTTTAAGTTTAAATTTTCCAGATGCGCTGCGCATTGTCGGCAAGAAGCAATGCCTTTTCGTCTTCGCTGCATCCTTTAAGCAGTGCATGGGTTGTCGCCACCCATGTGGAAAGCCCGGCGTCGACGTTACTCGCTAAGGTGCAGACAGGCCAATCGCTTCCCCATACAATCCGCTCCCAGCCGAATGACTGAATCACATGTTCGACATAGGGGCGCAGCGTGTCGACGGTCCAGCTTTCCGCGTCGGCATAGGCAACCACGCCAGAGATTTTGGCAACTACATTGTCGCGTTGCGCAATCTCGGTAATCCCCTTTTGCCAGACTTCCAGCGCACCTGATTTGATGTCCGGAACGCCGCAGTGATCAAGCACGAATTGCACGTCCGGGGCGAGATCTGCCAGCGCCAGCACCTTGTCGATCTGGTGCGGGAGTGTGCAGAGATCAAAGGTCAGGCCAGTGTCTTCCAGCCGCTTGATATTCTCCCGAAACAGAGCGCCCTCAGAGACATTATCGGGTACGACATGCAGCACACGGCGAAAGCCTTTGATGAAAGGATTGCTGCGGCTCTGTTCCAGATATTCGGCAAATCCCGGTTCTTCCGGGCGGCATGATGCTATTGCGCCCTTGATATAGCCATTATTTTGACGCGAGATTGCCATAATGTGAGCGGTCTCTGCCGCAATTTCAGGGGCAGAAACGTCCACTTCCATGTGTAAAGCTGCTTTAATGCCGCAACGTTCGGCCTGCTTCTGATAGGTCTCAAACAGAAAATCGCGGTTCAAAGCTGGCACGTCTCCCAGCCATGGATAGTTGAGCGCGCTTTTGTCTATCAGATGCAGATGGGTATCGATAATCATGAAAACTCTCCTCCGATGTCATACTTTCAAAAAAGAAGAGAGTTTTCAAATAAGAATTATCGCTCTGGATTAATCTGTTGTTCCGATATCGGAACCGACCAGCTTTGAGAGGTCTTTGACGGTCTTTTGTAGCAGGCTGATGGTCTGTGTGATGTCAGGTGCGAACGTCGAATTGACGAGCGTGACATAAGGACAGGTGAGGGCTGCGATGCAGGAACCGTCAGGACCGAGAATCGGTGCAGAGAGGTTATAGACGCCAGCCACCTGCGCACTTGGCATCATTTCATAGCCGCGTTCGCGAATCTGATCGAGTCGCTCATAGAAGCTTTCATCGAGATTGCCGCTCTCTCCGTCTTTGACATATTCGGCAATCATCATCTTGCGTTCTTCTGGCTTGCGGAAGGCGAGAAGCACATGGCCGGAACCCGTGTCGAAAAGGCTGATATGCGAACCGACGCGGATCGAAATTCCCCAGTAATCCGGGGCTTCCTGCTGTGCGATCACCACGACGGAACCACGATCAAACACAGCAAGCTGGTTGGCCTGCTTCGAGCGATCAGCAAGTTCGCGCATGAAGGGCGTTGCAAAGGAAGCAAGTCTGCGCACCGGCGCATGAAGATGCGCAAGACCGAACAGCTTGAGCGTCAGCGAATAACGGTCACCTTCGAGCTTGGTCACGTAACCGCGCTTCACCAGACGATCTAGCATCCGGTAAAACTCGTTGGGGCTGCGGTCGAGGTGCTTGGCAATCTCGGCCTGGCTTAGTCCACCATCGACACTGGCCAGCAGTTCGAGAATGTCCAGCCCCTTGTCAAGCGCAGGCGCGCGATAACGATCATCTGTTTCCAAACTGGTCCCCTTCGTGAATAGCATACTTCATATACGAACATCGCAAGCGATGAAAGTAGTGAAGCCATCTAAATCGCCTTGACCGATTGTGAATAGTATGTTTGCATATAAATATAGGAAGCACAATCGGGTGCGGACTGGGGAGTTGTCCGTAAAAGCGTCGGCCTGAAGTCAGATTGGAATTTCGGGAAACACGATGATCGGGCTCAAGGAGGTTAGAGCGCCGTATGGGGCGTCCAAAAAAAGGGCGCGCGGTGTTCTAGTAGGAGGAGAAGCATGAGGAATTTCACGACATCTGTGCTGGCAGGTTCTGTTCTGCTGGCTGCAGGAATGGTTTCCGCGGGGGCTGCGGAACTTCCGGGTAAATTTGAGGGCGTCACCATCAATGCCAAGCTCATTGGCGGTCAGCAGTATGAAGCGCTGTATTCGCGCATTGCTGAATGGGAAAAGGCGACCGGTGCCAAGGTCAACATCCTGTCCAAGAAGAACCACTTCGAGCTGGACAAGGAAATTAAGTCGGACATCGCTTCGGGTTCGATCAACTGGTGTGTCGGCTCCAACCACTCGTCTTTTGCGCCGCAATATCCTGATCTCTATGCCGATCTGAATGGTTTGCTTCCAAAAGAAGAAATCGAAGGCTTCGTGCCATCGGTGATCAAGGCTTCGACGCTTAACGACAAGCTGATCATGCTGCCACGCGCGCAGTTCGACGTTTCAGCGCTCTACTATCAGAAGAGCCTTTACGAAGACGACGCCAAGAAGACCGCGTTCAAGGAAAAATACGGCTACGATCTGGCACCGCCTAAGACATGGAAAGAAGTTTCCGATCAGGCTGTGTTCTTTGCCGATCCGCCGAATTTCTACGGCACGCAGTTTGCGGGCAAGGAAGAAGCCATCAACGGCCGCTTCTATGAAATGCTGGTCGCTGAAGGCGGCGAATATCTCAAGGACGGCAAGCCAGCTTTCAATTCTGAAGCCGGTGTCCGTGCGCTCGACTGGTTCGTCAATCTTTACAAGGCCAAGGCCGTTCCTGCAGGCACCACCAACTATCTCTGGGATGAGCTGGGCGCTGGCTTTGCATCCGGCACCATTGCACTCAATCTGGATTGGCCAGGCTGGGCGACCTATTTCAACGATCCAAAGTCGTCGAAGGTCGCAGGCAATGTCGGCATCGTTCCTCCGCCGGCAGGTTCTTCCGGCAAGCGCACCGGCTGGTCGGGTCATCACGGCTTCTCGGTCACTGAATCCTGCGGCACCAAGGAAGCTGCTGCTTCGCTCGTCTGGTTCCTGACCAACGAGGATTCGCAGAAGCAGGAATCGGCTGCAGGCACTTTGCCAACCCGTAGCGCTGTCTGGGATTATGTCATCGAACAGGCTGCTTCCGATCCGTATAAGAAGGAAGTTCTGTCGGTATTCCAGGAAACGGCAAAGACCGCT
Source organism: Brucella sp. NBRC 12950 (assembly GCF_030268145.1). NCBI lineage: Bacteria > Pseudomonadati > Pseudomonadota > Alphaproteobacteria > Hyphomicrobiales > Brucellaceae > Brucella > Brucella sp. NBRC 12950. Next base: position 121,253 of record NZ_BSQC01000008.1, read on the forward strand.
TTCCCGGTTCCGCAGACCCCGTCATGGATCGAAATTTCCAACGCTGTCTATCCTGAACTTCAGGCAGCGATCCTTGGTGACAAGACCTCGCAGCAGGCGCTTGATGATGCAGCCAAGAAGGCAACGCAGATCCTTGAGGATGCTGGCGAACTCTAATTTTGCATTGTGATTTAAACCTGTGACTTCATGGCCCGCTCTGAACAGGGGCGGGCCATTCCAGGCGCATCCCAAAAAGTGTGTAGCGGTTTTGGGACAAGATGCGCGCGCTTTGATGCTGGCTTAATCGCTTCGGAAGAACAATGTTTAAACGAATTTCCCCGCCGGTTTTGCTTTTGCTTCCGGCCTTCATCATCCTAGCAGCGGTGGTCCTGTTTCCCCTCGCGCTTTCGCTTTATTCAAGCTTCACGCCATTCCGGCTGACGCGCCCTGACAGCCTGTTCAATTTCATCGGTCTGCGCAATTATCAGCGCATCATGGGTGATTGGGTGTTCTGGGCTGCATTCATTCGTACGGTGATCTTTCTCACCATCGCGCTCAATCTGGAAATGCTGCTCGGACTTGGTCTGGCGCTGCTCATCAATAAGGCCACCCACGGGCAGCGCGTTTTGCGCACGCTGATGATGTTCCCGATGATGTTTTCGCCGGTTTTGGTTGGCTTCCAGTTCAAATTCATGTTCAACGACAATATCGGTCTTGTGAACAATGCGCTGCAATCGCTGGGTATCACCGACACCGCCATTCCATGGCTGATCGACGGCAATCTGGCGCTGTTTGCCATTCTGATGGCAGAAGTCTGGATGTCGACCTCGGTGTTTGCAATCCTCATTCTGGGTGGTCTGCTGTCCATGCCGCAGGATCCGGTTGAAGCCGCGCGCGTTGACGGCTGCACGCCATGGCAGACGTTCCGCTATGTCATCTGGCCTTATCTGATGCCATTTGCTTTCATCGCAATGACCATTCGTTCGCTCGATGTGGCGCGTGCCTATGACATCGTGAAGATCATGACCGATGGTGGCCCGGCACGGCGAACCGAGCTGATCTGGACACTGGTCGGGCGCACCGCCTATTCGGACGCGCAGATGGGCTTGGCCAATGCCATGGCCTATGTCGCGATCCTGCTCTCGATCCTCTTCACCGTAATGTTCTTCCGCAAGCTTGCAGCCGCACGCGCGCAAATCGGAGCGGAGTGGTAATCATGGCTTCCAAAACCCTCTCTAATGATCAGCATCGTCTGCTGCGTCGCGTCAAGAAAGTCGCGTACCTGGTCGGCCTGTTTCTCGCGATGACGATCATCTGCCTGCCTGGTCTATGGATTGTGCTGTCCTCGCTGCGTCCGCCGGTCGAAATCATGGCAAAGCCGCCGGTCTGGATTCCGCAGGAAATTACGCTTGATGCCTATTATGCGATGTTCTCTGGTGCAGGCGGCGGCGGCATTCCGGTCTGGGATTATTTCCGCAACTCGCTGATTATCTCGGTCACATCCACCATAATCGCTCTGATCGTTGGCGTTTCAGGTGGCTATGCCTTTGCGCGCTTCCGCTTCTGGGGCAAGTCAACGACATTCCTCGGTCTTATGCTAACGCGCTCGGTGCCGGGCATCGCCTTGTCGCTGCCGCTCTTCATGCTCTATTCACGCATTGGCATTATCGACACGCATTTCGGTCTGATCGTCACTTATGTGGCGCTCAATGTGCCATTCACGATCTGGCTGATCGACGGCTTCTTCCGTCAGGTGCCGAAGGATCTGGCGGAAGCAGCCCAGATTGACGGCTGCACGCGCTGGCAGGCTTTCTGGCAGGTGGAATTTCCGCTGGCTGGTCCCGGTATTGCGACTGCTGGCATCTTCGCCTTCCTCACTTCATGGAACGAATATGCGCTGGCTTCCCAGCTCACCCGCTCGGTCAATTCCAAGACCCTTCCTGTCGGTCTTCTCGATTACACCGCTGAATTCACCATCGACTGGCGTGGCATGTGCGCGCTGGCGGTCGTGATGATTATTCCGGCGCTGACCCTCACATTCATCGTTCAGAAGCATCTTGTTGCTGGTCTGACGTTCGGCGCGGTTAAAGGTTGATATTACAATGGCTCAGCTTTCCATTAAAAATCTCGTCAAGCGCTATGGCACAATCGAAGTGGTGCATGGCATCAATCTCGAAATCGCCGACAAGGAATTTGTGGCGCTTGTTGGCCCGTCCGGCTGCGGCAAGTCCACGACGCTGCGCATGATCGCAGGTCTTGAAAGCATTTCCGACGGCGCGCTGGAAATCGGCGGCAAGGTGGTCAACGATCTTCCGCCGCGTGATCGCAATATCTCCATGGTGTTCCAGTCCTATGCGCTTTATCCGCATATGTCGGTGCGCGAAAACATGGGCTTCTCGCTCAAAATAGCCAAGCAGCCACAGGCGGAAATTGATCGCCGCGTCAATGAAGCATCAGCCATTCTTGGCCTCGAAGCCTTGATGGAGCGCCGTCCGGCACAGCTTTCGGGCGGTCAGCGCCAGCGCGTTGCTATGGGCCGCGCCATCGTGCGCAATCCGGAAGTGTTTCTGTTCGACGAACCACTTTCCAACCTCGATGCGAAGCTGCGTACTCAGATGCGTACGGAGATCAAGAAGCTTCATGCCAAAGTGCAGTCTACAGTCGTTTATGTGACGCATGATCAGGTTGAGGCCATGACGCTGGCCGACCGCATCGTCATCATGCGCGATGGTCATATTGAACAGGTCGGAACGCCGGATGAAGTGTTTAAGCGTCCGGCCACGCAGTTTGTTGCGGGCTTTATCGGCTCGCCGCCGATGAATATGGCGGAGGCCACCGTGCAGGGTTCGGAACTGGTTTTTGCCAGTGGCGACCGTCTGCCAGTGCCAGCACAGTTCAAGGCCAAGGTTACGGACGGTGCCAAGGTAACGTTCGGTTTGCGTCCGGATGATCTTTTCCCGACGGGCCACGGCCTGTCGTCAGGTGATGCCGGTACATCACATGAACAGCATCTGCGCGTTTCGATCACCGAGCCGCTTGGCAATGAAACGCTGGTTTTTGTCGAGTTCGCCGGCAAGGAATGGGTAGCGCGTATGCTCAACCCGCGCCCTCTCAATTCCGGTGAAGCAATCTCCATGCATTTTGATCTGTCGCAGGCGCATCTGTTAGATGCGGCAAGCGGCAAGAGCTTGGCGGTATAGATATGGCACGCATTGAAAAAGTTGAACTGCGCATGGTCGACCTTCCGCCGAAGGTCAAGCGCACAGATGCGATCCAAAGCTTCGTCAGTCAGGAAACGCCAATTGTCACCATTACCGACAGTGATGGGGCGGTGGGTACGGGCTATAGCTACACCATCGGCACCGGCGGCTCGTCCGTCATGCGCCTGTTGAACGATCATCTGGTGCCGCTCATTATCAATGAAGATGCGGATTGCATCGAAGCGATATGGCGTAAGCTCGAATTTGCGACCCACGCCACAACCATCGGCGCGATTACCGCTTTGGCGCTTGCTGCAATCGATACAGCTCTTTGGGATTTGCGTGCGAAGAAACAGAACCTGCCGCTATGGAAACTTGCAGGCGGTGCCAAGGATCGCTGCCCGCTTTATACGACCGAAGGCGGCTGGCTGCATATCGAGAAAGAAGCGCTGGTCGAGGATGCTCTAGCCGCCAAAGCCAAGGGGTTCTCCGGCTCCAAGGTGAAGATCGGCAAGCCGCATGGTTCGGAAGATTATGCGCGTCTTTCTGCCGTTCGTGCTGCCGTGGGCGATGGCTTTGAAATCATGACCGACTGCAATCAGGGCTTTACGGTGGACGAAGCGATCCGCCGTGCCGAGCGCCTGAAAGAGCTTGATCTGGCATGGATCGAAGAGCCGCTTCCGGCGGATGATCTGGACAGCCATATCCGCCTGACCCGTTCCACCCCGACTCCGATTGCGGTAGGTGAATCGATCTATTCGATCCGCCATTTCCGTGAATATATGCAGAAGGGCGCGTGCTCTATCGTGCAGGTCGATGTGGCGCGCATCGGGGGCATCACGCCATGGCTGAAAGTGGCACATGCCGCAGAAGCTTTCGATATTCCGGTTTGCCCGCACTTCCTGATGGAACTGCATGTCAGCCTCACCTGTGCCGTGCAGAATGGCCGTTATGTCGAATATATTCCGCAGCTTGATGATCTGACCACCAAGGGCATGGAAATTCGTGATGGTCATGCCATTGCACCATCGGAAGCTGGCATTGGCATTTCGTGGGATTGGGATGCCGTGCGTGCGCGGTCGGTTTCTGAATTCACGCGCGAGATCGTGAGGTCGTAATGGCGCAGCGAATGGGCATGGTGATCGGGCTGAAGCCTGAGAAGAGCGCGGAATACAAGAAGCTGCACGCGAGCGTGTGGCCGGAAATTCTGGCGCTCATTTCCGAGTGCAACATCACCAATTACACGATTTTTCTCAAAGAGCCGGAAAACCTGCTGTTTGGCACATGGGACTATGTTGGCACCGACTTTGAAGCCGACATGAAGAAGATGGCCGATAATCCGAAAAATCAGGAATGGTGGTCAGTCTGCATGCCATGCCAGAAGCCGCTTGAAACCCGAAAAGAGGGTGAGTGGTGGGCGATGATGGAGGAGGTTTTCCATCATGACTGAAGCTTTTGATCCGAAAGCCCTGCGCCAGTGGTGGGCGAAGCCGACCACACCGAAACCAATCGTGATTTTCGGTGCGGGCAGCATTGTCGGCGACGCGCATCTGCCCGCTTATCAAAAGGGCGGTTTTCCGGTTGCGGGCATTTTCGATCCTAATTTTGATAAGGCCAAAGAACTCGCCGACAAATGGAATGTGAAGACTTTTGCCAGCATTGAAGAGGCGTTGGCTGTTGAGGGCGCGATCTTCGATCTGGCAACACCGCCGTCAGCCCATGCTTCGATCCTCAAGCAATTGCCGGAAGGTTCTGCGTGTCTCATCCAGAAACCTATGGGCAGCGATCTTGCAGCTGCTACGGAAATTCTGAAAGTCTGCCGTGCTCGTAATCTCAAAGCTGCGGTGAATTTCCAGCTGCGTTTCGCGCCGATGATGTTGGCACTTTACGATGCTGTGGATCAGGGCTTGCTTGGCGAAGTGGTGGATTTCGACGCATGGCTGGCGCTTGCGACCCCTTGGGGTCTGTGGCCGTTCCTGAAAGGTCTGCCACGTATTGAGATCGCCATGCACTCGATCCATTATCTGGATTTCGTGCGCGGTCTGCTCGGCAATCCGCAAGGCGTTCACGCCAAGACCATCGGTCATCCAAACCACGAAGTTGCACAAACCCGCACGGCTGCGATCCTCGATTATGGCAACCGCGTGCGCTGTGCGCTGTCGATCAATCACGATCATGATTTCGGCCGCAAGTTTCAGGCCTGCGAGTTCCGCATTTGCGGAACTGAGGGTGCCGTCTATGTGAAGCTCGGTGTCAATCTCGACTATCCACGCGGCGAACCGGATGAGCTCTGGATCAAGCCAAAGGGCGGGGACGACTGGGTATCCGTACCGCTTGAAGGCGCATGGTTCCCGGATGCGTTCCTCAATCGTATGGCGCAGTTGCAGCGTTTTGCTTGCCACGAAGATGCAGAACTGATCGGCTCGGTTGAAGATGCATGGCACACCATGGCACTGGTCGAAGCTGCCTATCAGTCAAGCTCTGCGCCCGCCACGCCGCTCGCTGCAAAACCGGAGTTTTGATCATGTCTGAACAGACGATCTATTTTGAAGATTATGAACTGAGCCATCAGCGCACAACCTATGGCCGTACGATCACCGAAACCGATTTCGTGGTTCACGCTGGTCATACGGGCGATTTCTTTCCGCACCATATGGATGCGGAATTTGCAAAAACCTTGCTAGGCGGTCAGCGTATCGCGCATGGCACGATGATCTTTGCAATCGGCGTTGGCCTGACCGCGACGTTGATTAACCCTGTTGCGTTTTCCTATGGCTATGACCGCCTTCGGTTCGTGCGTCCGGTGCATATCGGCGATACGATCCGTACGCGCGTGACGATCAGCGCAAAGGAAGACGACCCGAAACGGACAAATCTGGGCCGCGTTACCGAGCGGTGCGAAGTGCTTAATCAGCGGGACGAAGTGGTGCTTGCTTGCGATCACATCCTGCTTGTTGAACGGAAGGCATGACTATGACGATACGATTTGATGGAAAAACCGCACTGGTGACAGCTGCCGCTCAGGGTATTGGCCGTGCAAGTGCACTGGCTTTTGCGGAAGCAGGCGCCAAGGTCTATGCGACCGATATCAACGAAGCAGCGCTGAAGGAACTCGACGGTGTTTCGGGTATCATCACCCGCAAACTCAACGTGCTTGATGATGCAGCCGTGAAGGCGCTCGTTGCCGAGATCGGTCAGGTCGATGTCCTGTTCAACTGCGCGGGCGTTGTCCATGGCGGTTCAATTTTGGAAATGAAGGACGAAGACCTCGACTTCGCCGTCAATCTCAACGTCAAGGCGATGATCCGCACCATTCAGGCCGTGCTGCCGGGCATGTTGGAGCGCAAGGACGGTGCCATCGTCAACATGGCATCCGTTGCTTCGAGCGTTAAAGGCGTGCCGAACCGTTTTGCCTATGGTGTCACTAAGGCGGCTGTCATCGGTCTGACCAAGGCTGTTGCTGCCGACTATGTTGCCAAGGGCATCCGCTGCAACGCCATCTGCCCCGGAACGGTTGAAAGCCCGTCGCTGCAGGACCGTCTGCGCGCACAGGGCGATTATGAAGAGCAGCGTGCAGCTTTCATCGCGCGTCAGCCTATTGGCCGTATCGGTCAGCCGGAAGAAATTGCCGACCTCGCAGTCTATCTCGCAGGTGCAACTTACACGACCGGTCAGGCCTATAATATCGACGGTGGTTGGACGATCTAGGGCTGTCGATATTCAGGCTCTGGCGGCCTGCAAATGGCACTTTTCTGCGCTTGCCTAGGCTCATGTACCTTAAAGTAGACTCCGCTCCGGCTCTCGAAAAACACCATTTTCGGCACGCCATAACCAGAATCTCAACCACCCTTATTCGCCCCATCGTTACCAATTCAGCATCCCCACAAGGAGTAAACTCATGAAATTTCTTCGCTATGGCGAAACCGGTCAGGAAAAGCCGGGCCTTCTCGATGCCGACGGCAATATCCGTGATCTCTCTGCCCATGTCAGCGATCTGTCGGGTGCCGTTCTCAGCCCTGAAGCACTCGCCAAGCTCGGTTCGCTGGACGTCAATGCGCTGCCAAAGGTCGAAGGCAACCCGCGCCTTGGCCCATGCGTTGCAGGCACCGGCAAGTTTATCTGCATCGGTCTCAACTATGCCGATCACGCAGCAGAATCCGGCATGGCTGTGCCGCCAGAGCCAGTTATCTTCATGAAGGCAACCTCGGCCATCGTCGGCCCGAATGATGATCTGCTGATCCCGCGCGGTTCGGAAAAGACCGACTGGGAAGTCGAGCTCGGCATCGTTATCGGCAAGACCGCGAAATATGTCTCGGAAGAGGATGCGCTTGATTATGTTGCTGGCTACTGCACGCTGCATGACGTCTCGGAACGCGCTTTCCAGATCGAACGTGCCGGTCAGTGGACCAAAGGTAAGTCTTGCGACACATTCGGCCCGACCGGCCCATGGCTGGTGACAAAGGACGAAGTTGCTGATCCGCAGAACCTCAAAATGTGGCTCACAGTTAATGGTGAAACCATGCAGGACGGATCGACCAAGACCATGGTCTATGGCGTGCGCCATCTGGTTTCTTACCTCTCGCAGTTCATGTCACTGCAGCCGGGCGATATCATTTCCACCGGCACGCCTCCGGGCGTTGGCATGGGCATGAAACCACCGCGCTATCTCAAGGCTGGCGATGTTGTCGAACTCGGCATCGAAGGTCTCGGCTCGCAGAAGCAGAACGTGCGCGCTGATATTTAAGGCGAAATGAACCATGACGAAAATTACTGATCTGCGCGTCTTTGATCTGCGCTTCCCGACATCGCAAAGTCTGGACGGTTCTGACGCGATGAATCCGGACCCGGACTATTCGGCAGCTTATGTCATCCTCGATACGGATGACGAAGCGCTGAAGGGCCATGGCCTCACTTTCACCATCGGTCGCGGCAACGATATCTGCTGTCAGGCCATTCTTGCCATGCGCCATCTGGTTGTCGGCTCCTCGATGGATGAGTTCCTCGCAGCCCCCGGCAAGTTCTGGCGTTACCTGACCGGCGACAGCCAACTGCGCTGGATCGGCCCGGACAAGGGCGCGATGCATCTCGCCACCGGTGCTGTCGTCAATGCCTTTTGGGACCTCGCTGCAAAGCAGGCGGGCAAGCCGGTATGGCGGCTCGTGGCCGATATGTCGCCGGATGAAATTGCCGACATCGTCGATTATCGCTATCTCACCGATGCGCTGACGCGCGAGGAAGCTGTCGAAATTCTGCGTAAGGCGGAAAGCGGCAAGGCTGAGCGTATAGCTTCGCTGGAAGCCACCGGCTATCCTTGCTACACGACCTCGGCTGGCTGGCTCGGCTATGGCGACGACAAGCTGCGTCGTCTTTGTCAGGAAGCGATTGATGAAGGTTTCAACCACATCAAGATGAAGGTTGGCCGTGATCTTGAAGACGATATTCGTCGTCTCACCATCGCGCGTGAAGTGATCGGTCCAGATCGTTATCTGATGATCGACGCCAATCAGGTGTGGGAAGTTGATCAGGCGATCGAGTGGGTCAACAAGCTTGCTTTCTCGAAGCCGTTCTTCATTGAAGAACCGACCAGCCCGGATGATGTTGCAGGTCATCGCAAAATTCGCGAAGCCATTGGCGATGTGAAGGTTGCGACCGGCGAAATGTGCCAGAACCGCATCATGTTCAAACAGTTCATCGCAGAAGGCGCAATCGACATCGTTCAGATCGACAGCTGCCGCATGGGTGGCCTGAATGAAGTACTGGCTGTGCTGCTGATTGCTGCGAAATACAACAAAGCGGTCTGGCCACATGCAGGCGGCGTTGGCCTTTGTGAATATGTGCAGCATCTTTCGATGATCGATTATGTTGCCGTTTCCGGCACCATGGATGGTCGTGTGATCGAATATGTTGACCATCTGCACGAGCATTTCATCGAGCCATGCATCATCAAGGATGCGGCCTATATGCCACCGACGCTGCCGGGCTTCTCGATTGAAATGAAGCCACAGTCGATTGCGGAATACACCTTCAAAGGTTGATAAAAAAGCCGCGCTGGAAGCACTTCCAGCGCGGCTTTTGTTTGATGCTTCATCCGAAGCAAATTCGTTTTACACTTTTTCTGGAAATGCCTCAGAGAAAGCGGATCATCAGCGCGCCGGAGAGAAGCAGGACCGCGCCTGCGATGCGTCCCGCAGTGATCTCGCGCACAGCAACGCCCATGAAACCAATGCGGTCTGCGGCCAGTCCGGCCATCAATTGTCCAGCGACCGCAAGGCCCATCACGGCGGCAGCCCCGATGCGTGGTGTCAGCAAAACCGATGTCGTGACATAGATGCAGCCGAGCGCACCGCCAGCCACAAACAACCAGCCCGCTGGCACATTGAACGCTGGAATTGCACCTGTCACACGCGCCGTTACGGCTGCGATCATACCAAGAATGACTGCTCCCGACAGAAACGATATTGCAGCGGCGGTGACTGGCGATCCAAGCCCTCGAGCCAGCGCGGCGTTGATGGGAGCCTGAATGGCGATACAGGCACCCGAAAGAATGCCGAACAAGGTCCAGAGCATGGAAAATCCTCGCTAAGATGTTGAATAAGTCATGTGATGATAAGCGCAATGCGCTGAAACCCGAAAGATAACATTCCCAATTATCTGCAGGGTGCAGTGGTCGCAGAAGAAGCGCTGCAGATCAATCGCAGCAAGGCGGCACGCCGCAATCTCACTGAAAAGTGAAGCTGATCGGCGCGTTGGAAAAGCTTATTTCTGTTCGCCTGCGGAGATCAGATTCTTGCCGCGGCGCTTGGCGTCATAGAGCAGAGCATCTGCCGCATATAGCGCTGCGGTCACATCGGCAGGCGCAACAGTGAAGCTCACAAGGCCCATCGAGAAACTGACATTGAAGCCTTCACGCGCAACGGCATCATCAAGCAAAGCCTTGATTTGCTGTGCTTCTGCAAGGTCGCTTGCCTTGGTGCCGCCCAATCGCAGCACAATGAACTCATCGCCGCCAGGACGCGCGCTGACCTCATCCGGTCGGTTGCGCCCGGCAAGTACTTCTCCGATCAGCCGCAGCAATTCGTCGCCTGCAGAGTGACCGCGCTCGTCATTGACCTGTTTGAAACGATCAACATCGAAATAGAGCAGCGAGAATGTCAGCCCATGATTACGGAGCGCTAAATTGGCCTTCTCGATTTCCAGCTCGATGCCTGTGCGATTGGCAATGCCGGTCAGACCGTCGACAAGCGCCAGCTTGCGGGCATCACGCATGATGCGGCGCATACTCAGGATTTCGACGGCGGTGCTCGCAAGATTGGTGAGTTTCAGTATTTCTTCAGAGGTACAGGGCCGCGATTTTGTATCGAGCGCACAGATCGCACCCAGCGTCGAGCCGTCTGGAGCAATCAGAGGTGCGCCAAGATAAAAGCGGATACCCGGCGCATCTTTCACGAAGGGATTGGCGGCAAAGCGATCATCGGATGTCGCGTCTTCCACCAGAAAGGGCACTTGGCTTTCGATGGTTCGCGAGCAGAAGGTGTTCTCATTGGGCACATCGCCAAAAGTGCAGCCAGCCATGCCAATATGATGCGTTACGCGTTCATCAACCAGAGAGACCGCTGCCATCGGCACACCAAACGTCGACAGGACGAGATTGCAGAGCGCATCCAATGTGCGATCTTGCCCCATCTCGATCGTGTTGTAGGAAGTGAGAACAGCGAGCCGATGTTTGTCGTGTAGAAGCATGGGGCATCATTAAGCAAATTGGAATGTATCAATCAACTATCAAATACGCCCAAAAGCGCCATGTGGATACTCCCAACCAACGACTGGTTGCGCTCTAGATTTTATCCCAACGAAGGGTCGTATTTTGTTGCCAGCCGTTTTCATGCAGAAGTGGCGTATCGCTCTCGAAACATGGCCAGCCGATACAGAGATAGAAGCTGAAGCACCAGTGTTCCGGTACCTGAAACAGTCTCTTCATGGCGTCCGGTTCAAGAATCGAAACCATTCCCACGCCAAGACCGAGAGAGCGGGCAGCGAGATTGAGGTTCTGCACAGCCATCGCCGTGCTTTGTTCAAGCGTTGATGCCATGGTCTGCCGACCAAGCCCATGGCCCTCTACAGGGTCGTTCTCGGTGAAAACGGCCAGTTGCACAGGGGCGGTGCGAATGGCTTCGAGTTTGAGTTGCTGATATTTGTTGGCACGAGCTTCATCATAGATGCGTGCGGCCCGCCGGTTTGATGCCTCAAACAGACTATAGACGGCTTCACGCTTCTCAGTGCTTTCAACCTGGAAGATTCGCCATGGCCGCGAGTTGCCGACAGATGGCGCATAATGCATCGCCTCGCGCAGCCTTGTGAGCAGTTCTTCTGGTATGGGATCTGTCAGGAAATGCCTTACGTCCCGCCGCCAGCGCATAATATTGAAAAGCGCGTTCTGATCGGCTGGGGAGAATTTCATAAGTCCTCTGAACGCGAGACATCAAATGCCAAGGCTATAAGAGCAAAAAATATGCTTGGGAACATCATCTGGAGAAGAGTGGTGCCCGGAGACGGATTTGAACCGCCGACACGCGGATTTTCAATCCGCTGCTCTACCAACTGAGCTATCCGGGCATCCTGCAGGTGATTTCTCACCGTGTGGCGGTGTTGGTGTCCGCCGGAAGTGGGTGCGTTATAGCATTAAATTTCGCGCTGTCCAGCACCCTATCGCACTTTTTATAAGATTTCTTATAAACTTGCTAAAGCACCGATTTCACTGTGGAAATCTGAGCCAATAAGGCTCAGTTGTCGTTCTCTTCCTCTTCTTCGATGGTTTTTCCCGGGATGACATAGCTTCCCGAAAGCCAACGATTGAGGTCGATGCTTTTGCAACGCGGTGAACAGAACGGATAAGTATCGCGCACCGACGGCTTTCCGCATTCAGGGCAGGGACGAGTAGGACGCAATGGCGTTACCCGTGCATCCGGTGCGGTGGATATGTCTTTCTTGTCACTCATGGGATTTTCAGACCTTGCCGCTTTCCCAATTAGCATAGACCGGATAGTCACCATCGGCCAGCAGGCTTACAGTTTCCTGCAATGGCAGGCCCACCACATTGGTATAGGAGCCAACCAGCTTGACCACGAAACTGCCCGCAAGCCCTTGGATGGCATAGCCACCAGCCTTGCCGCGCCACTCACCGGAAGCGAGATAGGCGTCAATCTGCTTGCGTGACAGGCGCTCGAAACGCAAACGCGTTTCAACGAGCGTCTGGCGCAGATTGCCATTGGGCAGAACAAGGCAAACGCCGGTGAAAACCTTATGCGTACGCCCCGACAGAAGACGCAGGCATTCCCGCGCTTCGTCGGTGATTTCTGCCTTGGGCAGAACCCGTCGTCCCACGGCAACAACCGTGTCAGCCGCCAGAACAAAAGCACCGGAATAATTCTCGTCGCTCTTGAGTTGTTCCTGGGCGGCCTTTGCCTTCTCACGCGCAAGACGACGCGCCAGCGAACGCGGATGTTCCGCGCGCTCAGGCGTTTCGTCGATATCAGCCGGCTGAATATGATCCGGCTCAATGCCAGCTTGCCCCAGAAGCTCGATCCTGCGGGGAGAGCCGGAGGCAAGAACCAGCTTATGTTGCGCGATCATAGACACCAGTTTTCCTGAGAAGCGAGTTGAGGCTTACTTGAAGCGGTAGGTAATACGGCCCTTGGTCAGGTCGTAAGGGGTCATTTCGACCAGAACCTTATCGCCAGCGAGAACACGGATGCGGTTCTTGCGCATACGACCAGCAGTGTGGGCGATGATTTCATGGTCGTTTTCGAGCTTCACGCGGAACATTGCATTTGGCAGCAGTTCCGTAACAACGCCTGGAAATTCTAGGACTTCTTCTTTCGGCATACGATACCTGTTTCTTTCTTTGATAAAATGGCCCGAAACCGGGCCGCAGCTTTAAATTTGGCCGGAACCTATATGATTAGGCGGCATTTGTGAACAACCGAATTGGGTGATGTTAATTCGGGGCCAATCTAGCCGTGATTTGGCGCTTTAAGCGGTCTCGCACATCACGATAAGCGTTCATGATCTGCTCGCGACTGCCGGTAACAAGGGTCGGGTCCGGTGTCGGCCAATATTCCACATCGACCGAAAAACCGCGCATTCGTTCAAGCACGGTATGATGCGCAAGCGGGGTCAATGTAATGATAAGGTCGAAATAGCCGTCCGCCAGCTCTTCCAGTCCGCGCGGTTGCCGATTGTCGAGCGACAGCCCTTCTTCATTCAGAACCGCATCGACAAAGGGGTCGCGCTCGCCGCGTTGCACGCCCGCAGAGGCTATATACATATTGGGTGGCAACAGCTTTCTTGCAAGAAGCTCGGCAATTGGTGAGCGGATCGCGTTCTTGCCGCAAACGAAAAGTACGGAAGTTGGCCGTTTCTGGACCTCTGTTTCTTCCGGTGTGGCGATCACGTCCTCAACACGCATTAAGGATCAGCCCCGCCAGTGCAACACGCAGACGAGCGTGAAAAGCCGCCGAGCGGTTGTAAAATCGACTTCAATCTTGCCGTTCAGTCGTGTTTGCAGAACTTGTGACCCTTCATTGTGCAAGCCACGCCGTCCCATATCGATGGCTTCGATCTTGCTGGGAGTCGCTGAACGGATCGCTTCATAATAGCTTTCGCAAACCATGAAATAATCACGCACCACTCGGCGAAGTGGCGTCAGCGATAGAATGTGAGTCGCAACCACATCGCCACTTTCCCGCATGATGGAAAAAATCAGGCGCGATTCCATCAAGGAGAGTTTCAGTTTGTATGGGCCACCCATATCGTCTCCGACCGGGTGGAAAGCGTTTTCTTCAATCAGATCAAAAATCGCGACTGCGCGTTCATGCTCGACATCAGGCGTCGAGCGGCCGATGGATTCATCCAGCTCGATGTCGATCAATCGGGCATTAGGAACGCCGGCGGTCATGATCCCTCATAGATTGAGCCGGATGGCGACGGATTGCGCGTGGGCATCAAGGCCTTCTGCGCGGGCGATTTCAATGGCTGCTGGCCCAAGCGCACGCAGCTGGTCGGGGCCGAGCTTCAGAAGCGACGTGCGCTTCATGTAATCCAGAACCGAGAGGCCGGACGAGAATCGCGCTGAACGTGCTGTTGGCAGAACGTGGTTGCAGCCGCCGACATAATCGCCGATCACTTCCGGCGTATAGGCTCCGATAAACACCGAGCCAGCATTGCGGATTTTTGGCAAAAGCGCTTCCGGATCGGCGGTCGCGATTTCCAGATGCTCGGCAGCAATGCGGTTGGCCAGTGGAATGGCCGCTTCAAAATCATCAACCAGAATGACCGCGCCAAAATCGCGCCAGCTTGCGGCCGCTGTTTCAGCGCGCGGCAAAGTTTTGAGCTGGCGTTCGACAGCTTCTTCGACGGCCTTTGCGAAAGGCTCGTCATTGGTCATCAGGATCGATTGCGCGGCCGTGTCATGCTCAGCCTGCGCAAGAATGTCTGCGGCCAGCCAGTCTGGATTGTTGTCCTTGTCGGCAATCACCAGCACTTCCGAAGGTCCGGCGATCATGTCGATGCCGACCGTACCGAAAACAATGCGCTTGGCGGCTGCAACATATGCATTGCCCGGGCCAACGATTTTCGCAACCGGCGCAATCGTTTCCGTACCATAGGCCAGAGCTGCGACAGCCTGCGCGCCGCCAACACGATAGATTTCTGAAACACCGGCAAGACGCGCAGCAACCAGAACCAGCGGATTCAGCTTACCATCGGGCGAGGGGACAACCATCACGATGCGCTCGCAACCGGCAACCTTCGCAGGCACAGCATTCATCAGCACTGAGCTTGGGTAGCTTGCCGTGCCGCCCGGCACATAAAGGCCGACAGCTTCAATCGCCGTCCAGCGTGAACCGAGTTCAACGCCGAGCGCATCGGTGTAGCGGTCATCTTTCGGCAACTGCCGCGCATGATGTTTTTCAATGCGCTCATGAGCGAGCTTCAGCGCTTCAATGGTCGAAGCTGGCGCTTCATCGAAAGCCGCATCAATTTCAGCTTCCGTCACACGGATGCCGGTCTTGTTCAGATCAATACGGTCGAAACGCTGGGAGTATTCAATGAGTGCGGAATCGCCTTCACGGCGCACACGATCGACGATTTCGCGGGCAGCACGATCCACATCTTCAGAAACTTCGCGCTTGCCCGCAAGGAGAGCTGCAAAGTTCTTTTCAAAATCGGCATCGGCTTGTCTGAGCGTCGTAACCACGCTGGTATTCCTTTAATTTTCAGTCTGGGCGGTGCCCGTCAGGTATGTGAAGCGGTTTTGAGCAGCAATCAGGCGTCATGTCGCGGCAGGGAATTTGTTTCCCATGCAGGCCCCAGATCCGTTAGCTGCGCTTCAATGCATTCTACATCCAGACGGATAGCCGCATTTGCCGAGAAAGTCAGTTCCAATGTTCCGGCAGGTGCTTCGCCGGGAACAAAGCGAATGGCGAGCAGCGAAAGAACTTCTTCCGTCTTCTGCCGGTCGATGCCGCTGCCTTTGACTGCGGTTACGCGATTGAAATGCAAAGTGGTGCGGCGACGCTGATATTGCGGTTTGCGGAACAGTTTGGGCTTCGACTCTTCCCACGCAAAGCGATTGGCAGTGAGAAGGAAGCGTTTGTCCGTGGCCAGATATTGCAGGTCTGATACTTTCAGAACCGCATCCTGAAGATGGGCGGACAGGACCTGCAAATCTTCTTCATCCAGCGCCACAAGCTTCAACATTTCCATATCTTACGTTGTTCCCTGCTATTTTCAGATGTTGTAAGTGCCACTTTACATGCCAGCACAAAAAAATCGACAGGCTTTTCAGCCTGTTGATTAATAAGCCCGGAATGAAAGAAAAGCCGGAATGCTTTTGGCAATTCCGGCTTTCAGCTCTTCAGAGCGGTTCCAGTTAATATTGAATCGTTGGAACCGCTCAATTTTTTTGTTTTTACGCATTATCCTTATGCAAAACCGCTTCGCACTTTTGCTGGAAATGCTTTAACCGCTGATACGCTCAACATTCGCACCGCAACGCGAGAGCTTCTCTTCCAGACGCTCAAAGCCACGATCAAGGTGATAGACGCGGTTGACGACGGTTTCGCCTTCGGCAGCAAGACCCGCGATAACAAGCGAAACAGATGCACGCAGATCGGTAGCCATGACCTGTGCGCCCTTGAGGCGTTCCACGCCTTCAACAGTTGCAGTCTGGCCGGAAAGCGAAATCTTCGCACCAAGACGTGCCAGTTCCTGAACATGCATGAAACGGTTTTCGAAAATCGTTTCAGTAATGCGCGAGGTGCCCTTTGCTTTTGTCATCAGGCCCATGAACTGAGCCTGAAGATCGGTCGGGAAGCCAGGGAATGGATCGGTGGTCACATCAACCGGGTGAATGCCGTGTCCATTACGAACAACACGCAGACCGCTATTGGTTTCGGTGATTTCGGCACCAGCCTGACGCAGCGTGTCGAGTGCTGCGGTCAACTGGCTTGCTTCTGCACCTTCGAGCAGCACATCGCCGCCAGTCATCGCAACAACCATGGCATAGGTGCCGGTTTCGATACGATCAGGAATGACGCGAACGCGTGCGCCAGAAAGGCTGGTCACGCCCTGAACATGGATCGTTTCGGTGCCTGCACCGGTGATTTTTGCACCCATGGCGTTGAGACAGTCGGCCAGATTAACCACTTCCGGCTCACGCGCAGGATTTTCAATAATCGTTTCGCCCTTGGCAAGCACGGCTGCCATCAGCATGACGTGGGTTGCGCCGACCGAAACCTTCGGGAAGCGATAGCGTGCGCCGATAAGGCCGCCCTGTGGCGCGCGCGCCTTGGCATAACCGTTTTCGATGTCGATCTGAGCGCCGAGCGCCTGAAGGCACTCAAGAAGGAGGTCAACCGGACGCGTGCCTATGGCGCAACCGCCTGGCAGAGAAACGGTTGCTTCGCCCATACGCGCCAGAAGTGGCCCGATGACCCAGAAGCTCGCGCGCATCTTGGAAACCAGCTCATAAGGAGCAACGGTATCGACAATATTGCGGGCTGTGAAATGGATGGTGCGCGAGTAGGCGCCGTTCTGATGTTCACGGCGGCCGTTTACCGAATAATCGACGCCGTGATTGGAAAGAATGCGGATCAGCTGCTCGACATCGGCGAGGTGCGGCACGTTCTCAAGCGTCAGCGTATCGTCGGTGAGGAGGGAGGCGATCATCAGAGGCAGCGCTGCATTTTTCGCGCCAGAGATAGGAATGACGCCATTGAGCTTGTTGCCGCCGACGATTTTGATGCGATCCATGCTGTTTCACCTTTTGGGCCGAAGCTATTGCCCGGCAATCGATATTTGCAAGTGCCGCGACTCTGAGGCCCGCGGTGCTGCTGTATGAAATGACTGTTCTTACGGCGGAATTACGTCGGTCACGAATCATAGTCGTGCGGCAACGCCAGCAAGATTGAATTGCGCTTTTACCGCAGCTGCTCCCTATCTTCAAGGAAGGCTTTGCCGGCTGCGTTTTCGTTCCGCCTGATATGCTAATCCGGAAAATTGAATCGCACGTTAATCGGTGTCGTCTTTGCCAGCGGTAATACCGGTGTTGCGTTCATCGGCATCGCCGGAACGACGCGAACGGGTTTGCGCTTTGCGACGCATCAGATTCGCACGAAGCTCCTCTGCAAGCCGCTTTTTGCGCCTGTCCGCCTGATTTTTCTTCTCGTCGTGGGTGTTATCTTCGCTCATGAGGGGTGTTTACTACGGCAAAATGCGCGGGAAAAGCGCCTTCTGTGGCGGTTGACAGGGGATTTCCACATTATGTGAAAATAATTGCGATTGGTTGCTTGCGATTTGCGTAATGATGTGTCAGAAGTCCGCCGCGTTCAAGAGAATGCTGCGGTAGCTCAGTGGTAGAGCACTCCATTGGTAATGGAGAGGTCGAGAGTTCAATCCTCTCTCGCAGCACCAGTCTTCTTCCCAAAGTGGGAACAAAAACGCGTCTCCCCACACACAAAAATCAAACTAAAACTTGGCGATCTGATGCGTTCATTCGCGCATTGCTGCAAACGCATTCGAGCGCGTTACACACGAACTTTCTCGCGCAAAGAACTGCGGCATCTCAAATGTCGGGATGTTTTGGGATAAGCGGACCAAAGCCGTAAATCATTGAAATTAAACAGAAAGCCTGTTGGCTAACTGTTACAATTTCTATTTTATTTTCTTTGAAGAAGAATGGCGCACCCGAAAGGATTCGAACCTCTGACCCCCAGATTCGTAGTCTGGTGCTCTATCCAGCTGAGCTACGGGTGCTTGCCTGTGCCGCGTCTGCTGCGGCGATGGGCGGTTGATAATCGGACAGATTGCTAAATGCAAGCGTCTTCTGAGAAAAAAATGAAGTTCTGTGAAGTTTTCTTGTCAAAGCCCGGATTTCCGGGCTTTTCCTCTGTGTATTAGAGCGTGGAAAACTAACTCATAGCGGGATAAGCCCGCGCTGCACTCGTATGAAGGCAGTCATGGGCAGGAATCACATGCTGCAACATTCTGATTTCACGCACATTTTTTTGGCTGCGCTGTAAAAAATCAGGCGACTTCGCTCTCAGATCGGCTGCTTCGTCTGTCATTCCAGTTTGGAAGGTCGGGAAGGCGAATCTCGAAATGTGCACCGATCGGACGATCTTCGCGCAATTCGATCGTGCCACCATGCGCACGAACCAGTTCCTGCGCGATTGCCAGGCCAAGACCCGTGCCGTCGCTGCGTGTTGAGCCCTTGAAGGCGGTAAAGAGATTGTCGCGCGCCTTTTGCGGCAGGCCGGGGCCGGTGTCTTCCACGCCGATGATTGTCGTGGTTCCGATTCTGCCTGCAGAAAGGGTGAGGCGCTTTACGGTGGACACATCGCTACGCTGGTCGCGCTCCATTGCCTGCACCGAATTCCGGCACAGATTATGAAGCACACGGAAGAGCTGCTCGGAATCGACATTCAGTTCGAAATCACCCGGAATGAGGTTTTCGAACTCGATGCCGCTCTCCTTGTTGAGATTAAGTGTTTCCTGCACATCGAGAATGACAGTGGCAAGCTGTACGCGGCGCGGCGCAGGCGGTGCTTCCTGCGAGCGGCCATAAGCCATCACGCTCTCTGAATAGTTGATGGCGCGGCTCAGCGTGTGAATGAGCTTCGGCGCAAAGCGCTGCACCATCGGGTCTCTGGTATCAGCAAGACGGTCCGACATGAGCTGTGCGGAGGCCAGAATGTTGCGCATGTCATGATTGATCTTGGAAACAGCAAGACCGAGATCGGCCAGATGTTTCTGCTCTTTCAGGGTACGCTGCAGATCACTTTGAATATGCGCGATCTGCCTTTGTGCAATGCCGAACTCATCCTTGCGGTTTTCGGGCACAAGGATTCGCGTCGGATTGTCAGGCGCCGATGCAAAATCGATCATATTGCGATGCATCAGACGGACGGGACGCAGCAGCATCTCATGGATGATGAGATAGATGAGGCTCGCGGCAATGACCGAGATAAGAAGCGAGATGATTGCAACATTGGTTGCATAACTCAGCATGGCATGGCGAAGCGGCGCATCGGAAGTGACGATTTCGATGATGCGTCCTGGATTAGCGGATGGCGGGTTTGAGCCATAAATGCGCAAAGTGCGATTACCACCGTTAAAGAGCGTTCCAAACGCGTCCCAGATCGCTGCAGCTTCACTTATATTATTGAGATCGACCACCTGATCGATATTGCCGGGCATTTCACTCATTGCCAGAAGATGCGATGCGCCCGCTTCACGCAAAGCAATTGCCTTGGTGCCGGTCGCAAGCAGCACCTTATCCTGCACTTCGCGCGGAATATTGATGTTGCCGCTGGCAATCAGCACTTCGCTGACAGCATCCACCGTATCAAGGCGCGAACTCATCCAGCGTACGCGCATATTCGCGATGGATGGAACAAAGATCAGCACTTCTGCAATGAGAACGGCAAGTGCGGTGAGAATGAGAAGCTTGCTCGAAAGCCGGTTACGCCAGCGCAGACGCGTAAAATGGATCGGTGAGGTCTTGTCATCCTGTGGTGAAGCCATAGTTGGTGAATGTGTGGCCGCATCCGCGACGACACCAGCCGTATCCATGGTCTTTTCAACAGCCGCCATACGTTAAATCCAAATTGACAGGCTGTCTGGCTGCAATGCGGCCGTGCCCAATCTCAGTAAGCTCACACAATGCGATACATATAAATGTCGTCTTCTATATATGGAGGCGCAAGTTAATTCCAACGGCCTTTGTCTAAATTGATTGAAAGAAGTTGGCCGCAAGCATTACCGAAATTTAACTCGACGTGCCGAATCGGTCTGTGCAAACTCGCAAATGGGAAAATCCGTGACGCTTCGATTGTTGCAATTCCGATGCAACCTATTGGGGCGATCATTATTTTGATACTGTTTGCTGCATATCCTGCGCCCAACCTGAATATGAATGATTTGAATGAGAGGCGCGTTGCCTAAGCGACAATGCCTTGCCGGAGAGTTGAATGAAGTCTTGGAAGCAGATTGTTCTGTGCCTGCTTATCATTATTGCCGCCGGTGGCGGCTGGTACATATATAAAAACAAAGACTCTTCGACACAGACGGCTTCGGGTGAAGCCTCTGGGCAGCAGAAGCATGGTGCGCAATCGGGTGGATCTTCCGGTCGTGCAGCTCCGCTGGTCGTGGTTGAGCCAGCAGGCGAAGAGACAATCAACAATCGTCTGACGGCCATCGGTTCAGCCCGCGCTCTCAGCACGGTTTCTGTCACACCTTATTCGAGCGGCTATATGAATGAGCTGCTCGTTAAGGCAGGCGATGCCATCAAGGCAGGTGATCCGATTGCGATCCTCGACAATGAGACCGAAACGATTGCAGTCAATAAAGCGCAGATCGCACTGAAAGATGCTGAAACCACCCGTCAGCGTATTGCACGGCTGCGCTCCACAAATACCGCAACCGTCGTGCAGGAAGTTGAAGCCGATCTGGCCCTGTCCAATGCCAAGCTCGCTCTTGATGATGCGCAGCTTGCGTTGAGCCGCCGTACCGTGCGCGCGCCAATTACCGGTATTGTCGGTATTCTCCCGGTAAACGCCGGTAACTATGTCACTGCACAGACATCCATTGCCCGAATTGATGACCGCTCCAAAGTGCTGATCGACATCTGGGTGCCTGAACGTTTTGCTCCGCAAATCAAGGTCGGCCAGCCGCTTACTGCAGAGTCTACCGCTTTTCCGGGCGTAACGGATAAGGGCGAAATCAACGCCGTGGACAACATGCTTGATGAGGCAAGCCGTACGCTGCATGTGCGCGCCGAAATCAACAATGAACAGGACCGCTTGCGTGCGGGCATGTCATTCTCGGTCACTGTTCTTTTCCCGGGCAACAGTTATCCTTCTGTTGATCCGCTGGCCATTCAGTGGGGAGCAGATGGCTCTTATGTCTGGCGCGTTGAAGAAGGTGTTGCAAAGAAAGTATCCGCGCGCATCGTGCAGCGTAACTCGACCAACATCCTGATCGATGGCTCCGTTAAGGAAGGCGACATGATCGTTACGCAGGGCGTGCAAACCGTACGCGATGATGCGCCGGTGCGTCTGCAGGACGAGCAGGGGACAGCCCGCATTGATCCCGCCGCCAAAAGCCGCGTTGCAGGGTGAGGATAAAGCGTGAGCAATCCTAATTCGAAATCCGGAAACAATGGCGGATCGACGGCGCTTTTCATCCGCCGTCCGGTCTTTGCCTTCGTCATCAACGTTCTGATTATTGTAGCGGGTATGGCGGCCTTCACTGGCGTCGATATTCGTGAATTGCCCGATGTGGACCGTCCTGTCGTTACCATCAGCACCGATTTTAGTGGTGCTTCGGCGGAAACGATCGATCGACAGCTCACGCAGGTTCTCGAAAACGCGGTCGCCCGCGTATCGGGCGTTAAAACGATTTCTTCTTCTTCGTCTTTCGAGCGCAGCCGTGTCACAGTCGAGTTCAACGACGGTGTTGATCTCAATGTCGCTGCCGCCGACATGCGCGACGCGATTTCGCGTGTTGCCAACGACGTGCCAGAAGAAGCCGATCCGTCCCGCATCATCAAAGCCGACTCCAATGCTGATCCGGTAATGCGCCTCGCTGTCACCTCCGACACGATGGCCGTCGACGATATGACGGTACTGGTGGAAGATCAGATCCAGGATGTCCTTTCAGCTGTTCCTGGCGTGGCCGATGTGCAGATCAATGGTGATCGCGACAAGATTTTCCGCATTGATATCAATCAGGCGCGCCTTGCAAGCTACGGCCTGACCATTGCGGATCTTTCCAGCGCACTGTCTTCCATGGGGCTTGATGCGCCTGCAGGCTCGCTGCGCAGTTCAGATCAGTCAATTGTGGTTCGTGCAACGGCCAATCTTGAACGGCCGGAGGATTTTGAAAACGTCTATATCAAAGGCCGCACCCAGATACGCGATGTGGCGACAGTAACGCTTGGTCCGGATGTGGAAAGCTCCGCTGTTCGTTCCAACGGGAAGACAGCAATCGGCCTGGGTATCTTGCGTCAGGCACAGTCGAATACGCTCGATATTTCCGAAGGCGTTCGTGCCGCTGTTGCAAATTTGAAGAACACCTTGCCACCGGGTGTGGACGTGACCGTCACCAGTGACGATGCCAGCTTCATCAATGGCGCTATCCATGAGGTCGAAATCGCGCTGATTGCTTCGGTCATTATCGTGGTCGTGATTATTTTCATGTTTCTGTGGGATATCCGCGCAACGCTTATCCCCGCTCTGGCCATGCCGGTCGCCCTTATCGGTACGATTGCCGCGATTTATCTGACGGGTTTCTCGGTCAATATTCTCACGCTGCTTGCGCTGGTGCTCGCCACAGGCCTTGTGGTGGATGACGCGATTGTCGTGCTCGAAAATATTGTCCGACGACGCAATCAGGGCATGGGGCCGCGTGCAGCAGCTGTGCTTGGCACGCAGGAAGTGTTCTTTGCGGTTATCGCGACGACATTGACGCTCGTTGCCGTTTTCGTGCCGATTTCCTTCCTGCCGGGGCAGGCGGGTGGTCTGTTCCGAGAATTTGGTTTCGTGCTGGCGATTGCAATTCTGTTGTCATCGATTGTGGCACTGACGCTCTGTCCGATGCTTGCATCGCGCTTCCTCAAGGAAGGTGCGGAGACTACTGAAGGCGGTGGTCACGGCCCGAAGTTCCTGCGCCGCATTGGCAGCGGCTTGGCGAATTTCTATCGCCGGAGCCTCCATGCCTGTCTTTCGGCTCCATATATCGTGGTGCTGGTGGCGGTGCTCTTCGCTGGCGCATCCTATGTCGGTTTCGGTATGCTCAGACAGGAACTGACGCCGACCGAAGATCGTGCTGTAGCGCTTCTTCGCATCAACGGCCCGCAAGGCATCAGCGTAGAATATCTTCAGTCGCAGCTCGACAGAATCGAAGCCGCTATCCAGCCTTTGCGCGATAGCGGTGAGATCCAGACGACTTACGCAATTGCCGGTTCTGGTGGTTCTTCAAACAACGGCTTTGTCGTGCTGACACTTGCACCTTGGAAAGAACGCAGCCGCACGCAGCAGGAAATCATGGCTGACATCACCGCGCGCGTAAGCGGGATTACAGCGGTCCGCATTTTCACTGCTCAGCCGAATAGCCTTGGCATTCGCGGTGCAGGTAACGGCTTGCAGTTTGCCGTTCTTGGCAGTGATTACCCCAAGCTTCGTCCAGCGACTGATGCGATAGTTGCAGCGCTCGAAAAAGATCCGCGTTTTGTGCAGCCGCGCCTGTCAGTCGAGCCAACGCAACCGCAGCTTTCCGTCGAAATCAACCGCGAACGCGCGTCCGATCTCGGCATCGATATTACCGGTCTTGCCAATGCTGTTCAGTCTGTTCTTGATGGTCGTAAGATCGGCTCGGTTTACGTGGGCGACAGAAGCTTCGACGTGAAGCTTGTTTCGACCACCAACCCGATCAACGATCCGACCGATCTTGAAAACGTCTTCCTCAAGACGACTGACGGTCGCTATGTCCCGATGTCTTCGATAGCAACTGTCGTTGAAAAGGCTGTTCCGCCGCAGTTGAACCGTGAAGAGCGCCTGCGCTCGGTTGCAATCACGACCGACCTTCGCAGCGACTTTGCCTTAGGCGATGCCTATGCTGCCGCGTTGCAAATTGCTGCACCGCTTCTGCCGCCCGGAGCGCATATCATTCCATTGGCAGAAGCCTCGACATTGAGCGAAACCTCAACGGGCATTGCACTCGTCTTCGGCTTTGCGATCATCATCATCATGCTGGTGCTTGCAGCTCAGTTTGAAAGCTTCATCAGTGCGCTGATCGTTATGGCTACGGTGCCTTTGGGCCTCGGCTGTGCTGTGTTTGCGATGATCCTCACCGGCACAAGCCTTAACGTCTATAGCCAGATCGGGCTTGTGCTGCTGGTCGGCATCATGGCCAAGAACGGTATTCTGATCGTCGAATTTGCCGATCAGTTGCGCGATAAGGGCATGAATGTTCGTCAGGCCATCGAAGAAGCAGCCAATATCCGGCTGCGCCCGGTCTGTATGACGATGATCTGTTCGGTTCTGGGTGGTGTGCCGCTTGTATTGGCAAGCGGCGCGGGTGCAGAAGCGCGTGTCGCACTCGGCTGGGTTATCGTTGGCGGTCTTGGCCTTGCAACGATTGCCACGCTTTTCGTGACGCCGGTTGCCTATCTTCTGCTCGGACGCTTCACCAAACCAAAGGTTGAAGAAGAAGCACGGCTTGAACGCGAGCTGGTCAGGGCGGTCGCTTTGGAAGAGAAGCTGAAATAAAGCACATCCCGAAAAGTGGGAACCGGTTTTCGGAACGAGATGTGCGGAAAAGGAATAGAGTATTTCTGGATAGAAATACCCGTTAAAAGCCCGGTCGTGAGACCGGGCTTTTCAGAGCAGAATTCCTTAAACTTGGATCAGTTTAAGGTAAAATTATGCTCTGGATTTAAAGAGACAGAGCGACCTTTGGGCGTCCAATAGGACGCCCAGCGCTCTAATTGCCTTGTTTACTTCTTCATCGCGTCCGTTACCTTTGCGGACCATGCACCTTCCGGCTTCTTGGTAATGACAGGATCAGAGCCGCCACCAAGCAGCGTTTCGACGGTCCGGTCGGCAGCAGCTACATCAAGGGTGCCGTCAGAACCGTCAATCAGCTTGGCGATTTCCTTCACCATGCGCTCCTGAACTTCCTGTGTCTGCGCACCGGAAGAGTCGTTTTCGAGAATGATCTCGGCGGCTTCATCAGGATGTTCTGACGCATATTGCCAGCCCTTCATCGAAGCGCGGACAAAGCGGGCAAGCTTGTCGACCATTGCAGGGTCTTCAAGGCTCTTATCGAGCACGTAGAGCCCGTCTTCAAGCGTGGCGACGCCCTGTTCTTCATAGGGGAATACGACGAGCTGATCCGCCGGAATACCGGCATCAATCACCTGCCAATATTCATTATAGGTCATGGTGGAAATGCAGTCGGCCTGCTTCTGGATCAGTGGATCCACGTTAAAGCCCTGCTTGAGCACGGTCACGCCGTCCTTGCCGCCTTCAGTCGGGATTTTCAGATGGCTCATCCACGACAAGAATGGATATTCATTGCCGCCGAACCAAACGCCAAGCGTGCGGCCCTTGAAATCTTCCGGCTTGGTGATGTTGGTGTCTTTGCGGCAGGTCAGCATCATACCGGATTTCTTGAATGGCTGCGCGATGTTGACGAGCGGAACGCCCTTTTCGCGGGTGGCGAGCGCAGACGGCATCCAGTCCACCACTACGTCAGCACCACCACCGGCGATCACCTGAGGCGGAGCCACATCCGGGCCACCCGGCTTGATGTCCACGTCGAGATTTTCGGCTTCATAAAAGCCTTTATCCTTGGCAACGTAGTAGCCCGCAAACTGCCCCTGCGTCACCCATTTGAGCTGCAAGGTCAGCTTGTCAGCTGCCATTGCCGAGCTGCTCATGAGCGCCAGCGCCAGTCCGGCTGTTCCAAGGCATAGAGAAATTGCCTTTTTCATTTCAGTTCTCCTCTGGTTAGGGCTCTGCCTTATTTTTGCAGATGCCGAATATTCAAGCTTATCCTCTCCTGTAAGAAGGGTGCCAGAATGTCATTCTGCGCTCGATCAGCGCGATCAGCCCATACGAGAGCGACCCCGCAAGAGCGGCTACAAAGATTTCGGCCCAGACCATGTCCACATTCATGCGCCCGATTTCCGCGGATATGCGGAAGCCCATGCCGACAATCGGCGTGCCGAAAAACTCGGCCACAATCGCGCCGATCAGCGCCAATGTGGAGTTGATCTTGAGCGCATTGAAGATGAAGGGCATGGCCGCTGGCAGGCGCAGCTTGATGAGCGTCTGCCAGTAGTTAGAACCATAGGTCTGCATCAGATCGCGTTCCATCGAGCCACTTGCCGCAAGTCCCGCAACTGTGTTCACGAGCATCGGGAAGAAGGTCATGATGATGACGACTGCTGCCTTTGACTGCCAGTCAAAGCCAAACCACATCACCATGATGGGAGCCACGCCGACAATCGGAAGGGCCGCAGCAAGATTGCCAAGCGGCAGCAGGCCTTTGCGCAAAAACGGTATGCGATCAGCGATGATCGCCGTAATGAAACCCAGTCCACAGCCCGCGATATAGCCGATGATGACGGCCTTCATGAAGGTTTGCTGGAAGTCGGCCCACAGGATTGGAACTGAACTCGTAATCCGCGCCCATATGACTGACGGGGCAGGCAAGAGCACCTGCGGCACGGCAAACAATCGAACGGTGACTTCCCAAAGGAGAAGCATCGCTATGCCGAAGAGGGCAGGGACAGCAATGTCCAGCAGCTTTTGGGCGTGTGGGTTGCGCGCCTTAAGGCTTGCCACCCAGCCCACAATCGCCCAGGAAACGGCAATCAGCGCGATAATGATTATGCCGTTCATCATGATGCAGCCGCCCTTTCTGGTCGCGCACCCATACGTCGGTTGACGATGCGTGCGATCAGCCCGACAAGTGCCACAAGCAACCCCGCCATGATGGCTGCTGCGATGAGGGCGGCCCATATCTGAACCGTCTGCCCGTAATAAGAACCTGCCAGCAAACGCGCGCCAAGACCTGCAACCGCACCGGTTGGCAACTCGCCGACGATAGCCCCCACCAGACTGATAGCGACTGCAATCTGCATTGATGTGAACAGGAACGGCATAGCCGCAGGCCAGCGTAGTTTCCAGAACACCTGATTGCGCGATGCATTGTAAGTCCGCATCAGATCAAGATGCATCACATCGGGCGAGCGCAGGCCTTTGACCATGCCCACCGCAACGGGGAAGAAGGAAAGATAGGTCGATATGATGGCCTTTGGTAGCAGGCCCGAAATACCAATCGCATTCAGCACCACAATAATCATCGGTGCGATGGCGAGGATGGGGATTGTCTGCGAGGTGATGATCCACGGCATCAGGCTTTTGTCCAGCGTGCGCGAATGCACAATACCGACCGCGAGCAACACACCAAGCGCCGATCCCAGCACAAAACCGAGCAATGTCGATGAGAGCGTCACCCAGCCATGATAGACAAGGCTGCGCTTGGAGCTTGGTTTCACGTCAAAGACGGTTTTCCAGATTTCTTCCGCGACCTGGTGCGGCGCAGGCAGGACCGGGCGATCCTGATGCATCGTATTGGCAACGATTGTCGAGAATGCAATCTCGGTTCCGGCTCGCTCTGCCTGATCACGCTCAAACGGAGCGTTGAGAAAAACCGCAAGCAGATACCAAAGCCCGATGATCGCCAGCAGAACCGTCGTCACCGGAATGAATTTGTCGCGAAAAAAGGCTGTCATTGCGGCCCCCCTTCACCCGATTGTTGCCCCCGCTGTTTGGTCATGCCCCGCTGGTTACTCATGAATATGCCCCAGCCGCAGGCCTTCGCGCACACGATGGGCGATTTTGAGAAACGCTTCCGATTCACGAATATCCAGTGTTCGATCCGGCCCCAGATCGCAGTCGATTATTTCATGAATGCGGCCCGGGCGCGGGCTCATGACGACAATTTTGGTGGAAAGAAAAACGGCTTCCGGGATTGAGTGGGTTACAAAGATGACAGTCTTTTGCGTTGCGGCCCAGAGCTTGAGAAGCTGTTCGTTGAGGTGATCGCGAACGATCTCATCCAGTGCGCCGAACGGCTCGTCCATCAGCAGCATATCCGGATCGAATGACAGCGCACGGGCAATCGATGCCCGCTGCTGCATTCCACCGGAAAGCTGCCACGGAAACTTCTTGCCGAAGCCCGAAAGGTTCACCAGTGCAAGGTTCTTTTCGATCCGCGCTTTGCGATCGGCCGCGCTATATCCCATCACTTCCAGCGGCAGGCTGATATTGTCTTCAATGGTGCGCCACGGAAACAGTGCCGCCGCCTGAAAGACATAGCCGTAAGAGCGGTCAAGCCGCGCCTGTTCGGGCGTCTTGCCGTTGACGGTTACAGAGCCGGATGTTGGTTGTTCGAGATCGGCAACCACACGCATCAATGTGGTCTTGCCGCAGCCCGAAGGTCCAATGAAGGAAACAAACTCGCCACGTTGAATGCCGAGATTGATATTCGACAGCGCGTGAACCGGTCCGTCATTGGTTTCAAAAACCAGTGACAGATCCTTGATGTCGATCACGGTCTGCGCATTTTCCAAGCCCCTCTCCGGGGCAACGCTGTTTTCCAAATTCATGCGCATTTCCCGAAGCTGAGCTAGAGCCATGTATCAGACCCCTATCGGCATATGTTCGGCGCTGCGTTCCACTTTGCGCGGTGCAACGATTTCTTTCCACTGCGACAGCGCCCGGTTGACCGCGCCGTTAGGCTCGCGTTCAACGAAACGTCCATCACCCGGCTGCGCCGTCACATGCCCCTTGTCGAAGGCAAGACGACCGCGCGAGAATGTCTTGACCGGCAGCCCTTTCAGCTCAAAACCTTCAAAGACATTGTAATCAATGGAAGAGTGCTGCGTCTTGGCGGAGACTTTCTTGGTCGCTTCCGGGTCCCAGATGATAATATCGGCATCAGCACCTGGCAGGATTGCACCCTTTCGCGGATAGATGTTGAGGATCTTCGCAATATTGGTTGAGGTGACAGCCACGAACTCATTGGGCGTGAGACGACCAGTGCGAACACCACGCGTCCAGAGCACGGGCAGCCGTTCTTCAAGTCCGCCGGTGCCGTTCGGGATCTTGGTGAAATTGCCGATGCCATGGCGCTTTTGTTCGGACGTGAAGGCGCAATGATCGGTTGCAACACATTGCAGACTGCCTGCAGCTAAGCCCGCCCAGAGACTATCCTGATTGACCTTGTCGCGGAATGGCGGCGACATCACGCGGCGCGCAGCATAATCCCAATCGCGATTGTGATATTCACTTTCATCAAGCGTCAAATGCTGGATGAGCGGCTCGCCATAAACGCGCATCCCTTTCTGGCGTGCGCGGCGGATTGCTTCATGCGCCTGCTCGCAGGATGTGTGCACCACATAAAGCGGCACACCGGCCTGATCGGCAATCATGATGGCGCGGTTGGTCGCTTCGCCTTCCACTTCCGGCGGTCGTGAATAGGCGTGCGCCTCCGGTCCGTCATTGCCAGCGGCCAGCAGCTTTGCCTGCAATTGCGCAACGATGTCGCCGTTTTCTGCATGAACAAGCGGCATAGCACCAAGCTCAGCGCAGCGCTGGAACGATGCGAACATCTCGTCATCATTGACCATCAACGCGCCCTTATAGGCCATGAAGTGCTTGAAGGTGTTGATGCCGCGTTTCACCACTTCCGGCATTTCATTGAAAGCGCGTTCGCTCCAGCCGGTGATCGCCATATGGAAAGAATAGTCGGTGCGGGCCTTACCTGCCTTCTGGAACCATTCCTGCAACGCGTCGAGCAGATTGCCTTCAGGTCCGGGCAGCACGAAATCCACAACCATCGTCGTGCCGCCTGCAAGAGCTGCGGCGGTGCCGGTGTCGAAATCGTCGGATGAATAGGTGCCCATGAAGGGCATCTGCAAATGCGTATGCGGATCGATGCCGCCGGGCATGATGTAACAGCCCGAAGCGTCGATGGTTTCATCGCCGGCCAGATTATCGCCCACGGCAACAATCTTCTCGCCTTCGATGAGAACGTCGGCTTTAAAGGTGCGGTCTGCCGTAATGACGGTGCCGCCTTTGATGACCTTACTTGCCCCAGAACTAACCATGTTCGCGTTCCCCTTTTTGGTTTTGTTTCGAACATTAAGCAGTATTGGATGGGCTGAATGCTAACTCACAATTTCAGCAGTCTCCAATACGGCATGAAGAAGCACATCAGCGCCAGCCGATGCCCATTCTTTGGAAATATCTTCGTCTTCGTTGTGGCTGAGACCATCCACGCATGGACACATGACCATGGCGGTAGGTGCTACACGATTGATCCAGCAGGCGTCGTGACCGGCACCTGAAACGATGTTGCGGTGGCTGTAGCCAAGCCGTTCGGCTGCATTGCGAATAGCCGTGACGCAGCCCTCATCGAACGTGACGGGATCGAAATGTCCGGCCACTTCGATTTCAATGCCGATGCCAAGTTCTTCGGCGATTTTTGGCGCTTCAGTTTCAAATCGCGCTTTCATGGCATCGAGGGTTTTTTGATCCGGCGAACGGAAATCGACGGTGAAAACGATCTGGCCTGGAAGCACATTGCGTGAGTTTGGCGAGACTTCAATATGGCCCACGCCGCCAACGGCATCAGGCTGATGCGACATCGCAATCTCGTTTACGAGCTGCAGCATCTTGCCCAGCCCTACGCTTGCATTCTTGCGCATCTTCATAGGCGTCGAGCCAGTATGCGCTTCTTTGCCGGTCAGCGTTACCTGCAACCACCACAGTCCCTGACCGTGGGTGACAACGCCAATGTCCTTGTTCTCAATCTCAAGGATCGGACCTTGTTCGATGTGCAGCTCAAACATCGAATGGATTTTGCGCTTGCCGACCGGTTCTTCGCCCTTCCAGCCAATACGCTCCAGCTCATCAATGAATTTCTTGCCTTTGGCGTCCGTGCGTTCATAGGCCCAATCCTGCTCATGCACACCGGCGAAAACGCCGGAAGCGAGCATTGCAGGCGCAAAACGCGTGCCTTCTTCATTGGTCCAATTGACCACGACGATAGGGCGCTTTGTCTTGATATTGGTGTCGTTCAATGTGCGCATGACTTCAAGCCCGCCAAGCACACCGAGCACGCCGTCATATTTGCCGCCTGTCGGTTGTGTGTCGAGATGGCTGCCCATGTAGACCGGATCAGCATCCGCATCTTCGCCGGGGCGAAGGAAGAACATATTGCCCATCGTGTCGACGGTCATCGACAATCCGGCTTTTTCACACCACGACTGGAAAAGCTGGCGGCCTTCGCTGTCTTCATCGGTCAGCGTCTGGCGGTTATTGCCGCCACGAATACCAGGGCCAATTTTGGCCATATCCATCAAGCTGTCCCATAGCCGATCACCATCGACCTTGAGATTGCTGAAACTGGGATTGCTGCTGAGCGTCATATGCTCTGCCTCCACATTTCAAGCATGCATAAGCTGTGGCATTGCTGCCAGCGCTTCGCATGTTATGTTGTTCCCGCGACCCGGCTCTTTGGCCTCAATCTTCTTGCAGTATTTGCAAAAACTTGACTAGTTGGTCAAAATGCAGGCTAGAAGAGCGTTCGACAGCGGTCAAGCGGTTTTAAGAAATTTTGCTTCGTCAGAAGGTGTTAAATGGTCACAGATGCGACAGCTCCCGCCGAAGCAGGTGCAAACGAGAAGGCGGAAGGTGCGACGCGCATTCAGGCGATCAACCGCAGGCTTATTCTGGATGCAGCTCTTGATGTCTTTTCCGCCTATGGCTTTCGCGGTTCGACAGTCGATCAGATCGCCGAAAAGGCAGGGATGTCGAAGCCAAACCTGCTTTATTATTTTCCGCGCAAGCAGAATATCTATGTGACGGTTCTTGAAGAGACACTCACAGAATGGCTTGGCCCGTTTGAGAGCATCAACCCGCAAGGCGATCCGCTTGAGGAGCTGCGAAACTATATCGCGCAGAAGCTTGAGCTTTCGGCCAAACGGCCAGAAGCATCGCGGCTGTTTGCCAATGAAATTCTGCATGGCGCACCGGCAATTACCGAGTTTCTGAAAGGCCATCTGAAAGATCTGGTCGATGAAAAAGCGCGGGTCATTCATCGCTGGATTGAGGAGAAGCGCATTGCGCCGATTGATCCCTATCACCTGATTTTCACGATCTGGGCGGTGACGCAGCATTATTCCGACTTCTCGGTTCAGGTCGCAGCCATACTTGGCAAACGCACGGAAGAACCGGATTTTTATGAGCAGACGGCGCGCTCCATTGCGGCAATCATTCTTGACGGTGCGCGCGTTCGCGACGATGTTTCGTCATCATGAAAACGATTCTTATTGCAGCAGCCATTGTCCGTGATGAAGCGGGCCGTTTCCTCCTCGTGCGCAAGCGCGGCAGCGAGATTTTTTTCCAGCCCGGTGGCAAGATTGATGCAGGCGAAGCGCCTGAAATAGCCCTAATCCGCGAAATCGAGGAAGAGCTTGGCATTCGCATTGACGAAAGCCAGTTAAGCTATGCTGCGAAAATGTCAGCGCCTGCAGCCAACGAACTTGATTCCACAGTTGAAGCCGAGCTGTTTCATCTCACCCTGAAAGAAGGACAGGTGCCTGCCGCTTCCAGTGAGATTGAAGAACTGATCTGGCTCAAGGCTGGTGATCAAAGCCGCCCCGTTGCCCTGCTTTCGCAGAGCATTCAGGCACGGTTTTCGGATGCAGTTTAAGCGCTCTCGACGCGATTTCCTTCGCCATCGAACAGATGGAGATGCTGTGCCGGGAAGTTCACCTTAACAGAACCCTGCGCATGAAGAGCATCGCGATCCAGCGTGAAAATCTTGAACGGCAATCCGTGCAGGCTGAGATGCAGGATAATGCCGAAGCCGGTCGGCTCGACCAGATCGACATCAGCCGTCAGGCTTGCTGAATTCTCGATATGCACATGCTCTGGACGAATGCCAAGCGTGGCGTTCGCGCCATCCTTGAGTTTTACGGGTTGAGGCAGCGCGATGAGCGTGCCGTCCTTGAGTTTCAGACGCGGACCACCATCCTGTTCAAGATAGGTTACGTCGAGAAAATTCATGGCGGGTGAACCGATGAAACCTGCCACGAAGAGATTGGCCGGGCGGTCATAAAGCTCCAGTGGAGAGCCGACCTGTTGCACCACACCACCATGCATGGCGACGATACGGTCGGCCAGAGTCATGGCTTCGATCTGGTCATGTGTCACATAGATGGATGTGGCTTTCAGCTCACCATGCAGCTTCTTGATTTCGGCACGCATCTGCTCACGCAGGCGGGCGTCGAGGTTGGAAAGCGGCTCGTCAAAGAGGAAGGCCTTGGGCTGACGCACAATTGCGCGGCCCATGGCAACACGCTGACGCTGGCCGCCGGAAAGCGCCTTCGGACGGCGTTCCAGCAAAGGATCAAGGCCGAGCTTGGCGGCGGTCGATTTGATGGCGCTTGCAATCTTTTCTTTCGGCGTTTTGCGCAGCCGCATACTGTAGCTCATATTGTCGGCGACACTCATATGCGGGTAGAGCGCATAGGACTGAAACACCATAGCAATATCGCGGTCTTTGGGTGCGAGTTCATTGACGCGCTTGCCACTGATCTGCACCTGGCCGGCGGTGATGTCTTCAAGGCCAGCAATCATGCGCAGCAATGTGGATTTGCCACAGCCTGACGGGCCGACCAGCACAATGAATTCGCCATCTTTGATCTCAAGATCAACGCCGTGCAGAACAGCATGTTCGCCATAGCTCTTGCGGACTGACTGAATATCGATGGAAGCCATAGGGAAAAATCCTTTCAGCCTTTGACCGCGCCAGCCGTGAGGCCCTGCACGAGATATCGTTGAATGAGGAAGAAGAAGAGACAGGCCGGGATCAGCGCGAGCACGCCCGCTGCCATCATCTGTCCGAAATCGACCGAGAATTTTGAGACGAAGCTCAAAAGCCCGACTGGGAATGTGGCTGAATCATTGCCGGAAATCAGCATCAGCGCAAACAGAAGCTCGCTCCACGCTGCGGTGAAAACAAAGCCTAGCGTTGCTGCAATACCGGGCAGAGTCAGCGGCAGAATGATCTGGCGGAAAGCCATGAACTGCGTCGCGCCGTCGATCTTGGCGGCTTCTTCGAGGTCCTTCGGAATGCCGTCGAAGAACGATTGCATCAGGAAGGTGGCAAAAGGCACATTGAATGCCGAATAGACGATGATGAGGCCGATCAGGCTATTGGTGAGACCGAGCGGTGCCATAATCTTGTAGATCGGCGCAATCAGCATCACGAGCGGAAACATCTGCGTTAGCAGCATCAATGCCACAATCCAGTATTTGGCGCGGAAGTTGAAACGTGACAGTGCATAGCCGGAGAGCGATGCCAGTAGCGTAACGATGATAGCAGTTGCGCCGGACACGATCAGGCTGTTGCGGAAGAACAGCGGAAATGAGCTGTTATTCAACACATGGCTGAAGTGATCGAACGTCATACGCGATGGCCATAGCCGCACGCCTTCGCTGTAAAGCAGATCATTGGGTGTGACGGAAACCTTCACCAGCCAGAAAATCGGAAACAGTGCAAACAGAACGAATAGCAGAATGGCAATGCGATGCGCGCCAACAAGGAGGATTTTACGGTTGGTCATGGCCTCAATCCTTGTTCAGAAGCGTCTGGCGCAACAGCACGATGAGCATCGAATAGACCATCAGCAGCACAAGCAAGACCATCGCAATCGCCGAGGCATAACCGAAATCGAGCCGTTTGAAGGCCTGCGTGAAAATATAGCTGGCGACGATCTGGGTCCGGTCGGCAGGACCGCCGCCGGTCATCACGACAATCAGATCGGCACTGTTGGCAATCCAGACGGTGCGCAGCAAAATGGTGATAGCCATGGTTGGCGCAAGGTAAGGAAGCGTGATTGAGAGAAAACGTTGGACGGGGCCAGCGCCATCGATCGCTGCTGCTTCATAAAGGTCGCGCGGTATAGCCTGCAAGGCGGCCAGCATGGTGATGGCAAAGAATGGAATACCCCACCACACACCGGCGGTAATGATGCCCCACATGGCCAGATTGGGGTCGGACAGAATGTTGTCTGGTGCGCTCAGAATACCGATTGCATGTAGCCAATGCGGCAGCGGGCCGATAACCGGATTAAAAAGCCATGCAAAGTTAAGACCTGTGAGGAACGTCGGCACAGCCCATGGCAGGAAGATCAGCGCCTGTGCCATCCCACGTCCGGCGAATGGCTTGTCGAGCAACAGGGCGAGAATAAGCCCAAACACGAATTGCAGCAGCACCGAGCAACCGGTCCACCACAGTGTGTTTTTCAAGGAACGATAGAAAGCCTGATCGGTCGCAAGTTCGCGGAAATGATCAAGCCCCACATAGCCACCCGAAAACGGGTTGAGCAACTGAATGTCGCGAAAGGCATAGGAGACGCCGAGGATCAGCGGAACCAGCATGACGGCGCCGATGAGGATCAGTGCGGGGGCACTGTAGAGATAAGGTTCGGAGGCGTGCGCAAGTCGCTGCAGAAAACTGCGGCGATCCTGCTTTGGCACGTCGTTGGGCACCGGGGCCTTTATGGAAGCGGTGTCGTTCATCATTTTTCCCTTCGCGGGGCTGCATCATTCGCTTTGCAGGCGTGGCTGTTCCACGCCTGCAAGCTGTTCATGTTGCTATTGCTTTGAAAGGTGCTTCTGCTGCGCCTTGGTCAGATATTCTGCCCATTGGTCGGCCAGCTGATCTGGCGTGATGTCGCCGAGAAGCGCTTCCTGCGAGGTCTTGATGACGAGCGAATCCTTGAAGAATGCAAATTCTTCCAGATAGGTCGGCATGACGGTTGGAACGACGTTCTTGTCAGCCAGTTCATCGAACCAGCCCTTGAACTGCTCGCCGCTATAGAACGGATCGTTCTGAGCGGATTTGAGAACCGGCAAGGCGCCGGTGCGCTTGTTCCATTCGATGTTGCCTTCCGGGCCTTCAAGCATCGAGATCAGCTTCCAGGAGAGGTCCTTGTTCTGGCTGCCGCTCATCATCGACCAGCCGGCAAAGCCGATGGTTGGGAAGGTCTTGCCAGCCGGGCCCTTTGGCATGATGGCAACGCCGAAATCTTCCGGCTTCATGCGTTCGGCAATGGCGATCAGCGCATCCGGGTCTTGGTTTAGGAAGGCGCAGGTGCCGCTATAGAAACCGGCAACGGTTTCGTTGAAGCCCCAGTTGACGCTGTCCTTCGGTGCAAGGCCGTTCTTGTAGAGATCGACCATCCAGGTGATGCCCTTTTTCCAGCCTTCGCTGTTCATGGTAGAGGTGCCGTCTTCGTTGAAGAACTTATTGTCACCGGCCATGGATGCAGCAAAAATCACCCAGCCATTGAGGCCGCCGGGGCCACCACGCATACAGAACCCGGACTTGCCGGGAAGAGCGGCAATCTTCTTGGAGGCTTCGACAAATTCGTCCATCGTCTTCGGTGGCTCGGACACACCAGCCTCAGACAGCAGCTTCTTGTTGTAGAACATGGCGTTCAGATAGAAGCCGTAAGGCAGCGTATAGGCTGTGTTCTTGACGCTGCGGCCAAGCTCAAGCGCGCGCTCGGTCAGGTCTGGTGTGGTTTCCCACTTGTCAAGATATGGCTCGAGGCTTTCCAGCATCCCGTTATTGGCATACAGCGAAACCCAGGTGTCTGGCATTTCCATGACGTCAGGAATTTCACCAGCCGAAACCATGGTTGCGAATTTCTGGAAGGATTCGCCCCATGGCAGCGAGATGATCTCGACCTTGGTGCCCGGATTGGCTGCCTCAAACTTGGCAACGATGGATTCAAGCGTCTTAGTACGCTCCGGGCTGGTAATGACTTCAACAAGCTTCAGAGTGGTATCGGCAAGTGCTGTACCGCTCAAAAGCATGGTTGCGAATGCGGTTGCTATTAGTTTTTTCATTGCAGTTCCCCTTATTGCTCCTCACTAGATTTTCGTTATTCGGTCGATGCTGTGAGCGCTCCTTCAATATCCCGCCACAGCGCTTCCGTTCCTTCCAGTCCGACATGCAGGCGCACGGAGCGCGGGTCGATGCCGAACGTATGTGCTGAATTTGGCTGTGCTTTCTGCTGCAGCACGACTTCGCCTGGTACGATCAGGCTTTCATGTCCGCCCCAGCTCACGCCGAGCTTGAACAGATCGAGATGATTGCAGAATTCGCGAATGTTCACGCCTTCCCGGAAGATGACCGAGAACAGACCGGACGTACCCTTGAGGCCCGCAGGCAGACGATTGGCAAGTGCCGGGTGGCAGACGGTCTCAACCACATCCAGCGCCTGAAGACGCTTTGCAATTTCCAGTGCCGAAGCCTCATGCGCCTTCATGCGCGTCGGCAAGGTGCGCATACCACGCACCAGAAGCCACGCATCAAATGGCGAAAGCTTGCCGCCAAGATATGGATATGTTTCTGCGCGGATTGCATTGATCAGCTCTTTCGAGCCGGTCACGACACCGGCCACGACATCGCTATGGCCGCCAAGATATTTCGATGCAGAATGCACGACAAGATCAACGCCGAGCGACAGCGGGCGCTGGAAGATCGGGCTGGCCCAGCTGTTATCGATGATGCTCAACACGCCATGCTGCTTGGCAATCGTTGCCAAGGCACCGACATCATGGGCTTCCATGACCCAGCTCGTCGGGCTTTCCATATAGAAGAGCTTTGCACCGGGCAGGGCTTTTGCGACCGCTTCCTCGTCGCGGCCATCGACGTAGTCTACCTGCACCTGCATGCGCTTCATAATGGTGCCGAACAGGCGGAACGCATCTGGATAGACATGGCGCACGGCAACAATGCGATCACCCGGCTTAACAAATGCCAGAACACTTGAGGAGATCGCAGCCATGCCGCTGGCAAACCCCAGCGCGTCTTCGCCGCCTTCAAGTTTCGCCAGCATTTCTTCAAATGCTCGCACGGTCGGGTTCAGGCCGCGCGTATAGATCGGGCGAACCTTTTCGCCGCGATAGGAGGCGACCATGTCGTCATAGCTTGGGAAGGTGAAAAGCGAAGTCTGCACGATGGGCGGAACCACGGCGTCGTATGCATTGCCTTCATCATGGGCAACCGTAAGCGCTGCGAAATCCAGCGGATCCATCCCGTCGGTCATTTGGACATTTCCTTGATGTCTTCCTCGACAATGTCGAGGATCTTGAGTGTTTCCTGCCGAGCGGCTTCAGGGTCCTGAGCCACGATGGCGTTAAAGAGCGTGCGGTGAAACGGAAAGGTTCGCCGCGCGAAGTCGATCCGCTCGAACGGATGATCCCAGAAGTGCAAGAAGGCTTCGCGCATCTGTTCGAGCAATTGTCTGAAAAGCGGATTATGGGTCGCGTCGTAAATGGCCAGGTGAAACGCCAGATCTTCGGGGCCAGACGTGCCTTCCGCGATATGAACGCGCTCCATCTCATTGAGATTGCGTTCGATGATGACGAGGTCTTCAGCCGTGCGTTTGCGGGCGGCAACCATGCTGGCTTCGGCTTCGATGCCACGGCGTACTTCAAGCGATTGCAGCAAAGCATCACGCAATTGCGCAGGATCGAATGAAAGCGGCATATGAATGGTTGCCGCCGAAACCGGCTTTAGCAGATAGGTGCCGCTGCCTTTGCGGGCTTCGATCACACCCAGCGCCTGAAAGTGTCGGATTGCTTCGCGAATGGTGGAGCGCCCCACGGCCAGCGCGGTCATCAATTCACGTTCGGCGGGAAGGCGATCTCCGGCCTGAAGCTGAGCGGTCTGGATATAGGTTGCGAGCGCATCCGTTACCTGCCGGGCGCGATCCATCGGCGGTAGTGGTGCAATCTGCAGCAGCCTGCGATCTTTCATTCCGCCATCTCCCACTGGCTTCGTGCATCGGAATTTGCCGCATTGCTCTGAGTTTTCATTTTTCAGTCATGCGGCAGTTCGAATGACGTCAGACCGCATCCCCTTATTGGTTCTAAAATTGGTCTGACATCATACTAATATCGACGGGAAATCGGCGTTGTCAAGCGGGTGATCATTAAGGTTTTTACGGGATAGTGGTCGGGGTTGGTGAATTATCCTATTGATATTAAATGTAGAATTTCTGCACTCTCCTGCTTTTATGCCCAGGTAAATGATCTATTTGTGCGTGAATATGCTGTTTGCATGTGTATGCTTTTCCGATTGCGCTTCGGCAAACTTGCTCCTATCAATCGCGAGAAGAGGCGGCGCGTCCCAAAAAGTGCGAAGCGGTTTTTGGATAAGACGCGGTGAAAATGGAGTACGGCACGTTGCGTGCTGTGATTGAGGAGATACCCATGCATCTGAAGGCATCCGAGAAGCGGACGCTTGGCCGTACTGGTCTGACGGTAACCGCGCTTGGTCTGGGAACCGCACCTTTGGGCGGGCTTTATGCGCCTGTTTCCCGTGCTGACGCAGACGCATTGCTGGAAGCCGGTTGGGACAGCGGTATTCGCTATTTCGACAGCGCTCCGATGTATGGCTATGGTCGTTGCGAACATTTGCTTGGCGATATGCTGCGCGAAAAAAACGAGCGGGCCGTTGTCTCCACCAAGGTCGGGCGCCTGATGACCAATGAGCGCGCTGGTCGCACTTTGCCGCCAGCGCCGCCGAAGAATCCACTCGATTCGGGCTGGCATAATGGCCTCAATTTCCGTGAGGTTTTTGATTACAGCTATGACGGTGTGATGCGCAGCTTCGATGACAGCCAACAGCGTCTGGGCTTTCCTGAAATTGATCTTCTCTATGTTCACGACATTGGCCGCGTGACCCATGCCGACAGACACGAGTTTCATTGGAACGCGCTGACCAAGGGCGGTGGTTTCCGTGCGCTGACTGAGTTGCGCGCGGCAGGCAATATCAAGGGCTTCGGTCTTGGTGTGAACGAATGGCAGATCATTCGTGATGCGCTTGAAGAGGCTGATCTTGATTGCTCGCTGCTGGCCGGGCGTTATTCGCTGCTCGATCAGGTGTCGGAAAAGGAATTTCTGCCGCTGGCGCAAAAGCGCGGCATGGCGCTGGTGATTGCTGGTGTGTTCAACTCCGGCATTCTGGCCGCACCGCGCGGCGGCGAACAGAAGTTCGATTATGCCGACGCGCCTGCTGAAATCATTGCTCGCACCAATCGCCTGCATGATATTTGCGATGAGTATCGTGTGCCGCTCGCCGCTGCTGCTATGCAATTCCCGATGATGCATGAGGCCGTCAGCTCCATTCTGATCGGTGTGCGTTCGCCAGAACAGATCAGGCAGAATGTCGTCTGGTTCGAGCAGTCGATTCCGCACGAATTCTGGACGAAGCTTCGCTCGGAAGGTCTCATTTCCTAATCATGACTTCCAAAATTCTCTGTGTTGGTGCCCTCACTATGGACACCATTCTCCGCCTTGATGAACTCCCACTCGCGGCAGGCAAATATCTACCGCGTGAAGCCGTCGAGATCGCAGCTGGCATGGCTTCAAGTGCAGCCGCTGCGATCGCCCGGCTTGGCGGCAACGTGGCGCTATGGGCTTCTGCGGGGATTGATTCAGTGGGCGACCGCGCTGTCGCAGAGCTTTCAGCCGAAGGCATCGATTGCGCCTATATCCGGCGACTGGAAGGCGCGCGCACGGCATTTTCTTCGATCCTCGTCGATGCGAATGGCGAACGCATCATCGTGCCGTTTTATGATCGCAGGCTTGCAAGTCCGTCTGACCTGGTGCCGCCGATTGCAGCGGGAACCTTTGCGGCTGTTATGACCGATGTGCGCTGGCCGTGGGCTGCTGAAACAGCACTAAGTGCTGCGCGCGATGCAGGTATTCCGGCTATTCTGGATGCCGATACCGCACCCGTCGAACTGTTGGAAACGCTGCTACCGCTTGCAACTCATATTGTTGCATCGGAACCAGCCGCAATCAGCGTCACGGGCAAGACGGATTTGCGTGAATGTGTCCGTATTCTCAGCAATCGCTATGATGTTTTCACATCTGTCACGGCTGGCGCAGATGGCTGCTATTGGGCGGAAGGTGCTGGCAAGCCTGTTTCCCATGTGGCGGGTTTCAAAGTCGATGCTGTGGATACGCTGGCTGCGGGCGATGTCTTCCACGGTGCTTTTGCGCATGGTCTTGTTGCGGGCAAGGAGATGACTGACATCATCAGCTTTGCCAATGCCGCTGCCGCCATCAAATGCGCGCGCTTTGGTGGGCGTGCCGGTTCGCCAAGCCAGGATGAAGTTGTTTCCTTCATCGAAAACGGTATTGTTCCAGCCCGATAAACTGGGTTTCAATCGTAGACCTTCCTCATCCTGAGCCGGTATGAAGTGCTGTTTGAAAGGGTGAGGGCAACGCATGCCGGCGCTCCGGACCGAACCAAGTTTAACGAACTCTACTTTCTCCCACGCTCTACCAAAATCATCCGAATGCACACTGAACACGAATTGACTCTTTACTAACATGTTAGTATGTGCAAGCTTAAAGTTCAAACTTGGGAGGAGCCAGTTTTGGCACATAATCATTCTGGGCAGGAGCGCTTCGGGCTCTCTGCAGCGCTTACCACGCCATTCGATGCTGATGGCAAAATCGATGTCAGCCGTGCGCTGAAACATGCTCGCGCGCGCCTCGATAATGGCTGCTCAAGCGTCACCTTGTTTGGCACCACTGGCGAAGGTTCGTCGATTGCCGATGCTGAACGCGCTGCTCTTCTCGATGCATTTATCGCAGGCGGCTTCCCTGCTTCGAACATTGTTGTCGGCGTCATGGAAAATTCGGTTGCCGACGCGGTCCTTCAGTCGGCCGATGCGCTGCGTCGCGGTTGCAAGGCCATTCTTCTGGCTCCGCCTTCCTATTTTAAAAACCTCTCCGACGAAGGTCTGTTCAACTGGTTCTCGTCTGTCTTCAAAGGTTTGGGCGAAGATGCGCGCAGCATCATTCTCTACAATATTCCATCGGTGACAGCGGTTGAATTGTCGGTCGATCTCATCAGCCGTCTTCGTGCAGCTTTTGGCGGCATCATCACCGGCGTGAAGGATTCTTCCGGCACCTGGGCCTATACGGAAAAGCTGCTTGCAGCCCACAAAGATATTGCGATCCTTATCGGCGATGAACGTGATCTTGCTGCCGGTGTACGGCTTGGTGGACAGGGTGCGATTTCAGGCATGGCCAATCTGTTCCCGGATCGTCTTTTGCGCATGGTCAATGACGGTCAGGATGATGCCGAACTCGTCGGTGCCGTGCAGCAGCTGCTGAACTATCCGGTAACGCCTGCGGTCAAGGCCATGGTTGCGCGTCATACGGGTGATAAGGAATGGCGTCGCGTGCGCGCCCCGCTGATTTCACTCAATGACGCGGATTTCGATGCAATTGGTAGTGTATTCGACCGTTTGCATCTGGCAAAAGCGGCTTAATAGCGGCATAAGCCTCGATAACAATAAAGGGAATGGCTTTGGCGGACGATCACAACGAACCGGTAAAATTGCGGGATAAGGCTTATCAGAGCTTCACCCAGCATTTGCTGGCGCGTGATTTTCATCCGGGCCAGTTCGTTTCGCAGCGCCAGCTCGTCACCATGACGGGCTTGC
Organism: Brucella sp. NBRC 12950; assembly: GCF_030268145.1. Taxonomy (NCBI): domain Bacteria; kingdom Pseudomonadati; phylum Pseudomonadota; class Alphaproteobacteria; order Hyphomicrobiales; family Brucellaceae; genus Brucella; species Brucella sp. NBRC 12950. The sequence continues at coordinate 164,120 of NZ_BSQC01000008.1, forward strand.
CGCTGGGCGCGATCCGCGAACTGATCCCGCGTCTTGAAGCGGAAGGTCTAATCAAGACCGTGCCGCAGCGCGGGCTCCAGATCGCGCATATCGATCTTAATCTGATCCGTGAAGCGTTTCAGTTTCGTCTTTTCATAGAAAAGGAGTCGATCGCGATTTTCTGCCAGTCGGCTTCTGATGAATTGCTGCGTTCGCTGCGTGCTGCCCATGAAGATACGCTCAACCGCGCGATGAGCGAAGGCGAAACGCCGGAGCTTGAAGAGCAGGCGCAGAATATCGACTGGAGCATGCATGATACGATTGTCGGCTCACTCGATAATGAAATTATCTGGCGTGCCTATCAGACCAATACGATCAAGATGCGTCTGATCAATCAGGAGCGCTTCCGTATCACCGGACGCGTTATCCCGGTCATGCAGGAACATCTTTCCGTGCTGAGTGCAATCGAGACCCGAGACCCGCAGACCGCTATGGATGCCATCGCCGTTCACATCAATAATGCACGGAAGCTGGCTTTGCAGATTTAACAACCGAGACTGGGCAAGAGGAGTTGCCGGGTTGAAGGAATCAATGGGCCAGGAAGGCCTAAGGGGAGGAGCATGTAATGAATCTATTACGTCCAACACGTCGCCAGTTTTTGGCGGGAACAGCGGCCATCGCGGCCTCAGGTGTAACAGGCATCAGCCCATCTTTCGCGCAGTCGGGTGTCGACTGGAAGAAATATGCGGGCACAACCCTCGAAGTTAATCTCATCAAAAGTCCGCGCGGTGAAATCCTTCAGAAATATCAAAAGGAATTCGAAGAGCTGACTGGCATCAAGGTTAATTCCGAACAGATGCCAGAACAGCAGCAGCGCCAGAAGGCCGTGATCGAGCTGACTTCCGGTCGTCCGAGCTTCGACGTTATCCATATCAGCTATCACGTTCAGAAGCGCCAGTTTGAAAAGGGCGGCTGGCTTGCCGATCTCAATCCGTTCCTGAAAGACCCGACGCTGACCGATGCGTCGCTCACCGAAGATGATTTCGCAAGCGCTGGCCTAACCTTCGCCAAGGATGCCAATGGCCGCTTCGGCGCACTGCCGTTCTCGGTCGATTACTGGATCATCTACTGGAACAAGGAACTCTTTGCCGCAAAGGGCATCGAATTCCCGAAGACCTTCGAAGAGCTGGTTACAGCCGCAGAAGCACTTACTGATCCATCGACAAATACATATGGTTTCGTCGCGCGCGGCATGAAGAATGCCAATGCACCGGTCTATACCAGCCTTCTGCTCGGCTATGGCAAGCAGTCGGTTGATGCGGACGGCAACCTGCAGACGGATTCGGCTGAAGGTATTGAAGCCGCCAAGCTCTATCAGCGTCTGATGACCAAATCGGCACCTCCCGGTGTTGCAGGCTTCAACTGGGCTGAATGCCAGTCGAACTTCCTGCAGGGCCGCGTTGGCATGTGGCTCGACGGTATCGGCTTTGCGCCGCCACTCGAAGACCCGAACAAGTCGCGCGTTGTCGGCAAGGTTGGTTATGGCGTTATGCCAGCAGGCCCGAATGCACAGGCAGCACCAACGACAGGTGATGGCATCGGCGTGACCGAAGCCTCCAAGAACAAGGAAGCCGCATATCTTTACTGCCAGTGGGCCATTTCCAAGGAAATGGGTGCTCGCCTGTTGCAGTCGGGATCGGGCGTTCCGTTCCGCAAGTCGATCATCGACGATGCAGATGTGCGTAAGGGTGTCACCATGCCGGAAGGCTGGGTCGAAGCTCTCTCGAAATCTGCACCAATCAGCCAGCTCTGCCTGCCGGTTATCGTGCCTGTCACGGAATTCCGCGACATTATCGGTGTTGGCCTCACCAATCTTCTCAATGGTGCAGACGCAGAAGCTGAAATGAAACGCGCGACGGAAGAATTCCGTCCGGTCCTCGCACGGAGCGAAGGAAAATGACATCTGCCGCCCCGATAGGAGCAAAAACGGGAGCTGCTGCCAAAGCAGCTTCCTCCACCAAGGCGGCCACAAACCGTCTGCGGCCCAGCTACTGGCCGTTTGTTCTTCCTGCCTTGATCACCGTCGGGGCGGTGATCGTCTTCCCATGGGTGTTTACACTCTGGATGAGTACCAACCAGTGGCAGCTTGGCGGCGAGCAGAGCTTTGTCGGTTTTGATAATTATCTGCGTCTTGCGACCGATATGCGCTTCTGGGAATCCATGTGGCACACGGTTGTTTACACGGTTCTGTCCGTCGTGGCCCCGATGATATTGGGCACGATTGCAGCGCTGGTGTTTGATAGCAAACTGCCCATGCGCGGGCTGCTGCGCGGTATCTTCGTCATGCCAATGATGGCAACACCGGTGGCGGTCGCGCTGGTCTGGACGATGATGTATCACCCGCAGCTGGGTGTGCTGAATTATCTTCTGTCGCTGATAGGCATTCCACCGCAGGAATGGATCTTCAACCAGTGCACGGTTATCCCGTCGCTGGTTGCTGTTGAAACCTGGCAGTGGACGCCGCTGGTCATGCTGATCGTGCTGGGTGGCCTTGCATCCATGCCACGCGATCCGTTTGAAAGCGCGGAAATTGATGGCGCCAATGGCTGGCAGAAATTCCGTTACATCACGCTCCCGATGATCCTGCCATTTATCATGGTTGCCGTTATCATCCGCTCGATTGATGCGCTGAAAAGCTTCGACATCATCTTTGCAATGACGCAAGGCGGTCCAGGAACGGCATCGGAAACCATCAATATCTATCTCTATAATGTGGCGTTTTCTTACTATGACATTGGTTACGGCTCGGCGATTGCTGTGGTGTTCTTCATTGTCATTATCGCCATGTCGATGATCCTTCTGGCGCTGCGCCAGCGCACCAAATGGAACTCGTGAGGACCGACCATGGCAAGCAAGTCTATTCTTTCAAAGCTTGGCACGGCACTCGTGGTGTTCGTCATCGTGTCGCCTGCAATCTTCTTCTTCGTCTGGATGCTGTCGCTTTCGCTGAAATATGAAATCGACAATGGCGCTTATCCGCCCATCCTGATCCCTGACCGCATAGCATGGTCAAACTATACCGGGATTTTCGAGACCAACGACTTCCTGCTCTATTTCTGGAACAGTCTTCTGGTCACAGGAACCGCGACCCTGCTGGCATTGATTGTCGGCGTTCCGGCAGGCTACGGCATTGCGCGACTGCGTGCCAACAAGTCGGCAATCGTCATCATGATTGCGCGTATGACACCGGGCCTGTCTTATCTGATCCCGCTATTCCTGTTGTTCCAGACGCTCGGCCTTCTTGGCACGCTCTGGCCGCAGATCATCATTCATCTGGTCGTCACCGTTCCAATCGTGATCTGGATCATGATCGGCTATTTCGAGACAACACCGATGGAGCTTGAAGAAGCAGCCATTATCGATGGTGCTTCCTCCTGGCAGGTGTTCATGAAGGTGGCACTCCCGATCGCCAAGCCCGGCGTTGTGGTGTCGCTCATCCTCGCGGTGATCTTCTCGTGGAACAATTTCGTTTTCGGCATCGTGCTTGCAAGCCGCGAGACACGCACCCTGCCGGTCGCAGTTTACAACATGCTGTCCTTTGAACAGGTCAGCTGGGGTCCGCTTGCAGCTGCAGCCCTTGTGGTCACATTGCCGGTCCTGTTGCTAACCGTATTCGCACAGCGCCAGATCGTTGCAGGTCTGACCGCAGGCGCCGTCAAATAAGAGTTGAGGTTCAAGATGGCATCTGTATCCATCCGAAATGCAATCAAGAAATATGGCAATGTCGGCGTTCTGCATGGCGTGTCGGTCAATATTGAAGACGGCGAATTTGTCGTACTCGTCGGCCCATCGGGCTGCGGAAAATCCACGCTCCTGCGCATGATCGCAGGACTTGAGGAAATCAGCGATGGTGAAATCGCCATTGGTGCGCGCGTGGTCAATGACCTGCGTGCCAAGGAACGCGATATCGCCATGGTGTTCCAGAATTATGCGCTTTATCCGCATATGACGGTGGCCGACAATATGGGCTTCGCGCTCATGCTGAAAAACGCGCCGAAAGAAGAACGCGACAGCCGCGTTAATCGTGCAGCCGAAATTCTCGGCCTCAACAAGCTGCTGGATCGCTTTCCACGCCAGCTTTCCGGCGGTCAGCGTCAGCGTGTGGCTATGGGCCGTGCGATTGTGCGTGATCCGCAGGTGTTCTTGTTTGACGAACCGCTCTCAAACCTCGACGCCAAGCTGCGCGTGCAGATGCGCGGCGAGATCAAGGGACTGCATCAGCGTTTGAAGACCACCACGATTTATGTGACCCACGATCAGATCGAAGCCATGACCATGGCAGACAAGATCGTCGTCATGCGCGATGGTCTGGTGGAGCAGATCGGTGCGCCGCTCGATCTCTATGATCGTCCGGCCAATATGTTTGTCGCGGGCTTTATCGGCTCACCATCGATGAACTTCGTCAATGGCAAGATCGAAGAAGGTTCGTTTGTGGCAGATGGCGGCTTCCATATGCCGCTTCCCGAAGGCGATTATGCAAGTCTTTCGGGCAAGGCTGTTTATGGTATGCGCCCTGAGCATATGAAGATAGCCGATAACGGCGTACCGGTCACAGTCGAGATCGTTGAGCCGACTGGTTCGGAAATCATGGTCATGGGCAAGCTCGGCGACCAGCCAGTCACCTGCCTGTTCCGCGAACGCCTGACCGTGCGTCCGGGCGATGTGCTGACCATCGCGGTTAATCCAGCAACGAGCCATGTGTTCGAGCCGGAAAAAGGCATGCGCGTCAGTCGCTAAATCATCTGTCAGCAATCAAAAACGCCGGGGTTTCCCCGGCGTTTTTGATATTTGTTTTACGCGCATCTTATCTGATCGGAGCGGGAACAGAAATTAGTCCAGTGGACTAATTTCCCCGCGTAGGCGGTTCCCACTTTTCGGGATGCGCTCTATTCTGCAGCTTCTTTTACAGCCATCGGGTTATTCGGATGGGTTGTCCAGTTGGCATATTGTGCCGGGATCGGTGCCTTGGTGCGCGGATCGAAATCGCCGATCTGCTCCATGGTGATGCAATCCTCGACCGGGCAGACATTGACGCAAAGATTGCAGCCAACGCATTCCTCATCGATTACCTCAAAGTGCCGCGCACCATTCACCAGATTGGTGATTGCCTGATGTGAGGTGTCTTCGCAGGCAATATGGCAACGACCGCACTTGATGCAGGAATCCTGATCAATCCGTGCCTTGGTGACATAATTAAGGTTGAGATACTGCCAGTCACTCACATGCCCCACGGCCATGCCGCGGAAATCATCAAGCGTCTGATAGCCTTTACTGTCCATCCAGTCGGAAAGGCCGTCGATCATTTCTTCAACGACCTTGAAACCATAGGTCATTGCAGCAGTACAGACCTGAACGGTGCCGCAGCCGAGCGCGATAAATTCAGCAGCATCGCGCCATGTGGTAATACCGCCAATGCCTGAAATCGGCAGGCCATAGGTTTCAGGATCGCGTGCAATTTCCGCCACCATGTTCAGCGCAATCGGCTTGACCGCCGGTCCGCAATAACCGCCGTGGCTGCCGCGACCGTCAATGGACGGAACCGGCGACATGCTGTCGAGATCGACCGACACAATGGAATTGATCGTGTTGATCAGCGATACAGCATCGGTGCCATTGGCCTTTGCGCCGCGTGCAGGTTTGCGGATATCGGTGATGTTTGGTGTCAGCTTGGTGATCACCGGCATACGACTATATTGCTTGCACCATTTCACAACCATGCCGACATATTCCGGCACCTGACCGACGGCCGCACCCATGCCGCGTTCGCTCATGCCGTGCGGACAACCGAAGTTCAGTTCGATGCCGTCAGCGCCGGTTTCTTCCACCAGTGGCAGAATGGCTTTCCATGCTTCTTCTTCGCACGGCACCATGATCGATGCGATCAATGCGCGGTCGGGCCAACGCATCTTCACTTCTTTCATTTCACGAAGGTTCACTTCGAGCGGGCGGTCGGTGATCAGCTCGATATTGTTAAGACCAAGCAGACGCCGGTCAGCGCCATGGATAGCGCCATAGCGCGGACCATTAACATTGACCACCGGCGGGCCTTCGGAACCCAGCGTTTTCCAGACCACGCCACCCCAACCAGCCTTGAAAGCACGCTCGACATTGTAAGCTTTGTCAGTCGGCGGAGCCGAAGCCAGCCAGAACGGGTTTGGCGACTTAATGCCGAGGAAGTTCGTTGAAAGATCAGCCATGTTTACTCTCCTCAGCCCTGTTCCTGGCCCAAAGGCACACTGCGGTCACGATGAGTAGACGGAGTTGGCGCATGAAGCGCGCCGCCCGACAGCACCGCATCGGCAAAGCCTTCAATCGCTTCGGGACGTTTCGTCAGCGTCGCATGGATGGATTCAGCGGCAACCTTGCCGTCTTCCACCGATGCAACGGTCAGATCCTGTCCACCTGCAACGCAGTCGCCCCCCGCCCAAATGCCCTCAACGGATGTGCGACGTTCATCATCGACGCTAATGCGTCCTTTGGAGAGTCCGATGCCTGAACCTGCAATTGGCTCTGGTTCAAACTTCTGACCGATTGCCTTGAAAACCTGATCGGCTTCAAGAATGAGATATTCGCCGGTGCCGGAAAGCTTGCCGCTATCGGCATTGGTATATTCGAATACTACGGCATTGACGGTGCCGTCTTCGCTCCGCTCAAGTGCATGTGGCTGCAACCAGTGACGGATCACCACGCCGTGGATCTGCGCCAATTCCTGTTCATAGGCGCTGGCATTCATGCTTTCCTGACCGCGACGATAAACGATGGTCACGTTTTCAGCACCGAGCTTCTTGGTCTGGATGGCAACGTCCACTGCGGTCATGCCGCCACCGATAACCACAACATTACGGCCAACAGGCAGAGACGCGAGGTCTTTTGCCTGACGTAGATTGGCGATGTAATCAACGGCATCGATCACGTTGGGCGCGTCTTCGCCAACAAGTCCCAGATCATTCACGCCGGGCATTCCCATGCCGAGGAACACCGCATCATAGCCGGCCCTGAGCGCTTCAATCGTGATGTCCTGACCGAGTGTCTGGTTATACTCAATGTTGATCGCGCCGATTTTCAGCACAAATTCCAGTTCGCGCTGGGCAAAATTATTGACCGTCTTATAGGCGGCAATACCATATTCATTGAGACCGCCGCCTTTGGGGCGCGCTTCAAAAACCGTCACCTGATGGCCATGCATTGCAAGGCGGTGCGCCGCAGAAAGGCTCGCTGGACCTGCGCCAACAATGGCGATGTGCTTGCCGGTATCAGGTGCGCGCTTGAATGGGTGATTTCCGGTTTCCATTAGAACATCGGTGGCATAGCGCTGCAATTCACCAATCTTGACCGGCTTACCTTCCGAAGTTTCGCGAACACACACTTCTTCGCAGAGCGTTTCGGTCGGGCAGACGCGGGCGCACATGCCACCCAGAATGTTTTCTGAAAGAATGGTCTTTGCCGCACCAATTGCATTGCCGGTATTGATCTGGCGAATGAAACGCGGAATGTCGATGCTGGTCGGACATGCATTCATGCAAGGCGCATCATAGCAATAATAGCAGCGGTCGGATTCAACGAGGGCTTCATGCTTGTTGAGCGGCGGATGCAGATCATCGAAAACATGCGCATAATCGGCCTTTTCCAGCCGCGAGCCATGGATATCAGGCCCGTTTGCGTGTCCCGGATTATCAATTGCATCAATAGGTGAATTCTCTGCTGATCTCATCGATCGCATCTCCCATTTTTGCTTGTTAAGGCGCGGGTTCCCTTTGCGCACCTTGAACTCTGTTCCGGGCTGCGATCTTTATCGTCGCGTGATGCCCGTTATTGACAGGATGACAGATTTTTACGGAAGGTCAAATTTTTTATCATCTGGTCAATTTATGACTTTTAGACACTACAAATGTAGAAAAGGCCCGGCTTTGGAAGCACGGGCCTTTGTAACTTGATGGCAGTATAAAATCAGATTGTCTCTGACTTGATCATATTGTTGTTAGAGGTTTCGTCTGTCTCAGCGCCCGGGAAAGCTTCAGCTTCTTTAGGTAGGGCGGGGCGTGAGCTCAGCACCAGCGCACAGCCAGCAATGATGACGGCCGCTCCGACAAACTGGATGATGGAGAGCTGTTCTTTCAGGAAAACCGCACCGACCAGAACCGCAATCACGGTCACTGCAAATTCGACGCTAATGGCTTTTGTTGGTCCGACATTTCCGACCAGTCTGAAATAAAGCACATAGGTGAGGGCGCTCATCACACAGGCCGAAATCAGCAAGTAGATGAAGTCAACAAGTCCCGGCATAGCTGGTACAGGGATGGCAACGATCAGTGGCAAAGTCAGGATGCCGCCAAAGACGAATGCGCCAATGGTGGTTTCCCATGAGCCTGTGGTTGAAAGGCGGCGGCTGGCATAATTGCTGCCGAAAGCTGCCGAGAAGCAGGAGAAAAGCACAGCAACACAGCCCATGATAAATTCGGGCGTAACCGCAACTGCCGGGAAGCCGACCAGAAGCACGATGCCCGTCACACCGAGCAGCAGACCGATCAGGCCGCGTGATGTAATGCGCTCAAGCCCCCAGAGCTGGCTGATGACCATCGAGAAAAGCGGAATGGATGCAACGCAGATCGCGGCCATCGCCGTTCCAATGAGTGGTGTTCCGTAGGAAAGGCCGATCAGCTGGCCCGCAACGGTGGTTGCACCAACAACGGCAAAGGGTTTCCATCCAGCGTGAAAATCAAGCTTGCGCCCGGAAAGTTTGGCGATTGCAAACAGTGTTCCTGCGGCAATGAAGGAGCGGAAGGCAACGGCGCCCACCCAGCCGAAGGCCTCGACCACGCGCAGCACCACGAGGAACGATAGCCCCCATGCTATGGCTAGGAAAATATAGGTCGCGGTGTCTCTGGGTTTCATGCCGATAGGCCTTCATCATGCTGCTGGATTATCGACTACCTCATAGGGACGAAAAGCAAAAACGCTTTCCCATCTATTCTCATACCATCTTGGAATGAAATTATGCCGTTTTTGCAGCGGCATTTTGTGCCGCTTTTTGTGCCGCTTTTTGTGCCGCCGCAGCACCGATATTGGCAAAGAAGCGATCCGCAATCTTGCGTGCGACCGAACCGAGAAGCTTCGACCCGAGTTGTGCGATCTTGCCACCGGCATCGCCACGGATCACGTAGCTCAGGATCGTGTCATTACCATCTTCAGTCAGAGTTACGTCGGTGTCGCCATGCGCAAAGCCGGCAATAGAGCCTTCACCGCGCCCCGAGATCGTATAGGAGGCGGGCGGGTTCATGTTGGAAAGTTCAAGCATTCCATGGAAACGCACTTTGATCACACCGAGGCTGACTTTCAGCGCGGCTCGAATTTCTGTTTCAGACAGACGTTCGAGATCTTCGCAGCCGGGAATGCAGTTTTTCAGCGTTTCGATGTCGTTGAGTGCGTCCCAGACGGCCTGCCGGGGTGCGCTAATTCTCTCTTCTCCGACGAGGTCCATGCTTTGACTAAACTCCTGATCAACCTAAATTGATGCATATGCATATATGGAACCACATCAAAAGGAAAATTTCTGTAATTTAACGGATGCATTTCTCGAATAAACTGCTTAATTATCCGCAATTAAATCGATTTGATTGACTGGGAGTACCATCATGGCAAGAGACACGGCGAAGCTTGAAGCAACGGTCGCAAAGCTGAAGAAACATTGGGCGGAATCTGCACCAAAAGACATGCGTGCTGCATTCAAAGCCGATCCGGGCCGTTTTGAGCGCTATTCGCTGTCGCTTGACGATCTGCTGTTTGACTGGTCGAAGGCCCGCGTCAATGATGAGACGGTTGCACTTCTGACCGAACTTGCTGAGGCTGCTGATGTTGAAGGCCGCCGCGCTGCAATGTTTGCAGGTGAGCACATCAACAACACTGAAGACCGCGCCGTTCTGCATGTGGCGCTTCGCGACACGACTTCGAAGGAAGTGCTAGTCGATGGCCACAACGTCCTGCCGGATGTGAAGGAAGTGCTCGACCGTATGGCTGCCTTCTCCGATGGCATCCGTTCAGGTTTTGTCACAGGTGCAACAGGCAAGAAGATCACCGACATTGTCAATATCGGGATCGGCGGTTCCGATCTCGGCCCGGTCATGGCGACGATTGCGCTTTCGCCTTATCATGATGGCCCACGCGCACATTATGTGTCGAACATCGATGGCGCGCATATTGCCGACACGATCAATGTGCTTGATCCGGCAACGACACTGATCATCGTCGCGTCGAAGACCTTCACAACCATCGAAACCATGACCAACGCGCAGACTGCACGCAAATGGATTGCAGATGCGCTGGGCGAAGATGCCGTTGGCGCACATTTTGCTGCCGTCTCGACCGCGCTTGATAAGGTTGCCGCATTCGGTATCGGCGAAGAGCGCGTCTTTGGTTTCTGGGATTGGGTCGGCGGTCGTTATTCGGTCTGGTCGGCGATTGGTCTGCCAGTGATGATCGCTATCGGTGCAGATAATTTCCGCAAGTTCCTTGCGGGCGCACATTCGATGGACGTGCATTTCCGTGATGCACCGCTGGAAAAGAACCTGCCAATCTGGCTCGGCCTTATCGGCTATTGGCACCGCGCTATCTGCGATTATTCGAGCCGCGCAGTCATCCCTTATGATCAGCGTTTGGCGCGTGTTCCAGCCTATCTCCAGCAGCTCGACATGGAATCGAACGGCAAGAGCGTGACGGTTGATGGCAAGCCGGTTTCCGGCCCAACAGGCCCGGTTGTTTGGGGCGAGCCTGGTACCAATGGTCAGCACGCTTTCTTCCAGCTGCTGCATCAGGGCACTGACACCATTCCGCTTGAATTCATCGTTGCGGCAAAGGGCCATGAAAAGCATCTCGATCATCAGCACGAAATGCTGCTCGCCAACTGCCTTGCGCAGTCGGAAGCCTTGATGAAGGGCCGCACGCTTGATGAAGCCCGTGCTCAGCTCGAGTCTAAGAAGTTGCCCGAAGCGGAAGTCGAACGCATTGCACCGCATCGCGTATTCTCCGGCAATCGTCCGTCGCTCACCCTTGTTCACGACAAGCTGGACCCGTTTGCCTTTGGTCGCCTGATCGCTCTTTACGAACATCGCGTGTTCGTGGAAGCGCAGATTTTCGGCATCAATGCGTTTGACCAGTGGGGCGTGGAGCTTGGCAAGGAACTTGCAACCGAGCTTCTTCCAGTTGTTTCGGGTGCTGAGTCTGCCGAAGGCAAAGACGCTTCGACAGTGGGTCTCGTTGCGCATTTGCATGCACGCCGCAAAGCCTGATATTACAAACAGGTGGATAAGGATAAAGCCGGGTTTCACACCCGGCTTTTTTTCCGTCTAGGTATGAAGTGCTGAATGAAAATGGGAACTGAAATGAAGACCGAGATTATCGAGTTTGCCGGCGATGTACCGGGTAACGCCATTGAACTGCGTGTGCTGCGCTTTGCAGGCAAAGACAGCGATGCACCGACCGCCTATCTGCAATCGTCGCTGCATGGCGGTGAATTGCCGGGACAGGCTGCCCTGCATTTTCTCGTTCCGATGCTGAAAAAAGCATCTGAAGAAGGCCGCATTCTCGGCAATATCACGGTTATCCCACAGGCAAATCCGATTGGCTCGAACCAGTGGCAGGCACATCAGCATCTGGGCCGTTTCGAGTTTTTCTCGGCGGTTAATTTCAATCGCGCTTTCCCGCTGCTGCCGGATTTCGACACGTCTGAATTGCCCGGCCCGGACGCGCCGGTAGCGCTTGCACAGCGTTTGAAAAGCACACTTCTGAAGCTTGCTCTCGAAAATGATATTGTGCTCGATCTTCATTGCGATGATGAAAGCGAAAACTACGTCTATATCGCCAAGGAATTTGTGGAAGACATGAAGGATCTGGCCGTGGCGCTCGGCTCGACCGCGATCCTCGCATGGGACACGACAGCGGACGCAGCCTTCGAGGAAGCCTGCGCACATCCTGTTCTTCAATTGCCTGCCGACAAGCGCAACATGAAGCGCCGCGCCGTCACTACGGTTGAATTCCGGGGCTTAAGCGATGTCTATGCTGACATGGGCAAAGGTGATGCCGAAGGCCTTTACAAGTTCCTCGTCCATCGTGGTGTCATTGTCGACGAAAGCGTAAAGCTCGATCTCGACTACAAGGGCCTCATCACGCCGCTTGAAAATGTAGAGATGCTGCGCGCGCCGGAAGGCGGTATGGTGCTTTATCATGTGGTTCCGGGCGATGTGGTGGAAGCGGGTGCAAAGCTTGTGACCGTCGTGACCCGTCCGGGTGAACCGGAAGGCGACATTACGCTGACCGCGCCGCAGGCAGGCCGTATCCTCACCCGCCGCACACTGCGTTATGTGCGCCGTGGCGACGATCTGCTGAAACTGCTTGGCTCAAAGCCATCGGCAGTCAAGAAGCGTTCCGGTGCGTTAGAGGCATGAGTGCATCCCTTTCCTCCGAAAAGTTGAAATCAATCCGTGCCATCCTGTTCGATAAGGATGGCACATTGATCGATTTTGACCGCACATGGTTTACCGTGTCTTGGAACCTCGCACAGCGCACCGCCAATGGCGATGAGCATCGTGCACGCTCGCTGCTCGACGCTGGCGGTTATGACTGGGAAGCATCGCGTTTTCGCGCCAATTCGGTGATTGCTGCCGGTACGGTCGAAGACATCGTTCAGCTCTGGCACCCGGAAATTGACGAGGCTGGTTTCAAAGCCAAAATCGCTGAGTTTGATAGTTATACGGTTGCTGAAGGTGCGCGTTCTGCGGTTGCAATTGAAGGCTTGAAGGAAACCTTGGAAACCCTTCGCGAGATGGGTTTTATCCTTGGCATTGCGACTAACGATTCAGAAGCGGGCGCCCATGCCACAGCCAAGGCGCTGGGGATCGACCATTTGTTTGACGTCGTGATCGGGTATGACACGGCAGAGCGCCCAAAGCCATTTGCAGACCCATTGATCTATTTTGCGAAAAAAGTGGGCCTCGAACCGGGCGCAATCGCCATGGTGGGCGACAATCTGCACGATCTTGAAACGGCACATGCTGCAAAAGCTGGTCTCGGCGTTGGCGTTCTGTCTGGCAACAGCCCACGCGAAGCGCTTGAGCCTCATGCCGATGTGGTGCTTGATTCCATCGCTGACTTGCCAGCTTTGTTCAAATGATTCTGGCTGGATGGTAAAACGCCATCCAGCAGCCATTCTGTCATTTCCGGCCAAAGACTTTGAGAAAATCGCGAGCGGAAAAAGCCGAGATGACCGATTGGCTGGCCGCCAGTGTCGGCTGGTGAATACCAGCGCTGCTCAATCGGCGCGCTGATATGATAGCTTAAAAAGTGATTGACGGCGCGCCGCGTTCCCCATTGATCATCTTCCAGTCCGACTGCAAGAACAGGCATTTTGACCTTGGCCAAAAGCTCAGCTGCGCCAAGCTGCGGATCGTCAAAGAAATAGTTCTTCATCCGGCACCACCGCGCCCAATCGCGGAATACCGATCCGGGGATTGGCTCGCCATTCATCCAGCGTGGCATATTAGGTGTGAGGTAGGAGACAGGCACGCCAACGATATTCATGCGTGGCCAGACCCATTTATCGTCCAGAAGATGCACTGCACCCGACATGGTTGCCACCATGCCATAACGTGAGAAACCGCTGGAACAATCAGAAATGCCCAATGCCTGTCCGCCAAACGATTGGCCGATGCCAACCGTCTCATGTCCTGGCGCAACTGCCTGCAAACAGCGGAGTGCGGCAGGAAAATCCTTAACGGCCCAATCCTTGAAACGGATTTCGGGTACTGCTTTGCGGGCACGGCGGGAAGCGGCGACGCCACGATAATCGTAAGTTAGAACCGCGCGCGCACCGTTGGCGATGAGGTGCTTGGCAAAGGCGGAATAAAAGCCTTGCGGCACGGCGGTTGCCGATGAAATCAGCACAAGGGGCTTTCTGCCTTCGCCATGGAACAGCTGCCCACAAAGTGGGAAGCCGTCGCTGGCTTCAAAGGTGACTTCTTCAATCATCGGCCCATTCCCTTTGACACAATGCTCTGCCGTCTGCGGCTCAGTAGAGCCGCAGTTTGTCATCCTTAATGATTGAGACTGTTTAGTCTCTAAGTTCACGACGCAGGATTTTGCCGACATTGGTTTTCGGCAGTGCGTCACGGAATTCGACTTCGCGCGGACGCTTATAGTTGGTGAGGCGCTGGGCGCAGAAGGACTTCACATCTTCCTCCGTCAGGTTAGGATCGCGGCGCACCACGTAGAGCTTCACGACTTCACCTGAATGTTCGTTTGGAATGCCGACGGCTGCCGATTCCACGATACCGGGATGTTCCGCAGCCACTTCCTCGATTTCATTCGGATAGACGTTGAAGCCGGAAACAAGGATCATATCCTTCTTGCGGTCAACGATCTTGGTGAAGCCGTTTTCGTCCATGAAGCCCATATCGCCGGTACGGAAGAAACCGTCTGGCATGATGGCGCGGGAAGTTTCATCGGGGCGGTTCCAGTAGCCGAGCATGACCTGAGGGCCACGCACGCAAATCTCGCCCACTTCCACAAGCGGCTGATCCTTGCCGTCATCATCACGAATGACAATATCGGTCGATGGCATCGGAAGACCAATGGTCCCGCTAAACTCGGTCGCATCAAGTGCATTGGCTGAAGCAACAGGCGAGGTTTCGGAAAGGCCATAGCCTTCCGTGATGTGACAACCGGTCATTTGCTGCCAGCGTTCAGCCACAGGGCGCTGCACTGCCATACCGCCACCCAGTGTGAGAATAAGCGGCTTGAAGTTCAATGCTTTGAATTCATCATTGTTCATCAAGCCGTTGAACAGGGTGTTGAGGCCGGGAAAAATATGGAACGGATATTTCTGCAGCTCTTTGACGAATGCAGGAATGTCGCGCGGATTCGGAATGAGGATATTGCGCGCGCCAAGCTTCATGCCGATCATCGCGTTCACGGTCAGCGCGAAGATATGATAGAGCGGCAATGCGCAAACGAAGTTGAGTTCCCTCGGCTTGCCCTTGTTCTGGAAGGCTACATCCATCCAGAGCTGCATCTGCTCAACATTGGCGAGAATATTGGTGTGGCTGAGCATTGCGCCTTTGGAAATGCCTGTGGTGCCGCCGGTATATTGCAGGAAGGCGAGGTCGGAGTTGCCGACCGGAACCGGGTTGAAGGATTTGCCGCGCCCCTGCGTCAGCGCATCCTTGAAGCGCACATGGCCCGGAATATTCCATGCTGGCACCAGTTTCTTTACCTTGCGTACCACCAGATTGATGATGTGGCCTTTAAAGCCATGCATATCACCCATTGTGGCAACAATAATGTTCGGTACATGGATGGAAGCCAGTGATTTCTGAACCGTCGCTGCGAAGTTTTCGAGCACGACCAATGCTTTTGCACCAGAGTCGTTTAGCTGATGCTGAAGCTCGCGCGGCGTATAAAGCGGGTTGACGTTGACGACGACCAGACCGGCACGAAGAATTGCCGAAATAGTAATCGGATACTGCAGAATATTTGGCATCATGACGGCGACGCGATCGCCCTTGACCAATCCACGCGACTGAAGCCAGGCAGCAAGCCCGCGCGAGTTTTCGTCCAGATCCTTATAGGATAGATCCTTGCCCATGCAGGTGAATGCCGGTCTGTCTGCAAACTGACGGCACGCATTGGAGATCATGTCGCCAATCGAAGTGGCTTTGCTCAGATCAATCTCATGCGGAACACTTTTCGGATAGGATTTCAGCCAAATCTTATCCAGTGCAGGTGCTGTTTCAGCTGCAGTGCCCACTGCTGGGCTCGACGTGGCTTTGGTTTCTGTTGCCTTTTTTACCATGCCTTCTCCCCGGATTGCTCCGTCCGTTGTTTGAGCAGCAAGCCCGCCACCCTTCTCCCAATGATGCCAGATCCTCAATAAAGGAAAGGCACGCTCCTCAAAAATTAATGTGGTCGACTTTCGTCGTAATCGCAAGAGTTACATTGACGTAAGCGTAAATTAAAATTTGAGAGAACGTCTCTCCCAATAATTACGGAGAGGGGATCACGATGCGGTGAGGCAATGTCTATTGGAGATACAAAGTGCAGCTTTACGCGACAGGAACCGGTTCGCGGCGCATGGATTTCATCATGGTTTTGATGGCTTTTCCGCCATCGCTGACCAGATCGAACCCGCGCTCACTTCTGAGCCATTCATTGAGCAGGCCACCCAACACGGCGAGCAGGATTTGTGCGGCTGAAAGGGATGTCCATTCGCTGGAAAGCTCTCCGCGTCGTTCTGCAACTTCGAGCAGTCCTGTAAAAAGCGAAAGCACATTCGCGCGTGCTTCTTTTAGATGCTCAACGAGCGGAGCGATCTCGCCGACATATTCACAACGTTGGTGGATGATCGTGAATAGATTCTGCTGCCGCTCATTGGTGATGAACAGTTCAAGTGCTGTCAGGATCGACTGTTCAAGAACATAAAGAGGATTGGGATGGTCACAGGCCGCCGCCTGTAGCATAATCTCTTCATGTGGGAAGCGAGTGCGGTTGATTAGCGCTTGAAAAATGTCGAGCTTGTCGTGAAAATGGAAGTAGATCGCACCGCGTGTCACACCAGCATGACCCGCAATCTCCATCAGAGTAGATTGCGTTAAACCGCGTTCCAGAAAGACATGCTCGGCGGCCGTCAGAATAGCATCACGGGTTTCCGCGGCCTCGGCTTTGGTCCTGCGCATTCGGGTTCTTTCGATATTCCAAGGTGAATAAAAACCCCAAAGCCGTCTCGGGATTTTACTTCACAATTGGGATAAATCATTCGTGATATGTAACATTAGGTGATTGACTATAACACGGTAATTCGTATTTACAAACATTCGTGTATGTTTATTCGGCCGCACCGTGCGACATCAAGGGCAACTCCCATTATGACCATGAACCGTTCTATTCGGCTTTTTGCGGCAGGAGCCGCATTTTTCATTATTGCAGGACAGTCTGCCTATGCGCAGGCGCCAGGAGGGGCTACGCCACCACCTCCGCCGGTCACTGTTACAGAACTCAAGGCGCAGAACGTTTCAGTCCCTTATGAATATGCCGCTCGCGTGAGCGCATATCGTGATGTTCAGGTGCGTGCTCGCGTTGGCGGCATTCTTTTGCATCGCAACTTTATTGAAGGCACGGAAGTCAAAGCTGGCGACGTGCTTTTCGAGATCGATCCGGCACCATATGAGGCTGAAGCTGCTCGCGCACAGGCGCAGGTTGCGCAGGCTGAGGCTACCTATCAGCAGTCGATCCGCGATGCGGAACGGGCCGAGCAGCTCGTTCAGCAGAAGGTGCAGAGCACAGCCGTCCGTGATACTGCCCTGGCGACGCGAGACCTTAACAAGGCTGCAGTTGCGGCTGCCAAGGCGCAGTTGCGCACGGCAGAACTGAACCTGAGCTATACCAAGGTTACAGCGCCCATCAGCGGCATCACTAGTCTCGAACAGGTTTCCGAAGGCAGTCTGATCGGTACGGATGCTTCATCGAGCCTGCTGACATCGATCACCCAGATCAATCCGGTTTACGTCAACTTCTCCTTCACGGACTCGGAAGCTGCGGAAATCCGCAAGCTGCGTGAAGCACGCGGAGCGACGGGACAGGATGCGGATCGTCTGCGCATTCGGATTCTGTTTGGTGATGGCGATGCCTATGACCATGAAGGCACCATCGACTTCACATCCTCGTCGCTCGATACGGAAACCGGAACGCTTGGCGCCCGTGCTGTCGTTGACAATCCTGATCAGCGCTTGATCCCAGGTCAGTTTGTTCGCGCATCGATCCTTGGCGTGACCATCGACAACGCAATTCTGGTTCCAAAAGCAGCTCTGATGCAAAGCCCGCAAGGCCAGTTCGTCTATGTTGTGAACAAGGAAAACGTTGCGGAAGTTCGGCCAGTTACGGTTTCCCGCGAACTGACGGATGCATGGCTTGTCAGCAAAGGCGTTCAGGCTGGCGACCGTATCATCACCGAAGGTGTGATCAAGGCGGCCCCGGGCAAAACGGTTCAGCCGGTTGAAGCTTCAGCTGAAAAGGCTGCAGGCGAAGCTGGAGCAGAGGCCGGTAAAGAACAGGCGGCAGACAAGCAATGAATAGATTCTTCGTCGACCGTCCGGTTTTCGCGGCGGTCATCTCCATCATCATTGTGCTGGCAGGCCTCATTGCGATGCGGATCCTGCCTGTCGCGCAATATCCCGAGCTGACGCCGCCTCAGGTTGTCGTCAGCGCGACCTATCCGGGCGCAAGTGCTGAAACGGTCACGCAAACCGTTGCGGCACCGCTTGAGCAGCAGATCAATGGCGTCGAGAACATGCTTTATATGCAGTCCTCGAGTCTGGGCAGCGGCACCATGCAGCTGACCGTGACCTTTGCTCTGGGCACCGATCCGGATCAGGCAACGATCAACGTCAACAACCGCGTGCAGCGTGCAACCTCGTCCCTGCCGCAGGAAGTGCAGCGTCTCGGCGTGACCGTCGATAAGCGCTCCAGCACCATTCTCGGCATGGTGGCGATGTTCTCCACCACGGATCGCTATGACCGTACCTATGTTGGTAACTACGCGCTTTTGAACGTCATCGACGACCTCAAGCGCCTTACCGGTGTGGGCGATGTTCAGCTTCTCGGTAACATCGATTATTCGATGCGCGTCTGGCTGCGTCCGGACAAGCTTGCACAGTATAATCTGACACCAACCGATGTTCAGACGGCAATTCAGGAACAGAACGCACAGTTTGCAGCAGGCCGCTTTGGCGATCAGCCTGATCCGCAGGCAGGGCCGTTTACTTACACGGCAACAACGCAAGGCCGTTTGCCGGACGCATCAGCGTTCGAAAACATCATTCTTCGTTCCGACAAGAATGCTGCAACGCTGCGTCTTAAGGACGTTGCCCGTGTGGAACTGGGTACAGAAAGCTATCTGGTAGATAGCGCCCTCAACGGCACTCCGGCTGTTCCGATTGCGATCTATCTGCAGCCGGGCGCCAACGCGCTCAACACGATGGAGCTTATTCAGAACCGCATGGCGGAGCTGAAGACAAGCTTCCCTGAAGGCATCGACTATTCGGTTCCATTCGATACGACCAAGTTCATTAAGGTCTCTGTCGAGGAAGTGATCCATACTTTCATCGAGGCTATCATCCTCGTTGTTCTGGTGGTCTTCATCTTCCTTCAGAACTGGCGTGCAACGCTTATTCCGGTCATCGCGGTTCCAATCTCGATCATCGGTACATTCGCGGGAATGTATGTGCTTGGCTTCTCCATCAACCTGCTGACATTGTTCGGTCTGGTTCTGGCGATCGGTATCGTCGTGGACGACGCCATCGTGGTATTGGAAAACGTCGAACGCATTATGACGACCGAGAAACTGCCGCCACGCGAAGCTGCCATCAAGGCAATGAGCGAAGTGACAGGGCCGGTAATTGCGATTGTTCTGGTGCTCTGCGCCGTGTTCATTCCGGTCGCTTTCATGGGCGGTCTGGTCGGCGAAATGTATAAGCAGTTCGCTGTTACGATTGCGATTTCGGTGACGATCTCCGGTATCGTGGCTTTGACGCTGACGCCCGCACTCTGCGCGCTGATCCTGAAGCCCGGCCATCATGAGCCGATGCTGCCATTCCGTATCTTCAACCGCTTCTTCGACAGTTTGACGCGCGGTTATACCAACGGCGTGCGCTTTTTCCTGAAACGCGCTGCTATTGGCTTGCTGATTTTTGCAGGTCTGTTGGGCGGCACATATTATCTCTTTGAGAAAGTACCGGGATCGCTTCTGCCAGACGAAGATCAGGGCTTCCTGTTCAGTGTGGCCATCCTGCCGCCAGCGGCATCGCTGGAGCGCACAAGTGCGGTTCTTCATGAGGCCAGCGAAAATATTCGTAAGCATCCTGCGGTAGAAAGCGTGTTTGAAGTCTCCGGCTTCGACCTGCTCTCGGGTGGTCTTAAAACCAGTGCCGGTACGATGTTCATCATGCTCAAGGACTGGAAAGAACGCACAACGCCGGATCTCGACGCGCGCAATCTGCCCGGTGCAATCATGGGTATGAATGCGGGCATTCAGGATGGTCTGGTGCTGGCATTCAACCCGCCTCCGATCATGGGTCTCAGCACGACCGGCGGTTTCGAACTTTACGTGCAGGATCGTACAGGCGGCGGGGTTGAATCGCTGACCAATGCGACCAAGCTTCTGACAGATGCCGCGGCCAAGCGCCCGGAACTGACGGGTGTTCGCACGACGTTTGATCCGAACGTGCCGCAGTATGATATCCAGCTTGACCGTGAAAAAGCCAAGGCGATGGGCGTGCCGATCAATTCGGTCTTCACCGCCATGCAGGCGACCTTCGGTAGCGTTTACGTCAACGACTTTACGCTCTATGGTCGCAACTATCAGGTTAATCTGCAGTCGGAAGCCGAGTTCCGCCGCGACCCGAGCGATTTGAAGCATGTGTTTGTGCGCGCCGATTCTGGCAGCATGATCCCGCTGAGCGCACTGGTAACGGTCAAGCGTGTTGTTGGCCCTGATCAGCTTGAACGTTTCAACGCGTTTAATGCGGCTAAGGTCACGGGTAATCCAGCACCGGGTTACACGTCGGGTGACTCGATCAAGGCGATGCAGGAAGTGGCTGCTGAAGTGCTCCCGCAGGGCTATCAGATTGCCTGGACTGGCTCCGCCTATCAGGAAGTCACGACAAGCGGCAGCGGTAGTCAGGCTATGATCTTCGGCTTGCTCATGGTGTTCCTGATCCTTGCCGCCCAGTATGAACGCTGGAGCCTGCCACTGGCAGTCATTACCGCTGTGCCTTTTGCGATCTTCGGTGCATTGCTGGCAACTGATCTGCGTGGCCTGACCAACGACGTCTACTTCCAGATCGGTCTGGTGACGCTCATAGGTCTCGCGGCAAAGAACGCGATTCTGATCGTGGAATTTGCCGTGTTGCAACGCGAAGAGGGTAAGTCAGCTATCGAAGCTGCTGCTGAAGCTGCTCGCCTGCGCTTCCGTCCGATTGTGATGACGTCGCTGGCGTTCATCCTTGGTGTGGTTCCGCTGGCAATCAGCTCTGGTGCAGGTTCGGCAAGCCGTCACTCGATCGGTACCGGCGTTATCGGTGGTATGTTGGCTGCGACCTTCATCGCGACCTTCTTCATCCCGATGTTCTATAGCCTGATCGCACGCAAGCCGCCTAAAAAGCGTCCTGATGATGTAGCTGGAGCGCCAGCGCCTGTGCAGCATCACGCAGCACCGGGCGACGAGAGCGGTCCGATGCACTAAAAGTGATCAGCCCCGGCATATTCCTACGGATGTGCCGGGGCTAGAGAATAAAAAAGCCCCGCTCTCAAGCGGGGCTTTTTGTTGAATGCCGTAAGGCGCCAACGGAGCATCTGATGACTCAAGCGCATCCTATGGCCCATCATTATTTGGAAGCTTATGTGCGAAGTCTACCAAGCGCTATCCGCACCTGTTCGCTACGCTTCGTCAAAATCCATCGCCATCTACAGGCTCGTGACCGACAATCTATCTCGGGATCACCTGACTTTCTTAGAAATGCGTCATTATGCTTTGAGCAATCGCCCAAAGGATAATTGCTGCAGGAACAGTCAGGCACGCCAGAAAAATCCCAAAGAACACATAGGTTGCTTCATTCGGCGACCGCTGGGTCTGTGCAGGAGACTTGTGCCAATGAGTGCTGATGCCTTGGTACATGTATAATTCCTCCTTCTCCTCGATTTTGATTATCGATTAAAAGAAGAATTCTTCAAGAACAAATAAACATATGGATTTATTGGGAAAATGTGATATAAGGCGACACGAAATTACATAATAAGACGCGATTTATCGCTTTAATTTCCTGAAAATCCAATTCAATATTTTGATTTCAAATAATTTTACTTATGTGCTGTAAGTATCGAATGGTCGGAAATTTCAATAATCACTGAAAATTCGCGGTGCTGCGTTCCCGTTGGTGCGACAAAATGGCACGAAATTCTGCGGCGTGCGTCGGTCAAAGAGTTGGCATGAACGGGCGTAATCCGCCGCACAGATGATTCTGCCACGCGATTCATGCGTAACTGTTGCAGGTCTTAATCAATAGAAGCTGGTTGGGAAGTAGCGCAGATAGAGCTCTGTGAGTTTGCCCTGCTGCTGTAATGACTGCAACGCACTGTTAAAAGCGATTGCCAGAGCAGCATTCTTTTGAGCGACAGCAATTGTCAGACCTGAGCCAAGATATTGCGGTGCCAGATATGGCCCGTCTGTGAAGACGCAGCAGTCATGAGCCTGATCACTCTCAAGCCAGAATGACAGCGACATGCCGTCATCAAAAGCAGCGGTGATCTCACCTTTTTGCAGTGAAGCTAAGAGAGCAGCTCGGTCGGGAAATGGTTTGGCAACGGCTTGCGGAAAATATGCTTTTAAAAGCTGTTCATGCGCAGAGCCTGCTACAACGCCAATGTCTTTGCCGCGTGTTGAAATCGCCGCAGGTTCGGAAAAGCTATTTGCTTTTTTGGTTATGAAGCGTGCGGGAAAGCGCATATAGGCGCGGGTGAAAACGAATTTCTGCCGGCTTTGTGCATTGACACTCAAGCCTGCGATGATTGCTTCCGCTTCACCACTTTCCAGTTTGGCTTCAAGTTCATTCCAGGGAACAGCCTCGATCTGACATATGTCGCTCAATCCCATCTGACTGCAGAGCGCTTTCGCAAGGTCAATATTGTAGCCTGAAAGCTGTCCGGCTTCGTTAAGTGCATTGAAGGGCGGGAAATCGAGCGTCGTCACGAAGCGCAGCCGATTAAGTCCCTGAAGGGATGGCAAGGCCAGCCTTTCCTTCTGGTTGAAGAAGTCAGGTGCCTTGGGCGCGGGCTGGGCGCCGACGGAGATGCCGCTGGCAAGCCAGCAAGCTGCAACCGCTATGCTCAAAAGGTGCCGTTTCATTGGAGCCTTATTTAAGCAATATCTGATAATTTCACGTTAATAGAGCCTATGTGGAAAACTATGCAATGAATTTGAATGGGTTGGCATTAATTTGACCGTAAAGGTCCTGAATATAGTCAAAGTTAAATAATTCTGTTTCAATTTAAAATAGAATGAAATAAAAATCTATATAGAGGGGTTATTTTCTAAATACATAATTTAGTTAAATAAATAATCCTCATAGAGAATTATAATAAATATTAGTGAAAAATAAAAATAGTCCATTAGTAGTGCGGGGGTACTATGAGTAACGGATCGATTGCTTCCGATCTGGGGATATGCACGGCCATATCTGCCAGATTGGAGCGACGCGGTGTGTCGCGTGATTGCCTGACGAAAGCCTATGAAGCATCCATCATCAACGGGACAAGCTTTTGCGCCGAAATTTCGCATCAGCGGGGTGTTTCAGAGACGTTGTTGTTTGAAGCAATAGCCGACTATCTCGAATTGACATTCACAGAGGAGGTCCTCTCGTCACGCGTCTTTGTTACGGGTGAAGAGACATCGGCGATTTTTACGGAGCCAGGACAGTTGATGGTGCTCGGAAAGGACGGCACCTCCTATCTTTATCTCGCCCCTACTGAAAATCGCATTGCAAAACTGCGCGACCATATTCAGCAAACACCAGAATTGCGAGAGCGGATTAGAATTTCCACACCGTCGGTCATCAAGAAGATCCTGCGCCAGCGCCATCAGAAGGATTTGATCGCGCGGGCGCATGGAATGACACCACAGCTGTTTTCAGCAGCTCGGGTCCTTGAAACGCCACAGGCTTTCATCATTGCAATAGGGCTTTATGCATTTATTGCAAGTTTCGTGAATTGGCCGTCAAAAACTATTCTATTCCTGCATGTCTGTCTGACATTGTTCTTTTTCGGCTGTGTACTCATCCGCCTCTTCGCAGCGGTTTCAAGCCGTCGTCTGCGTTTTCCAGAAATCGTGCCGTTTAATCGACGCGACTTGCCGGTCTACTCTGTTCTGGTGCCGCTCTATCGTGAACAAGCAGTTGTGGGGCAACTAATTGCTTCGCTGGAGAGGCTTAACTGGCCGCGCAGCAAACTCGATATCAAACTTGTCTGCGAGAGAGACGATTTTGATACCAACGGGGAAATCAGGGCGAGGGCTCTTCCATCAAATTATGAGCTGGTTCTCGTTCCAACAGGCGGTCCGCGCACCAAGCCGAAGGCGTTGAACTATGCGCTTCAATTTGCACGCGGCGAAATCATAGCCGTCTTTGATGCAGAGGATCGTCCTCATCCAGATCAGCTGCTTGAGGCATGGCAGGCGTTTCAGCGGGGTGGCGATCAGCTTGCTTGCGTTCAAGCGCCTTTGATTATCGGAAACTTCCGGCAAAACCTGCTCACGCGTATGTTTGCATTTGAATATGCCACACTGTTCCGTGGGTTGTTGCCATGGCTTGCTTCCCAAGGATTGGTTATCCCACTGGGCGGCACATCCAATCACTTCCGCCGTTCATGCCTTGACCAGGTTGGTGGGTGGGACGCCTATAATGTCACCGAGGATGCCGATCTTGGAATGCGGCTCGCTCGCTTTGGTTACGGTATCGATGTTATCACGCGGGGCACCGTCGAAGACGCGCCGGTTGACTACTCGGTCTGGCATAAGCAGCGCACGCGCTGGATCAAAGGCTGGATGCAGACATGGCTCGTTCATGGACGTAATCCATATGCCACTTGGCGCGAGCTTGGCTGGTGGCGCTTCGTCGTCAACCAGATTTACACCTTGGGTATAATCGGTTCGGCGCTTCTGCATCCATTCATGCTGGTGACCGTGCTGGTTCTTGCAGGGTTTATGCTGTTTGGCCCTCTCGATTCCCAAAACCTGTGGCTGTTGCGCATTGATATGATCAATATCATGCTAGCCTACCTAAGTTTCTATGTGCTCGGATCGAAAACCATGGAGCCGACGGAATTAGGCGGTTATGCCTATATTCTCGCCATCCCAGCCTATTGGGTCTTGATTTCAGTTTCGGCATGGCGAGCTCTGTGGCAGCTGGTGTGGAAGCCGCATCTCTGGGAGAAAACACCACACCAGCCAAGTACATTCTATTTGCCGGAATCGGATGCCGCCGGTGTTTTGGAAGCAAGAAACTCAGCGCCTCGTCCGATAATGGATTGATCTTCGGGGCCGATGGCTTCGAGATCACGCCCTTCATAAGGCAAACTCAGGAGAATGCGCCGGATTGCAGCCAATCTGGCGCGTCTCTTATCGTTGGATCGAATAATCGTCCATGGCGCGTAACCGCTATCTGTGCGCTCAAGCATGACATGCAGCGCTTTGGAATAGTCATCCCAGCGTGAAATGCCGGCAACATCCATCGGTGAGAATTTCCAGCTTTTCAGTGGGCTATGGCGGCGCTCATGGAAACGCTTGAGCTGCATTTCCTGTCCGATATCCAGCCAGAACTTGAACAGGTGGATACCTTCGGTGACGATCATCCGCTCGAAATCAGGCGTTTCCGTCAGAAACGTTTCAAGTTGCTCTGGCGTACAGAACTGCATGACGCGCTCAACACCTGCACGGTTATACCAGGAACGGTCGAAGGTGACGAATTCACCCGACGTGGGGAAGAGCTGTACGTAGCGCTGAAAATACCATTGACCGCGCTCGGTTTCAGTGGGCTTTGGCAAGGCGACATTGCGCGCAGTTCTGGGGTTCATGAACTGCCGGATGGTGAAGATTGTTCCACCTTTGCCAGCAGCATCCCGCCCTTCAAAGACGCTGATCACCCGTCCACCGGTGCTTTGCAGCCAGTATTGCATTTTGACGAGCTCGATTTGAAGCCGCTCCAGCGTTTCCTCATAATCCTTCGATTTCATTTTGTCTGGATAAGGGTACCCGCCAGATTGCAGAGCCTGGTCATCAATCCAGTCCGGAAGCTTGGGATCGTTGATGTCGAACTTGTGGGTGTCGCCTTCGATTTTGATCTTCAGAGGCTTGTCGCCGGATTTTGAATTGTCTTTTTCCGCTTTCTTTTTGTTAGCTGTCTTTGAACTGTCACCCACAGCAAGCTCCTTTGGTTTATATAAAGGCACGTTTACGCAGTGCCCGCCGAACCTAGTGCATGCCGTAGAAATTGGGAAACCCTCTTCGCGGGGACATCAGTTTACTGGGCTGATTTCTAATCCCGCTACGATCCGGTGACGACATGCGCAAGAACAAGGACTTAAAGCGCATCATTTGGAAATGATAAAATGCGATACGCTTTAATGCATGATATGGGCTGTTTATAAGCCGCGTAAAGGATCGTTGACCCGCTTTCGGGACAATTACATGCGTAAGGTAAATGGCTTGCGCGCTGTCTGAGTTGAGAGATTTGAGAATGAGTGAAAGCAGCAACCAACCTTCTCCCGGTTCCGAGCCAGAGGAAACCCTCTTTGCTCCGCTTCTCAGGGTCAAGGGTGTGCTTATTGCCAGCATGGTGTTGGTGGTTTGCATCATGGTGCTGGAGTTGCCCTTGTGGTTTCGCATCCTTTTGATGGTTCTGGTCGTCGTTGGCGCCATCTGGGTCGCAAGCGCCACGCGCGATGACCCTGTTGAAGAAAAGCTGCAGGATGAACATCCCGTCAATGAAATGGCTGGTGTTTCCGGTGAGCGGCTTGCCGATCTTCTGACCGATCCGATGATTGTCTTTGATCAGCGTGGAACTGTACTGTTCGCAAATGCTGCAGCGCTCAGTGCCTTCCAGTCACTTGAAAAAGATACAGGTCTTTATCTGCGGTTTCGTGCTCCGGAAATGCACGCACTTATTCAAGGCGTGATTGCTGACGGCGAGCCGCGCAGCATAGACTATTTCGAGCGTGTGCCGATTGACCGCTGGTATAAGGCGATGGTGAAGGCTCTAAGGGATGCATCGGGCAAACCGGAACTTTTCGTTCTTCTGTTCCGCGATCAAAGTGAAACACGTCGCATCGACCGTATGCGTTCGGACTTTATCGCTAATGCAAGCCACGAGTTGCGCACACCGCTTGCCTCACTGCTTGGGTTCATCGAGACGCTACAAGGCCCGGCACGCAATGATGCAGGCGCACGCGAGCGCTTTCTGGGTATCATGCAGAAACAAGCCGAGCGCATGTCGCGTCTGATTGACGATCTGCTTTCTCTCTCTCGTTTGGAAATGCGCGCGCATTTGGCTGTGAGCGAATGTGTGGATATGACCGCTGTGCTCAACCACGTAGCCGACACACTGACACCTCTCGCCGCGGGTCTTGATGTCGTCATTGAGCGGCACTTCCCGGATCATCCGGTGAACGTGACTGGCACCAGAGATGAACTTATCCAGGTTTTCCAGAACCTCGTTGAAAATGCCTGTAAGTATGGGCAGGGCGGCAAGCGTATCATTCTAAGGCTGGACGAAGAGAGCAGCGAAAATGCCTCGGAAGTCGTAGCTTCGGTGCAGGATTTTGGTCCGGGCATTGCTGCCGAGCATCTCCCGCGGCTGACCGAACGCTTTTACCGTATCGATGTCGAAACAAGCCGCGCTCAAAAGGGAACCGGTCTGGGGCTTGCCATCGTCAAGCACATCCTCGCTCGCCATCGTGCCCGCCTTGTTGTGCGCTCGCAGCTTGGCGAAGGTTCTACCTTTATGGTCCGTCTGCCCAAGCGGGCGTAGGCAGATCATCCATGCTTCTTATAGCATTTCCAGCAAAAGTGCGAAGCGGTTTTGCGTCGGATAATGCGTAAAAACAAATAGTTACAGCGGCTCCAACGATTCTTTCTTAACTGGAACCGCTGTAACGGACAGTTGGGAGCCGCCTTGAGGAGAGAGAGCAAAGAAAAAACCCCGGAGCGGAAACGCTGCTGGGGTTTAAATTTATTGGACGCTGGTAAGGAGATTAGCGCGCGCGACGACGTTCCGCCGTCGGCTGGAAAGCCAGCTTCGAATGATAGCTGCAATACGGGCTGGATTCACCGGATTCACTGCCGCAGAAGTGGAAATCTTCATTGAGCGGATCGCCGATCGGCCACTTGCAGGTGCGCTCGCTGAGCTGCAGAAGTGTCAGCTTACGGGAGATTGGAACAACGACATCTGACGCTGGGCGTACGACGCGTTCTGTTACGGCATCTGCAACATACTCCATCTGAAGCGCGGTTGCGCCGACGGTCTGCGTGACAGTTGCTGTGCGAATGGTTGTGGTCGCCTGTGGGCGGCTTGCACCATTGCTATGGGTGGTTGCTGCAGGACGCGGGGTCGCTGCAACGGTATTTACTTTTTTACTGCGTGGGGCTGCGGTCGTGGTCTTACCACGACCCGAAAGCTTCAGGCGGTGCACTTTGCCGATCACTGCATTGCGGCTGACGCCGCCAAGCTGCGCTGCGATCTGGCTTGCACTCAAGCCTTCGTTCCATAATTTCTTTAGCAGTTCGACGCGCTCATCTGTCCAGTTCATCGCCCTGGGCTCCAATCAGTTTTCGTTATCCGGAATCCACCAGCGTCCCCGGATTGCTCCAGGCACAAACACTATATCTATCCGGGTGACTAGGTCCGCCGTACGAAATGTAGTTTTTTACTTTAAATAGAAACTACAATACCGAACGACTCCATGACAAGGGATAGCCTTGCCAGGCGGATTCCATTTTTATGGTTTTCCCCAACTTGGGTGCTAAAGACGGTTTTTCTGAGTCAGCTACGCGTATTTCGCGGGTGCATTTCAGAGGGATTTCCCGTCGGGGAAGACATCTGGCGTCTATATATCGACCCGATCTGCAAAATGCCACCCCTGCAACTGCATAGGTGCCATCTTAATCCCGTTCTTTATAATGTGAGCTTCCTGCATGAACTCATGCATAAAGATGCATGATTATCCGGGTGGGCTTTGATTGACATTTTTTTTTCGAGCGCCAATATACGCGCGGGATTAAATATTGCCGCCCTGAGGGCGGTTTTTTATTTCCGCCGGGAGGACCATGCAAAGACATGTGATCCCCGAACCCGCCAGTGAACGATTGCGTTCATGTGCGGGACATCAACACAATGGGAAACGCTGCCTGACCGGCCCTAGCCGGAGGCGCTGCATTTAAAAGGCTAATGGAGGCCTGACTGCAATGACCGACGTTACGACTGTGCAACCGCTCTACGACACTTACAATCGTGCGGCTCTGCGCTTCGAGCGAGGTGAGGGCATCTGGCTTATTACCGAAGGCGGCGACCGTTATCTCGATTTCGCAGCTGGCATCGCGGTTAACTCGCTGGGCCACTCCCATCCGCATCTGGTTAATACGCTTAAAGAGCAGGCTGACAAGCTCTGGCACCTGTCGAACCTCTATGAAGTTCCTGGTCAGGAAAAGCTTGGCAAGCGTCTCGTAGATGCGACTTTTGCGGACAAAGTATTCTTCACCAATTCCGGTGCTGAAGCGCTGGAATGCGCGATCAAGACCGCGCGCCGCTATCATTATGTAAACGGCAATCCTGAGCGCTTCCGCGTCATCACCTTTGAAGGTGCATTCCACGGCCGTACGCTGGCAACGATCGCTGCTGGCGGTCAGGCTAAGTATCTCGAAGGTTTCGGCCCGAAGGTCGAGGGCTTCGATCAGGTTCCATTCGGCGATGAAGCGGCGCTGCGTGCCGCAATCACCGAAGAAACTGCAGCAATTCTGCTTGAGCCTGTGCAGGGCGAGGGCGGTCTGCGCGGCTTCCCTGAAGAATTCATGCGTCTTCTGCGCAAGATCTGCGACGACAAGGGTCTTCTTCTGATCCTTGACGAAGTGCAGACCGGCGTTGGCCGTACCGGCAAGCTTTTTGCCCATGAGTGGTCGGGCATCACGCCAGACATCATGGCAGTCGCAAAGGGTATCGGCGGTGGCTTCCCAATGGGCGCTTGCCTTGCAACAGCAGAAGCTGCCAAGGGCATGGTGGCTGGCGTTCACGGCACGACCTACGGCGGCAACCCGCTTGCTATGGCTGTTGGCAATGCCGTGCTTGATGTCGTGCTTGCTGACGGCTTCCTTGAAAACGTGCAGGAAACTGCGCTGACCATGAAGCAGGGCCTTGCCTCGATCATCGATCGTTTTCCGAACGTCATTTCGGAAGTACGCGGTCGCGGCCTGTTGATGGGCATCAAGTGCGTGGTTCCTAACGTGAACCTTATTCAGGCTCTGCGTGATGAGCATCTGCTCAGCGTTGGCGCTGGCGACAATGTCGTTCGTATCCTGCCTCCGCTGGTTACGACGCCTGAAGAGGCCCGTGAAGCACTGGCACGCATTGAAGCGGCCGTTGAACGGCTTTCCGTCGCAAATCCGATCAGCAAGACGGCATAAAATCATGGCGAACAACGGTATCAAGCACTTCATCGATTTATCGACAGTTCCATCATCGGAACTGCGTGTCATCATGGAAGACGCCAAGGCCCGCAAAGCACGTCTGAAGGCTGGCGAGATCGAAAAGCCTTTCGCCGGCAAGGTTCTGGCGATGATTTTCGAAAAGCCGTCCACCCGTACCCGCGTATCGTTTGACGTCGGTATGCGTCAGCTCGGCGGTGAGACGATCATGCTCACGGGGTCGGAAATGCAGCTCGGTCGCAGCGAGACAATTGCGGACACCGCCAAGGTGCTTTCGCGCTATGTTGACGCGATCATGATCCGCACGACATCGCATGATCGTATGCTGGAATTGGCTGAATACGCGACTGTTCCAGTGATTAATGCACTGACCGACGACACACACCCTTGTCAGATCATGGCTGACGTTCTTACATATGAGGAACATCGCGGCTCGATCAAAGGCAAGACCTTTGCCTGGATGGGGGACGGTAACAACGTCCTGCATTCGCTTGTGGAAGCTGCGGCGCGTTTTGATTTCAACGTCAATATCGCAACGCCGGAAGGCAGCGAGCCGAAGCAGCAATATATTGATTGGGCAAAGGCAAACGGCGCGAAAATCCTGTCCACAGTAGACCCGGACAAGGCAGTGAACGGTGCAGATTGCATCGTCACAGACACCTGGGTTTCGATGGGGCAGGAAGATCACGCTCGCGGCCATAATGTTTTCATGCCCTATCAGGTCAATGCGCATCTGATGGCTAAAGCTGACCCGAAGGCACTTTTCATGCACTGCCTGCCCGCACATCGCGGCGAGGAAGTGACCGACGAAGTGATCGACGGCCCGCAATCGGTCGTATTCGATGAAGCTGAAAACAGGCTCCACGCCCAGAAGGCCATTCTGGCATGGTGCCTGCAAGGAGCATAATTTGGCTGACAAGACCAGCATTGAGCATAACGAAGAAGAAGTCGTTCAGATCGACCTGAATAACTTCGACTTCGCGGGCGATGACGCCGTTGTGCCCTTCCAGGTGGAAGGGCTCGACGTGCGCGGTCGCGCCGTTCAGTTGGGTGCAAGCATTGACGCTATTCTCAAGCGTCATAACTATCCGGAAACAGTTGCACGCCTGCTGGCAGAAGCGACTGTGCTCACGGTTCTGCTTGGCACGTCTCTGAAATTCGAAGGCAAGTTCATCTTCCAGACCCAGTCCGACGGACCTGTGGACATGCTGGTCGTGGATTTCCGTACACCGCGTTCGGTGCGTGCTTACGCGCGTTTTGATGCCGAGCGCGTCGCGGAAGCGGTGAGCGCAGGCAAGACACGTCCGGAAGAACTGCTTGGCCGTGGCACGCTTGCTTTTACGGTTGACCAGGGTTCCCACACGCAGCGCTATCAGGGCATTGTGGCTCTCGATGGATCTACGCTGGAAGAGATCGCACGCACCTACTTCCGTCAGTCTGAGCAGATTGCAACCGATATGAAGCTAAGCGTTGCAAAGCTCGTTGAGCGCGGCAGCGACGGCAAACTCGTCGAACGTTGGCGCGCCGGTGGCTTGATGATCCAGTTCTTGCCGGAATCCGAAATTCGTTCACGCATGCCGGACCTTCCGGGTGGCGATGGCGACGAAAACACAGTTGTTCTCGACCTTGAAGACGACGGCTGGGATGAAGCGCGCTCGCTGGTCGGCACGATTGAAAGTTCGGAACTGACCGACCCACAGGTTGGCTCGGAGCGTCTGCTTTATCGTCTGTTCCATGAGCGTGGCGTTCGCATCTATGAGGCGATCCGGGTTGTCGATGATTGCGCTTGTTCTCGCGAAAAGATCGAAGGCGTCTTTTCAAATTTCTCGGCTGAAGAAATTCTGGATAGCGTCGAGGATGGCAAGATTTCGGTTACGTGCGAATTCTGCTCCAAAACCTATGAGTTTGATCCTGCACAGTTTGCGAAATAAATAAGCGCATCCCAAAAAGCGCGACGCAGTTTTCGGGATAAGCGACAATAAAAAAAGGCGCTTCAAAAGAAGCGCTTTTTTAGTTCAGCGTGCGGCGGGCTTCTGGAATATCCAGCGAGAAAGCCGGAATATCGACTTCAAAGGCATTCCCGTCGGAAGCTTGCATTTGATATCGCCCAACCATGACGCCGGATGTCGTGCTCAAGGGGCAGCCTGAAGAGTATTGATAAGAGTCGCCGGGATTAAGCGTCGGCTGTTCGCCGATAACGCCTGCGCCCTGTACTTCTTCAATATGGCCATTGCCGTCTGTGATCTGCCAGTAACGCGAGCGCAACTGTACAGTCTGAGATGAATTGTTGGCGATTGTGATCCGGTAGCCCCAGACATAGCGGTTGTCTTCTGGCTCGGACTGGTCTTCGAGATAAAACGGTTCAGCCGTTACTTCGATACCCCGCGTTACCGCTTTGTACATACGCACCCGCCTTTGAATCGCATCAAGTCTACTTGTCTCACCTATCGCTAAAGTTGCGCGGGAGGTCAACGAGTTGATGCCGACAAATGCAGCGCAATTGCCGAAATGTTCCGGCAATTGCGTCGTTTATGCATCGTTTTGCGGTCGAAAGCTGCAAAATTAGACGATTTTTGTTATCGAGCGGCAGCTAGCGCTTCCAGCACATCCTCAACCAGATCATCCTGATCCTCGAGACCGACGGAGATACGCAACATACCGTCAGAAATACCGAGTTCCGCGCGGGCTTCGTCTGTGAGGCTCTGATGCGTGGTCGTGGCGGGATGAGTGATGATGCTCTTTGCGTCGCCCAGATTGTTGGAAATGCTGAAGACCTGCAGCGCATTTTCAAACTTGAACGCAGCTTCCTTGCCGCCTTCGAGTTCCAGCGCGATCAGCGTCGAGCCGCCGGTCATCTGCTTGGCGATGATGTCGGCCTGTGGGTGGTCAGCGCGGCCCGGATAAATGACCTGTTTCACACCTGCCTGACCGGCGAGCGCATCGGCAACGGCTGCAGCCGACTGCGTCTGCTGACGCACGCGAACACCGAGCGTTTCGAGGCCTTTGAGCATGATCCATGCATTAAATGGGCTCATACCCGGGCCGGTATGACGGAAGTAAGGCTGGAGAACTTCTTCAGTCCACTCCTGATCGGAAAGAATGATCCCGCCAAGACAACGGCCCTGACCATCAATATGCTTGGTGGTCGAATAGACGACAATATGCGCGCCGAGTTCCAGCGGCTTCTGGTAAAGTGGCGTTGCAAACACGTTGTCAACGATCAGCTTTGCGCCGATTTCATTGGCAATGT
Organism: Brucella sp. NBRC 12950; assembly: GCF_030268145.1. NCBI lineage: Bacteria > Pseudomonadati > Pseudomonadota > Alphaproteobacteria > Hyphomicrobiales > Brucellaceae > Brucella > Brucella sp. NBRC 12950. The sequence goes on from NZ_BSQC01000008.1 coordinate 197,686, forward strand.
CTGCGACAGCAGCAATGTCGATCACTTCGAGCGTCGGGTTCGACGGGCTTTCGAGCAACATCACTTTGGTGTTCGGATGAACAGCTGCTTTCCAGTTTTCGATCTTCGAGCCGTCGATAATTGAGAACTCAACGCCATAGCGCGGCAGCAGCGTTTCAATAATGTAACGCGACGATCCAAAGACGGCGCGTGCGCAGATGACGTGTTCTCCAGCCTGTACCTGACAGAGAATGGAGGCGGCGACCGCCGCCATACCGGAGGTGAAGGCGCGCGCATCTTCGGCACCTTCAAGCGCACACATGCGCTTTTCAAACATTTCTGTGGTTGGGTTGGCATAACGCGAATAGATGAAACCCGGGTCTTCGCCTGTGAATCGCGCTTCAGCGGCTTCTGCCGTCGGGTAAAGAAAGCCCTGCGTCAGATAGAGGGCTTCGGACAACTCTGCAAAGCCCGAACGCAGCGATCCTGCATGAACGAGCTGAGTTGCCGGGCGTAACTTACGGGTAGTCTTATTCGTCATTTTTTTCCAACCTGTCGAAAGCTGGTCGGCCGGGGCCTGGAAATGCCTCGGCGGCCAATAAAAAACCGGCCTCGCGAACACGCAAAAGGCCGGTAACGAACCGCGGCCTTATTTTAGCGAATTCTTTAACGTGGCTGCAAGCCGGCCGGCCAAATCACCACGGAACACTTTTTCCTTATGCCTCTTGGGCAGGGTCGTCAATGCTTGGAAGGTCAGTTTTCAGGAAAAGAGCTGCCGGTGAAAGGTGCTTGGCCTCTGATTCCTGCGGAAAACCCCGAAACCAAGGGCTTTGAGGGTTGGCATCGGTGCTTAGAGCGGTCAATGGTCTTAGACCAATTTTAAGTAATTCACGGAGTTCAGTGGTATGACACAGAGGGAAGCAGGAATTCTGGCAGATGCGGATATTGCCGCGCTGTTTGAAAGCGGTTTGCTCAAATCTGCGCGTCCATTGGATGCCGATCAGATTCAGCCTGCAAGTCTCGACCTGCGATTGGGTGTGAAAGCCTATCGTGTGCGCGCATCCTTCATGCCCGGTCCGGGAACGCCGGTTATAGACAAGCTGGAACGTCTCAAGCTTCACGAGATCGATTTGACCGCAGGCGCGGTGCTTGAAACCGGCTGCGTCTATATCGTGCCATTGCTTGAAAGCTTGTCGCTTTCGCCGGAATTGTCTGCTTCCGCTAACCCGAAAAGCTCGACGGGCCGCCTTGATATTTTCACCCGCGTTATCGCCGATGGTGCGCAGGAGTTCGACAAGGTGCCTGCTGGCTATAATGGCCCGCTTTATCTCGAAGTCAGCCCACGAACTTTCCCGATTGTTGCACGCACCGGCTCGCGCCTGTCGCAAATCCGTTTTCGTCAGGGACGTGCCCAGCTGACTGAAGCAGAACTTGCAACATTGCATCAGAACGAAACGTTGGTGGCTGCAGAACAGCCAAATATCTCTGGTGGCGGCATCGCGCTGTCAGTTGATCTGTCGGGTGATAAAGACAAGCTGATCGGCTATCGCGGAAAGCATCACACAGCTGTTGTCGATGTCGATAAGCGAGCTGCCAATGACGTTCTCGACTTCTGGGAGCCGATCTATGATCGTGGGTCGCGTGAACTGGTGCTCGACCCGGATGAATTCTATATCCTCGTTTCGCGCGAAGCGGTGCATGTGCCGCCGCTTTTCGCAGCGGAAATGACGCCTTTCGACCCGCTGGTCGGTGAATTCCGTGTGCATTATGCAGGCTTCTTTGATCCGGGCTTCGGTCACACCGCTGCTGGTGGAACGGGAAGCCGTGCGGTTCTGGAAGTGCGCAGTCATGAAGTCCCGTTCATTCTCGAACATGGCCAGATTGTCGGCCGTCTTGTTTATGAGCATATGTTGAATCGCCCGAAGGCGCTCTATGGCATCGATTTGGGATCGAACTATCAGGCGCAGCAACTTAAGCTCTCCAAGCATTTCAGGTGATTGCGTTCTTCCTGATCCCGTTCGTATAAAGTGGGATGTGGTGGAGGACTGCTTAGGTGAGAAATGGGAAGGATGAGGTTCGGGAAATCATGACGGATGTGCCATCGCGCCGTCTGTCCGTGGGCATCGTTGCGTTGCCCGGTTTTACGCTGACGGCCCTCAGCCTGTTTCTCGACCCATTTCGCCTTGCAGCCGATGATCGTGATAAAAGCCGCCAGATCCGGTGTGCCTGGAAAATCTGCACATTGTCGGGCGATCCGGTTACATCCAGTTCCGGTATGGTGATTGAACCGACAGCACCCATCGGTGAGCTGGATGAGTGCGATTATGTGGCAGTTGTCGGCGGTTTGCTTGCGCAGTACCGCCCGCGTCAACAGGCTTTGATTGACCTTATCAAACGCGCCGATAAGCGCGGCAAGACCGTTGTGGGCCTTTGCACAGCGGCCTTTCTGCTGGCTGAGGGCGGCTTGCTTGATGACCGAAACTGTTGTGTCAGCTGGTTCCATCGTGATGATTTTCTCGATCTTTTCGATGGCCATACCGCTGATACGACAAGCCTTTTTCATCGCAGCGGACGGCACTATACCTGTGCGGGTGGCCTGGGCGCGGCATCACTTTCCCTTTCAATCATCCAGAATGAAATCTCCGAGGAGTTGGCACGTAAAAGCGCGTCCATTCTGATGATCCCTTATGAACTGGTGCGTTCTGAACAGCCGGCGTTGAGTTTCAATGGTGTGCGTTCACCGATGATCCGTAAGGCGATCCGCATTTTTGAGGAAACGCTGGAAGAGCCAGTTCCGATGATCGATGTTGCGCGCAAGCTCGGCATTTCGGTGCGTCAGATGGAGCGCGGTTTTCGTATGGCGGTGGGGCGCACGGCTTTTGAGGTGCGTGAAGAATTGCGCGTTAAAAAGGCGCGGGAGCTGCTGTCTGAAACCGGGCTATCGTTGCTGGAAGTGGCAGTCGCCAGCGGCTTTACGGATACGCGTAGCATGAACCGCTCGTTTGTGCGCCAGAAGCAGAAGCCGCCACGCGATTATCGCAAAGAACGCTGAATTTATGAGCTTACTTGCGAATCCTGCGCCGACGACCTATTTTCCGCGGCGAAACTGCCACTTTGGCAGGCGACCAAATGCTGGAGATTTGCATGTCTGATGGTGTGAACCGTTTTCTTGGCGATACGCCTGCACGCGTGCTGATCAAGCTTGTGCTGATCTCGCTGGTGGTTGGCGTGGTGATGAGCGCGTTCCATTGGACGCCTTACGATATCCTCTATGGCATCCGTGATTTTGTTCTGCGCCTTTGGAATATGGGCTTCTCTGCCATTGCAGGTTTTGCCGATTATCTCATCCTCGGTGCAGCCGTCGTCATTCCTGCCTTTATTTTGCTCCGTATCCTGAGCTACCGGAAATAATCAGAGCATTTCCTGCGAAAGTGCGAAGCGGTTTTGCGTAGGATAATGCGTAGTAAAAAGCCTTTCGGAAGCGGGAAATGCAAGACAACGACACTTTTAACCTTACCCGGCGTGGGTTTCTGATCCTCGCCGGTGGCGCTCTGGCTTTCGCGGCTTTGCCCGCGGGTTTTGCAAACGCTGCAGCAGACGTTGACCCGACCGAGCTCTTCAATCAGATCCGCAAGTCCAACGGTCTGCCGCTTATGTCAACCAACGGCAAGCTTGAGCAGGCAGCGCTTTATCAGGCACGTCGTATGGCGAGCCATGGCAAGATCGGCCACTCGGTCGGCTGGGGCAATGGGTTTGTTTCGCGGCTCAAACAGGCTGGTATTCGCGGTCCCGCTGCAGAAAATGTTGCCGCTGGACAGCCAAACACACAGGCCGTTTTCGATGCCTGGATGAAATCACCAGGGCATCGCAAGAATATGCTTGATCCGACCTTCGAGCATTATGGCCTTGCATGGGCGACGCCTGAAAACAATCCGCGTCGCCTATACTGGGCGATGATGCTCGGCCTCTGAATATTGTTGAACGCGCTCCTGACATAAGGCTGTCAGGGCTGCGACAATACGGTGGCCGAATTCACTGTCGTTTTGAATGATTCCAGAATAGAGCTTACCGATATTGCGACCGATATTCGAGGAAAGCCAGGGATCAGATGCTGCACGATCAGAGCATTGTTTCCAGACCATTTGAAGTGACCCATCGCATGGTGATGATGATCGCCGTGCCGATGACACTCGCCGCCGTCACTACGCCCTTGCTTGGGCTGGTGGATATGGGTGTGGTCGGTCAGATGGGGCAGGCCGAATTGATTGGTGGCCTTGCCATAGGCGCACTGGTTTTCGATTTTCTGCTGACCATGTTCAGCTTTCTGCGGTCCGGAACCACCGGGCTTGTCGCACAGGCGATGGGGGCAGGCGACAAGGCAGAAGAACAGGCAATCTTCTGGCGGGCTATCATTATAGCGATCGCTGCTGGCTTGCTGATGATCCTGAGCCTGCCGCTCGTGCTAACCGTTGCGTCTGATTTCATTCACCCGACACCTGCCACTCAGGAAGCGATGGTGACTTATGTGTCAATCCGGATGCTTTCGGCACCGGTGGCGCTTATTAATTATTCCGTACTGGGTCTGCTGCTCGGACGGGGGCAGGGTATTCTGGGCCTCAGCCTTCAGGTGCTAATTAACGGTATCAATATTATTCTCTGCATTGTGCTCGGGCTGGAACTTGGCTGGGGTGTGGCCGGTGTTGCATGGGCCACGGTTACGGGCGAAACTGTTGCGGCAATCATTGGCCTCACGCTTGTTGCGCGCCACTTCAATCGCACGACAGGACGCAGGCCTGATTGGGCCCGCATCTTTCAGAAAGAAGGCCTTGTGCGGATGGTTGCGCTTAACCGCGACATCATGATCCGCTCCATTCTGCTTTTGACAGCCTTTGCATTCTTCACCCGCGCGGGTTCAGAGCTCGGTCCGGTGACGCTGGCGGCAAACGCGGTTTTGATGAATTTCTTCCTCGTCTGCGGTTTCTTTCTCGATGGTATGGCCGCCGCAGTGGAACAGATCGTAGGCCGCTCGGTCGGTGCGCGCTATAGCCCGGCATTTGTTCGCGGTGCGAAACTCACCTTCGTTTGGGGGCTGGTCATGGCCAGCTTGATTGCATTCACTTTGCTGGTGTTTGGTGATGCGATTATCGACCTTCTGTCGAAGGCTTCCGATGTGCGTGATGAGGCGATCAAATATCTGCCATGGGCGGCATTAACCGGGCTCACCGGCCTGCTCGCATTCCATATGGACGGCGTTTACATCGGCGCAACATGGTCGCGCGATATGCGCAACATGATGTTCTTCTCGCTGATATTCTTTTTGGCTGTGCTTTATGCAGTAAAGCCCGTGATGGGAAATCACGGGCTTTGGCTGGCAATCAATCTGTTCCTATCGATCCGCGGCATCACGCTTCTGGCGTTGCTGCCACGGAGGTATAGAACGGAGTTTTTTAAAGCATGACCCCGAAAAGTGGGAACCAGTTTTCGGGGGGCATGCTCAGGAGAAGTTTAGTCAGGCAGACGGCGCGCGGCCCATTCCTTCGTGTCGCGGTCGCGCAGATCGGAAATGCTTGCCACGCCTTCGGTTTTGACGGCGTCTGAAAGTCCGCGCACGATTTCGGATGCGAGGCCGGGGCCACGATAGATCATGCCGGTGTAAAGCTGGATGAGATCAGCACCCGCCTTGATTTTCGCAAGGGCGGTTTCAGCACTATCGATACCGCCAACGCCGATCAGCGGCACGTCAGCGCCGATCCGCTCGCGCATACGTGCCAGAATAATCGTCGAACGCTCAAATAGCGGTGCGCCCGAAAGGCCACCTGTTTCTTCGCGGTTCTCCGTGCTGTTCAAACCGTTGCGCGAAAGCGTGGTGTTGGAAACGATAATGCCGTCAAGCTTCTGCTCAAGCGCTTCTGCCGCAATATCGTCGAGTTCTTCGTCGCTCAGATCAGGCGCGATCTTGAGGAAAACCGGACGCTTCAGCGTGCACATCTTGCCTTCTTCATCGCGGGCAGCAAGCACACGGGAGAGCAGCTCGCGCAGCGCATCGCGGGATTGCAAATTGCGCAGGCCCGGTGTGTTGGGCGAAGAGATGTTCACGGTGAAATACCGCGCCAGCTGATAGAACTTGCGAATACCAGCTACATAATCGCCGATGCGGTCTTCAGCATCCTTGTTGGCACCGATATTAACGCCGACAATGCCGCTTTTGCCAGCGCGCTGCGAAAGGCGCTTGAACGCTGCATCGTGGCCTTCATTGTTGAAGCCAAGACGATTGATCACAGCGCGATCGTCCACGAGACGGAAAATACGCGGGCGCGGATTACCACTCTGCGGACGTGGCGTGATGGTGCCGACTTCGGTAAATCCAAAGCCGATCTTCAAGAGTGCATCAGGAACTTCGGCATTCTTGTCGTAACCGGCTGCCATGCCGACTGGATTTGGAAACTGCAGACCTGCAATTTTAACCGAAAGTGCGGGGTCATGTGGACGGCTGCAGGTGACAATACCAGTTTTCAGCCCTGCGATGGACAGACCATGCGCTTGCTCGGCGTCGAACGTAAACAATGCACGTCGCCCAAAAAGTTCAAAAAGCCCGCTCATTTGTCCTCAAGCTCCGGGAAGATATGGAGACCATCTTTGTCGAGCGGCAATGGCTCGACCTTAATCACTGCCGATAGTGGCAGCATTGCATAAAGGTGCGGAAACAATGCCCCGCCGCGCGAGGTTTCAAATTTCAGCGCATCGCCCAGAGCGGCTGTATCTACGCTTACCAGCAGCAGATCCGTTTGCCCGGCAAAATGTTTGGCGGCTGTTTCGCGCACCTGTTCACTGGTGGAGAAATGGATATAGCCATCGGCAATATCAACGGGTGCCCCGGTAAAATTGCCAGCCTCTTCTGCCTGCGCCCAGAGATCGCGCGGGGCGATCTTGTAGATGGTCGTTTTGGTCATGGCGGCTCTCTAGCCCGAATTTATCAGAAAATCAAAGCATGACTTGTTCGTTTTTCGCGCATAGCTCCCATATGATGGGGGTAGGCTCTAGCGCATCCCGAAAAGTGCAAAGCAGTTTTTGGATAAGATGCGCGAAGAAATAGAGCGCATCCGGAAAAGTGTGAAGCGGCTTTCGGACGAGATGCGCTTAAACAGGCTATTAAGGAGAGAGAACCATGTCTGGCAAAAACATGCCGTTGTTTCGCACACTCGCCACGGTTTCACTTCTTGGGACCGGCTTTATTGCCAGCAGTGCTTATGCGCAGGAAAATGGCCGCTATCGCCTTGAAGGCACGGAAACCGGCTATGTGCGGCTTGATACGCGAACGGGTGCGCTTTCAGTCTGCAATGAGCATCAGGGGCAGCTTGTCTGCAAGATGGCAACCGAAGACCGCGAGGCTTATGAGAACGACATTTCCGATCTGCAGGACCGCGTGAAAAGGCTTGAGGATAAGCTTGCAGCAGTTCAGTCGGGTGCTGCATCTGCTATGCCGTCAAAGCTGCCGTCCGATGCAGAGTTCGAACAGTCGCTTGGTTATATGGAACGCTTCATGCGCCGCTTCATGGATGTCGCAAAGAGTTTTGACAGTGAGCCTGAGAAGCCGGCGAATGGTGCACAACAGTAGGCCTGTCGTTATTTAGTAGTGCTTGCGTGTTTTGCCTGAAAATGCTTGCCTTCCCTAGTCTACTTTACCAATAAAGGGGGGTGGCAGGGGAGGAAAGTCCGGCAATGCAGGGCTGGGGAATTATAGGCGTCGCATTTCTGTATCTGTTGATGCTGTTTGCGGTGGCAAGCATCGGTGACAGACGTGCTGCGCGCTGGAGTAGTGCCCCGCGTCCCTATATTTACGCACTCAGTCTTGCCGTTTACTGCACTTCGTGGACCTTCTTCGGCTCGGTCGGTTTATCAGCCCAGCGCGGGCTTGAGTTCTTAGGCATTTATATCGGGCCTATTCTGGTTTTCACGCTTGGCAATCGTCTGCTGCGTCATATTGTGCGGCTTGCAAAGGCCGAACATATCACTTCCATCGCCGATTTTCTGGCAGCGCGCTATGGCAAGAGCTTTGGTGTGGCGTCGCTGGCAACCTGTATCGCAGCGGTCGGGTCCATTCCTTATATCGCGCTACAGCTCAAAGCTGTTTCCGGCAGTGTTGGTCTGGTGATGGAGCATTACGGCTCTGCCTTCGATCCTTCGTCCTTTGTGTTTGGCGATATTTCGCTGCCCGTGGCAGCGGTTCTGGCGGTCTTTGCGATCCTGTTCGGTACGCGCCATACGGATGCAACAGAGCACCAGAATGGGCTTATTCTGGCGGTTGCGCTCGAATCAGTGATCAAACTCTCCGCATTCCTTGCCGTGGGACTGGCCTGCACTTTCTTCGTGTTTGGGTCGCCTGGCGAATTGATAGAAAAGATCTCGCAATCGCCCGCAGCACTTGATGCATTTCACTACGAAACATCCATCGGCACATGGATTGTGCATACGATGCTGAGTGCTGCGGCCATCATCATGCTGCCGCGACAGTTTCATGTAACGGTCGTGGAAAGCCGCAGCGAAAAAGAACTGCGCACGGCTTCGTGGCTGTTTCCGCTCTATCTGATCTTGATCAATATCTTCGTTTTCCCGATTGCGCTGATTGGCGTGATGACGCTTGGAAATACGGTGAGCGGCGATCTTTATGTACTAGCTTTACCACTTTCAGCCGGTGCACACTGGCTGGCATTGATTGCGTTTTTAGGTGGGCTTTCGGCTGCGACCGCAATGGTGATTGTTGCCTGCGTGGCGCTCTCGATCATGATCTCCAACCACCTTGTTCTGCCGCTGATCATCCGCAGATTGGCCGTGCGCCATCCGACAGAGCAGCGTGATCTGACGATGATCATTCTCAATACCCGGCGGCTGACGATTATCGGTATTCTGGCACTGGCCTTCGCCTATTACCGCATGGCGTCGAACAATATTCATCTCGCATCCATTGGCCTCATATCCTTTGCGGCCATTGCGCAATTCGTGCCGTCTTTTATTGGTGGCCTGTTCTGGCGCAATGCTAATGGGCGCGGGGCAATGCTGGGCCTTTCGGCGGGCTTTCTGATCTGGGCCTACACCCTGTTGTTGCCGACGGTTGCGCCTGAAAATGCTGCCATTTTGCGGGATGGATTTCTGGGGTTCACGGCTCTGCGGCCAGAAGCGCTGTTTGGCACTGATATGCTACCGCTCACCAATGGCGTGGTCTGGAGCCTGGCCGCTAATACGTTGTTCTATCTTCTTGGCTCGCTGTCGCGTGCCTCGACGCCGCTTGAACGTATTCAGGCCAGTATTTTCCTGCCACGCTATTTTATTGGCACCCCCACGCTCAAGCGTTTCCGCACAACCGTTACCGTTGCCGAACTCAAAGCAACTATGGCCAGATATCTCGGTGCTGAACGTGTTGAGCGCGCTTTCCTGCGTTTTGAAGGGCGTGAGCAGCGCAGGCTGGATCCGGGCATGACGGTCGACACGCCACTCATCCGCTACGCAGAACAATTGCTTGGCACGGCCGTTGGCTCTTCGTCGGCACGTCTGGTTCTGTCGTTGATGCTCAAGCGGAATGATGCATCAGCACGCGATGCGCGGCAGTTACTGGATGATGCTTCCGTTGCTCTGCAACAAAACCGCGATCTTTTGCAGATCGCTCTCGACCAGATGGACCAGGGTATCACGGTTCTCGACAAGGACTTGCGGCTAACCTGCTGGAACCGTCAGTTTCGCAGGCTGTTCGATCTGCCTGATGAAGTAATGCAGGTGGGCATACCGGTCTCTGAGATTGTGGAGCATCTGGCACGCAGCGGCGATCTCGCAGCCAATGCACAGAACGCCGCCATTCGTTCGCTGGCGACATTGCGCAAACCGTGGCGTCTGACGCTGAAATCGACGGGCAAGGTGCTGGAAATCAATTCCAATCCGATGCCAGATGGCGGACTTGTGGCGACCTATACCGATATTACTGATGAGGTCGAGGCGGATATCAGCCGTCAGCGGGCCGCGGAAGTGCTGGAGCAGCGTGTTGCTGACCGTACGGCAGAACTAACCCATGTGAACCAGAAACTTGCCAAGGCGCAGAGCGTTGCCGAAGAAGCCAATCTGGGAAAGACGCGCTTTCTTGCTGCGGCTGGTCACGACATTCTGCAACCGCTCAATGCTGCACGGCTTTACAGCACGGCACTGGCCGAAAAACTCGGTCGTGCAGAAACAAGCCAACTTGCAAGAAACATCGATTCTTCACTTGAATCGGTGGAAGCCATTCTCGGAATGGTCCTCGATATATCGCGACTTGATACGGGCGCGCTGAAGCCTGAAGTTTCGGCCTTCCGGCTCGACCGGCTTTTGAGCCAGATCGCCACTGATTTCACGCCGATGGCACGCAAAAAGGGGCTGAAACTGCGCGTGGTGCCATCGAGTATTGTGGTCAAAACTGATCGCAACATGTTGCGTCGTCTTATCCAGAACCTCGTTTCCAATGCTATCAAATACAGCCGTAAAGGCGGCATTCTCTTAGGCGTCCGTCGTCGCGGCAATTTTGTGGAATTGCAGGTGCTTGATACAGGTATTGGTATCCCGAAGCCGAAGCTTAAACTGGTTTTCCGTGAATTCACGCGCCTTGATGAAGGTATGCGCGAGGCAGAAGGCCTGGGGCTTGGTCTTTCGATCGTCGATCGTATTGCACGGATGCTCGAACTGCCGCTGACAGTTTCATCGGACCCGGGCAAGGGCAGCATTTTCACACTCTGTCTTCCGATCAGCGATGAAGCAGTCCCGGTTGAGGAAATCGCCAGTCGCAAGGGCGTGAAACGTGCCTCCAGTCTGACAGGGCTTGACGTGCTCTGCATCGACAACGACGCTAATATTCTGGCCGGAATGGAAACCCTGCTCAATGGCTGGGGCTGCAATGTGACAACGCTGCGCGGTGGTGCCGGGCTGAAAGTGTTCTGTGTCGAGCGTGAAGTGGCACCGGATATTATCGTGGCTGACTATCATCTCGATAATGAGAACGGGCTGGATATGATCGGTTTCACGCGCGAGACTTTCGGGCATGAGATTCCAGCTATTCTGCTGACGGCTGATCGTTCCAAGGAAGTTCGCAAACGAGCCGACGACGAGAACGTGACGGTGTTAAACAAGCCGCTGCGTCCCGCAGCCCTGCGCTCGCTTTTATCGAGCGCATTGCATCAGCGCCAATCAGCAGCGGAATGAATTATCAGAGTGGCTCTGAGCTCAACGCATCATTACCAATGCGTGACAGAAGAATGACCGCCTGTGTGCGGCTGTCGACGCCAAGCTTCTGCAAAACAGCAGAGACGTGCGCCTTGACGGTGGCTTCAGAAACATTCAGCTCATAGGCGATCTGCTTGTTGAGCAATCCCTCGGCGAGCATGGTGAGAACACGCGTTTGCTGCGGTGTAAGCGTTCTGATCTTGTTGATCAGCGTTTCGATTTCCGGATCATGTGCCTGATCAAGATCGATGTCTGATGGTGTCCAGATGTCGCCGGCAAGAACCGCATGTACGGCTTCACCAATGGCTTCCATACTGGCCGATTTGGATATGAAACCCGATGCACCGAGTTCGACCGCGTGGCGGATTGTTGCGGCATCATCAGTCGCTGATACAATGATGATCGGGAGAGCGGGCTGAAGCGCTTTAAGCGTGACCAGACCGGAAAGGCCCGTGCCTCCAGGCATGGTCAGATCCAGCAGCAGCAGATCAACATCGTCGCGTTCTACGACCAGTTTTTTCGCGGCATCGAAATCGCCGACTTCGATGATTTCAGCCTCTTCAGGCAAACTGGACAGAACCTGCCGCAACGCGCCTCTGAAAAGCGGATGGTCGTCAGCGATGATAAACTGCATAAGCCTCGCACGCCATTTTCTATGTCCTCCCCGAGCGATGCATTATTACATGCAACTCTTTTGTTTTATGCCGATTTTCAATCCGGGCAACCAAAAATAGCGGTATTTGGCCTGAACATATGTCGCATTGCCGCCTTCTGGCCGCATTATGTGCTAATTTCACATATGAACGAGAGCAACCCGGCAAAGATGGGAACGGCTCAAACGGGAACGAAAAGGCACTTTATGACGCGCAATACGCTTTATCCTGAAATCCAGCCCTTTAAGGAAGAGATGCTGCAGGTTTCGCCTCTGCACCGCATCCATGTCGAACAATGCGGCAATCCTGATGGCAAACCCGTTATCATGATTCATGGCGGTCCCGGCGGCGGCATCACGCCTGCCATGCGTCGTCTGCACGATCCCGAGAAATATCGTATCATCCTTTTCGATCAGCGCGGTTGCGGACGCTCCACGCCTCATGCTGAACTGCGCGAGAATACCACCTGGGATCTCGTGGCCGATATGGAGCATATCCGCGCCCATCTTGGTCTAGATAAATGGCAGGTATTCGGCGGCTCCTGGGGCTCGACACTGGGGCTGGCCTATGCTGAAACTCATCCTGAGCATGTCTCGGAAATCATTCTGCGCGGCATTTTCATGGTGCGCCGGTTTGAAGTCGATTGGATGTACTCCAATGGTGCAAGCATCATCTTCCCGGATCACTTCGAAGCCTATCAAGAACATATTCCGGAAGATGAACGCGGCGATATGATCGCAGCTTACTACAAGCGTCTGACGGACCGAGATCCGCAGGTGCAGCTTGCCGCGGCTCGTCTGTGGGCGCGCTGGGAAGGATCGGTGCTGTCGATCCAGCCTGATCCGGCGCGTGTCGAAGCCTTCGGCGAAGACCTCTACGCGGTCGCTTTCGCCCGGATCGAATGTCACTATTTCCAAAACCGTGGCTTCCTCGAAAGCGATGACCAGCTTCTTCGGAATGTTGAGCGTATCCGACAGATTCCGGGCGTCATCGTTCATGGACGGTATGATATCTGCACGCCGTTCATCAATGCATGGCAACTCAAGAAGATGTGGCCCGAAGCCGATCTGAAGATCGTTGAAGACAGTGGGCATTCCGTTACTGAACCGGGCATCACCCACGAATTGATTGAAGCAACAAAACGCTTTGCAGCATAAGATCAAAAATAAGAGGCGCATTTTCTGCGCCTCTTTCTTTAGCTAGTTCAAAAAAAGACGCCTCTAATTGGTGCTTTTTGAAAGTTCATCTTTTCTTTGAATATTTTCGCCTACAATCTAGCGAGCGAACAATTGTGATCGCAACTGATCGCAGGAGTTCATCGTAGTGATTTATCTGGCGAAGCTTACCCGCAGCAAAGACGGCCCCGGTTAAGCTCGTGTTTGAGAGGGATACTGGCTAATGTTGAAAGAATTCAGAGAATTTGCTCTCAAGGGCAACATGGTCGATCTGGCCATCGGTGTTATCATCGGCGGGGCATTTGGTGGTCTCGTTAACTCGATCGTCAATGACATCATCATGCCGGTCATTGGTTTGATCACCGGTGGTATCGACTTCTCCAACATGTTCATCCAGCTTGCTGGCGATCCAAAGTCCACGCTCGCTGCTGCTCGTGAAGCTGGCGCGACCATTGCTTATGGTAACTTCGTTACCCTGCTCATCAACTTCCTGATCGTTGCCTGGGTTCTCTTCATCGTGGTCAAGGCGATGAACCGCCTCAAGAAGAAGGAAGAAGCCAAGCCGGAAGCTGCAGCAGAGCTGCCACGCGATGAAGTTCTGCTGGCCGAAATCCGCGATCTTCTGGCAAAGCAGAGCAAAGCCTGATTGCTTTCAAAATATTTTATCAAGAGCGGAGCCTTCGGGCTCCGTTTCTCGTTTGATCCATCAATAAGGCTGATCGGATCATCACAAAATACCACATGATTTCATGTGTGCTCCTTGCTAATCAGGTGCAAGCACAACCGGATTTTATGTGGGAACAAATGACGCTTATCGCCAAACTTCGACCTGAAGCAGCCCAGTCACCCGAAAGCGGCATTGTTGCCGTTGCCAATCATGGCCGGGGTAAGCCGGGACTAATTCCGCTGTGGGTTGGAGAGGGCGATCTGCCCACTCCTGATTTCATCCGTGAGGCGGCCCAGAAGGGTATCGCAGATGGTGAAACCTTCTATACGTGGCAGGCTGGCATTCCTGAACTCCGTGAAGGGCTTGCCCGTTATCACGCGCGTCATTTCCCGCAATCCTTCAATCCTGAAAACTTCTATGTCACCGGTTCAGGAATGCACGCCATTGAAATGGCGCTGAAGGCAACCACTGGTGCGGGTGAAGAAGCAATCTATCTTTCGCCTGCCTGGCCTAACTTCGTTGGCGCCGCAGGGCTTGCAGGGGCAGTTCCTGTGCCGGTCGAGCTAGAATTCGGCGCCAATGGCTGGGTTCTTGATCCTGAGAAGATTGCTGCGGCGATTACACCACGCACCCGCGCCATGTTCATCAATACGCCGTCCAATCCGACTGGCTGGACTGCTGATGTTGAGACGCTGCGCTTCATCCTCAATCTGGCCCGTGAGAAGGGCATCTGGATCATTGCCGATGAGATTTACACCCATTTCTATTACGGCGGTGGGCGTGCGCCATCCTTCATGGATATCATGGAGCCGGATGACCGTATCATCTTCGTTAATTCCTTCTCAAAGAACTGGGCGATGACCGGCTGGCGCGTGGGTTGGATGACGGTACATCCGTCCATCGGTCCTGTTGTCGAGAACATGATTCAGTATTCCAATTCCGGTGTGGCGCAGTTCATGCAGCGCGGTGCGGTTGCGGCGCTTGACCATGGCGATGACTTCATTGCTATGCAGGTGGAGCGTGCGCGTTCAACGCGGGACCGTCTCTGCGCGACGTTGCAGGAAACTGGCAGGGTGCGTTTGGCGCCGCCACAGGGTGCTTTCTATCTGTTCTTCGGCGTCGAAGGTGTGACGAATTCGGTTCAGGCTGCAATCGATATGGTCGATAATGCAAATGTAGGTCTTGCACCGGGCAGCGCATTTGGTCTGGGCGGTAAGGGCTTCTTCCGTCTTTGCTTCTGTCGCGATCCGCAACAGGTGGATGAATCTGCAGCGAGGCTGGTGCAATGGATCAATCAGAGATAAGCGGTTAGCTCCGGATAGGGCTTTATCGCCCAAATCAACCCTGCTGCCACTATCTGGCAGTAGGGTAATGCGATACATCTCAGATTATGTCCCGATCAGAACGTCTTTTTGAACTCTTGCAGGCGTTGCGCCGTCACCGTCGGCCGGTTAGTGGCAAAACGCTTGCCGCGGAAACCGGTGTCAGTATCCGCACGCTGTATCGCGATATTGCAAGTTTGCAGGCGCAGGGGGCAGAGATAGAGGGTGAACCGGGTATTGGCTATGTACTCAAACCCGGCTTTCTGTTGCCTCCATTGATGTTTCGTCCCGAAGAGATCGATGCGCTGGTACTGGGTGCGCGGTGGGTGGCGGAGCGAACCGACCACAAGCTTCAGGATGCTGCAAAAGGCGCACTTGCACGCATAAGCGCTGTCTTGCCCGATGAATTGCGGGCAACGCTTGATACCTCAACGCTCCTTGTCGGTCCGAGTGCAAAGCTGCCGACCGATGGCATCGATACTGCAATTCTTCGCGAAGCGATCAGGGCTGAACGCAAAGTTCTGCTCGATTATCAGGACGGCAATGGCCAAGTGACAAAGCGCGTAATCTGGCCGTTTGCACTTTCATTTTTTGATAGTGCGCGCGTGCTCGTTGCGTGGTGCGAATTGCGTGAAGGCTTCCGGCACTTTCGCACGGACAGAATTGCTGCGGTTGACGTTGTGGAACAGCGTTATCCGAAACGACGTCAGATTCTGTTGCGTGAGTGGCGTGAGACACAAGGAATTAAACCACGCGAATTATGATGCTGCCAAAAACTGGCAGTGTGTTGCTGTAGATCGAGGATGTCACAATTTTACAGAGGACATTTTGATGATCGACAAGAACAGTATCCTGCTTTTCGTCACCGACACAGACGCTAGCATTCGCTTTTATACAAAGCTGCTCGGGCAGGAGCCGGTAGCAGCCAGCCCGACATTTGGTATGTTCATTTTGCCTTCTGGTCTTGGCCTGGGCCTTTGGAAAAAAACTGGCGTTGAACCGGCACCAACCGCCGCAGGCGGGGCGGCGGATCTTGGCTTCAGCGTGAATGAGCCGGGAATGGTCGATTCAATGTATGTTGATTGGAAGGCGAAGGGGGCTTCCATCCTCATGCTGCCGACCGACCTTGATTTTGGACGCAGTTTCGTTGCTGCCGATCCGGATGGGCATCGCCTTCGGGTCTACACAGTCGATGATGAATAGCAAAAAGGCCGGTGAAAACCGGCCTTTTTTGATGCTTTATTGCTGAACTTATCAGCCGCCCGCTTTGGAAACCATCAGCGGAATGATGCGGTCTGAATTAGCAGCTTTCGGTGCATCCGGTTCTGCAAATGGGATGCCAAGCGTGTTCCAGACTTCCAACAATGCATCCTTGAGACCATCAATCAGCAGGTCGTCATGCAATGGTGACGGAGTGATGCGCAGGCGTTCGGTGCCGCGTGGCACAGTCGGATAGTTGATTGGCTGAATATAGATGCCATGCACGTCGAGAAGACGGTCGCTGGCTTTCTTGCAAAGTTCCGGATCGCCAACCAGAATTGGTACGATGTGTGTTTCCGAAGACATGACGGGGAACCCGGCGGCCGACAGAACGTCCTTGGCGCGCTGCGCCTGACGCTGCTGGCCATCGCGTTCGACCTGCGAAATCTTCAAGTGACGGATCGCAGCGGTCGCGGAAGCAGCAACCGCTGGCGGAAGCGACGTTGTGAAGATGAAGCCCGGCGCATAAGAACGCACGGCATCGATGATTGCGCGAGAACCGGTGATATAGCCACCCAGCGCGCCAAATGCCTTGGCAAGCGTGCCCTCGATAATGTCGATGCGATCTGCAAGGCCGTCACGTTCGGTGATGCCACCGCCACGGGCACCATACATGCCAACCGCATGGACCTCATCGATATAGGTCATGGCGTTATATTTGTCGGCGAGGTCTGCAATCTTTTCGATAGGCGCAATGTCGCCATCCATCGAATAAACGGATTCAAACACGATCAGCTTGGCGCGGGAATGGTCCGCAGCTTTCAGAAGCTGTTCGAGGTGCTCGACGTCGTTATGGCGGAAAATCTTCTTTTCTGCACCGGAGCGACGCACGCCTTCGATCATTGAAGCGTGGTTCAATTCGTCAGAAAGGATCAGGCAATTTGGAAGCAGCCGTGCAATTGTCGAGATCGATGCTTCGTTGGAAACGAAACCTGATGTGAAGACGAGACCGGCTTCCTTGCCATGCAGATCGGCAAGTTCTGCTTCCAGCTCTACAAGCGGATGGTTGTTACCCGAAATATTGCGGGTTCCACCTGCGCCGGAGCCTGTATTGTTGGCTGTATCGCACATTGCCTTAATGACATCAGGATGGTGCCCCATGCCAAGATAGTCGTTCGAGCACCAAACGGTGATCTCACGGGCAGTGCCATTGTTACGCCAGGTAGCTCGGGGGAAGCGGCCCACGATGCGTTCAAGATCAGCAAACACGCGGTAACGCTTCTCGGCGTGCAACTGGTCGATCGCTTCTTCAAAAAACCGGCGATAGTCCATTATACGCTCCTTGTTACTGCTCTAGTACCGCTTTTGCTCGATTGCGTCCATGCCGCAATGACGGGCAATTTGCCACGCTTTCGTGAAGCTGCATTGATCAAAATCAAACAAATAGCCGGTTTTCAGTATCTGAACAAAAAAGGCGGGCTATCTGGTCATCAGGCGGTAGATGAATTTTGGTGCCAAATCTCGGCGGCGTACATAGACCCGCGGCATACCGAATGGATCGTCGGATGCTCGCGCACGAGCACGGACGGTCGTTGTTGCAGTTTCATATCCGGCTTCGCGGCACATTTCGCGATGCACGGCATGATTCCCGCCATAGGGATAAGCGAAGTTGGTCACTTCTGATCCGAGCATTTCCTCGAGCATGGTCTTGGATAGGGCGATCTGCTGGCGGGCTTCGTCTTCCGGTATCTTTTCAAGATTGACGTGATCGATTGTATGCGCGCCGACTTCGTGGCCGAGTGCTGCCCATTCACGCATCTGCGTGACCGACATGCAGGGCGTCAAAGGCACACCCATGGCCTGATCCCAGACATTACTGCCGCCAACCTGATTGGCGACAAAGTAATTGGTTGCCGTGAAGCCAAAATCGGCAAGAACCGGCAGCGCATTCTCATAATTATTGAGAAACCCGTCATCGAAGGTGATGACTGCGACTTTGCCGGTTTTCTCGCCTTTAATATAAGGCATGGCATCGCGCAGTGAGAGGCCCTGATAGCCGAGCCTCTTCAGCCAGGCCATCTGGTTTCGAAACTTGTCCGGATGCACCCAAAGCCCGCGAAAAGGAATCTTCTTATGTGGGAGAGGGGCAATCTGATGATAGAGAAGAATCGGAACAGCCATTTGTTTCACTTCGATCTTGCAGAAAAGCGACGCACACGCATCCGGTAGATTGGGCGCAGGATCTCACGCGCAAGCTTATCTGAGAAGGACTTCTTGTGCTGGATGGTCGTCCCGCCAAGCTGTGCGGAGATTTCCTTGACCCCGCCTGGAATGACTGCAAGCGGCTGCAGGCCCGTCACCCAGCGCATTTGTACGGTGGTGTCGACAGGTCGGTCGAACTGTTCTGTCGCTGCAAGCAATTTCTGAGCCGCGTCGAAACTCACAAGCTGCGCTACCATGCCAAGCCCGATTGGATTGGGAATGATGATGCGTATCTGGTCGTTGCGAAACACTTCGCGACCATGTTCGCGATCGTCGCGGAAAGTGAAGCGTACGAAGCTACCTGGCTCAAAATGATTGGTGACGGCATGGAAGGCGGTGTTAAAAACGTCTGTCAGTTCGATGTCGTCTTCGATGATAAAACCGGCATCGAGTTTCTGATCAACAATGGCCTGCCAAGCTTTGCGATGCGACAGAAAGCACGCGATTTCATTCTTGCTCAATTCAAAAGGATAACGCGGCGCATGAAGTTTGCGGCGGTAAACGCGTTTGATTTCCGCGTCTGCGAGCGCGCGGCTGTCAACAGCGTCAATGACTTCCGTTTTGACAGGCAGTTCACGAATGAGTTTGTCGACTTGCGGTCCGCGATCGGTCGAGCGCGCCAAGTGGATGATAAAGGCCTTGATGTTCATGTAAAACCTGAGCGCGCAAAAAGTAAATTCAGCCGAAGCGGCGTTCTATATCTGCTATGCGCTTAATTTTCGCAAGTCACACTTACTAGCCTACTTTATGAAGATCTCCCGCAGCGATCTTTTCTTCGATCCACTTGCGCTCGGCTGCCCAGTCGTGCCGCTTCCAGCCTTCCCAGCTGAAGCCACAGATTTTGACGTCCCAATCGGGTAAAGAGTATTTACGCAGAACAAGCCAGATACCGAAGAAGCCAGTGCTGGGAAAGACTGTCTTCATGCGGTCAGCGCCAATGCCAAGCTCTTCACAAACAGCGAAATAATCCTGCGAAGGCATGATGCGGATCTTCTTTCCAGCACGACCGAAATAATCAATTGCCTGATTGGTCCAGTCAGCGCGGCGGCCTTTTAGGCGTGAGAGAAAATTGGGGTGGTGGTGGAACCGCTTGATGATGCTCGGATGAAATGCAAACAGAACTTCTGGGGTATTTCGAACAATCTCAGAATTTATGAAAGTCGGATCTTTGATCCATTGTTCCATCTGCTTGCTCGATGTTGCAAGCATCAACATGTCGGTTTTTGTGCCGCTCATTCCGAGAGAGACGCGCGGTTCATTGAAACGAAGGACAAGATCGGCTGCGTCAATTTCAGAAGACAGATCACGGTCGAGAGGACCGTTCCCGACAATAAATATCGTTTTGTTCATACGTTGGGGAATCTTATTCTGTTAAGCCAGATAAACAGATTTAGTTAAAATCCGAAGATTACAAGTTTCGAACGCCCTCCTAACTCTATGGAGAGGTGTTTTGCCGATCACTTTTATCGCGGGCAGTAACGAACTGCGTTACTGCGGGTCGCTCATTGTGTCAGCGCTGACGTCATTGCAGCCATGCAGTTTATGCACTTCTCAAAACGATTAAAAAGACGGAAGCTTCATATTGGGAGGAAGGTAAAAAGCTCAGTACTTAGAGGGTGCTGAATATAAGGGGATACCACAATGAACCACCTCCGTACCCAGTTTTCCCGTTGGATGCAGTATCGCGAAAATCTGCGCGAGTTGAGCGGTTGCACTGACCGCGAGCTTTATGATCTCGGTCTGACGCGTGATGACATCCATCGCGTAGCCCGTGAAGCAGCTTTCGCCTGATTACTCAGGCGAAGCGTCTATCAGGCAGCTTCAAACTTCACCCGGCTTTTTAAAGCGGATGTGAATGTCATCGCCTGCGAGATCAAAACCGGCATAGTTGCGCTGAAAGGCGATAAGGGCATCATTTACGCCCTTTGAATAATCGTCGTCATGCACTTCGACGTGATGCCGGTAAATGATGCGATCGTCTTTGTAGAATATAACCTGACCTTCCATGATGGCCTCCTGTTTAGCGCATCCCGAAAAGTGCGAAGCTGTATTCGGACAAGATGCGCGTAAGAAATAGGCGTGCAACCCTATGGGTGATGGGCGCGCGAACGCGTCCTGAACGTCGGTATCTTCTATCGAGATAGGCGTTGGCTTGTTGCTTTCAAGCTTTGCCGCTGTCGTTTTCGCCTTTGCAAAGCTCAAGCCACGCTCTTGCGGCATGGGAAAGAAACGCGCCTTTGCGCCAGATCAAGGCCAAGTCCCAATTCACTTCCGCGTCTCTGATCCGATGGATGCGAATGCCGGGATTCTTGCGCTGTTCGGCGATCATTTGCGGCAGAAAGCCAATACCCATGCCTGCCGCCACCAACTCGACAATAAAGTCGATCTGGCTGGAGCGCACGGCGACATGCGGAGACAATCCACGCTGATGACACGCATCCAGAATGATATGATTGAGCGCGAAGCCGCTTTCGAAAAGAATGAAGGGCAGGCTAGCAATGTCCGACAAGGGAATGCCGCCATCGTCGATGAAACTGTGATTGGCGGGAAGCAGGGCTACGACCGGTTCGCAGCGGACCTCCTGCCATTCGAAGCTCTCTTCGACGGGCAGAAGCGAGGCGGCAAGTTCCACATCGCCAGCCAGCAAAAGCTCTTCCAGCCGCTTGCTGCCATGTTCGACCAGCTGAATGTCGATATCGGGATACAGTTTGGTAAAGGCTGCAAAGACCGGGGCAAACAACACGCTGGAGCCGATGGGTGGCAAGCCAAGTCGCAAGAGCCCGCGCTTAAGTCCGCGCAACTCGCCAAGCTCGGTCAGCATATCATCTTTTTCTGTCAGCATCGCCAATGCGCGGCGGTAGACGATTTCGCCCGCACTTGTCAGGCGGGGTGGGGTGGCCTCTCGGTCAAGCAAGGTGAGCCCGAGTTCTTCTTCGAGCTGCCGCACCGTCTTGCTGACGGTGGATTGGGTGGCATTGATGGTGCGGGCGGCGGCCGAAAAGCCGCCCTGTCGCACCACTTCCACGAAAGCCTGAAAGCTGCGTAAGTTCATAAGCTATTCTATTATGGAATAGCTGCAATGAAATCAATTCATTTCTGGAATGGCGGCGCAGCCCCTATATTGAATTCACAAACACCCGCACTGGAACATGACCATGACCACCCATAACCTGATGATCCGCTTTCGCTATGCGCTGCACAACAGCCGTCTGATGCAGATAGCGACCCTGTTCGGCTTCTGGCTGGCAGGTGAGGGTTTTGTCCGCCTGGTTGGACTGCCGCTACCCGGTGGTATTGTCGGCATGGCGCTGGTTCTGGCGCTGCTCTTAAGTGGTCGCATCAGCCTGTTCAGCATGAAGCGTGGCGCGGAATGGTTTCTGGCGGAAATGCTTTTGTTCTTTGTGCCTGCGGTTCTCGCCGTTCTTGAGCATCGGGAGCTGCTCGGAATGCTCGGGGTGAAGATCATGGCTGTTATTTTGGTTGGCACGCTGACTGTGATGACTGTGACAGCACTTACTGTTGATATGTGCTATCGCCTGAGTGTGCGCTATGCCGCTAAGTAATCCCTATGTGGCCATGCTGTTTTGGTCAGCGGCCACAATCCTCCTTTACCTAGCAGCAAAGCGCGTCTACCGCCGCTTTCCAATGTGGTGGCTGACACCGCTTGCCGTTACACCATTGCTGCTAATGGCGCTTCTCATTGGCATGAATGAAAATTACCGCAGTTACTTCGGCGCAACGCATTGGCTTGTTGCCTTGCTCGGACCTGCGACCGTAGCCTTTGCTATTCCGATCTATCAGCAACGCGCAACCATTCGTCGGTACTGGCCTGTTTTGCTGGTCGGTGTGGTGATGGGCAGTTCGTCGGCAATGCTGTCTGCGTGGGGTTTAGCGCATTTGCTTGGTCTTAACGATGCGATCAGCCTCAGTCTGATGCCGCGCTCGATGAGTACGCCTTTTGCCATGACAGTTTCCGGTGATATTGGCGGCACGCCTGACCTGACGGCAATCTTTGTGGTTATTACCGGCGTCTTTGGTGCAGCTCTGGGCGAACTTATGCTCAACTGGCTACCATTGCGCTCGACGCTCGCACGTGGCGCGCTGTTTGGCATGGGCGCGCATGGTGCAGGCGTCGCCAAGGCGCACCAGATTGGCAGAGAAGAAGGTTCGATCGCTGGCCTCGTGATGGTGCTTGTCGGACTGGTCAATGTTCTGGCTGCGCCTTTCATTGCCCATCTTCTCTGAATCATTGTTTTAGCAGCATATTTTTCTACAAATGCTTATTTAATGAGCAGGATTCTTATATTCACATTTTTGCAATAAACTTAAGCATCGGCGTATTTGCATAACTGTTATGCGTTATTGGTCGTTGTTGAATAAAGAGGCTCAAGGTAAACATTGCTCATCGGGTTCACTCCTCCTCCCAGAACCCGATGACGAATACGGCACTCCTCCTCCCAGCCGTATTCAAGATCAGGCCGCGCATCCTCCTCCCGCGCGGCCTTTTTCTTTTTCTAATCTTCCAAAAACACATTCTGATCTGTTAACAGTGCGTCGCCGCATAGCCCCATGGGCATTTGAGCCGATGTAAACTATCTCTCGGGCAAGTTCACATTTGCGGTGAGTGCCTCTGTCTGAGAGACTTGCCGCCACAAAAGCGGGAGATCGCAATCATGACCAGCGGCATCCATCACCTCACGCTCATTACGCGCAAGGTTCAGGCCAATGTCGATTTCTATGCAGGCTTTTTGGGCCTGCGTATCGTCAAGCAGACTGGCGGCTTTGAAGATGCCGAGCAGTTGCACCTCTTCTATGGTGATCGCTCGGGCACGCCCGGCTCGCTGATCACTTTCCTCGTCTGGGAAGATGGTGCGAAAGGCCGTGTTGGTCACGGTCAGATTAGCGAAATTGCACTCGCCATTGATCGTGCTTCGGTCGGCTTCTGGCTGGAGCGGGCATTGCGCTATCATATGCAGTCCGAAGGTCCGGTGCAGGAGTTTGGCGAGCCAGTGCTGCGCCTGCGCGACCCAGATGGCGTGATCGTCAAGCTGGTCGGTAGCGATCTTGCAGCCAATGACGCATGGGTGTCTGGTGACGTTCCGGCAGAACATGCCGTGCGCCGCATCCGTTCGGCCACGATCCTGTCCGAGCAGCCTGAGCAAACTGCGAGCTTCATCGAGCGTTACTTCGGTTTCCATTCTCAGACGAAAGAAGGCACGATTGATCGTCTCGTTTCCGATTCAGGTGATGCAATTGACGTCCGCGACGCAAGTGGTTTTTGGCCGGGTATTCCGGGAACGGGTATTGCCGATCATGTGGCTTTCCGTGCCGCAACAACTGACGATGTGACGACACTGGAGAAGGAGCTTTCAAAGCTTAACTCCAGCGAAGTGAATGTGCATGATCGCAAATACTTCACATCTCTCTATGTCCGCGAGCCGGGCGGAACTCTGTTTGAGTTTGCCACAGACGCGCCCGGGTTCACTGTTGACGAAACGGTGGAGACACTCGGCCAAGCTCTTTTTGTGCCGCCGGGCAACGAACAGCAGGCCGACGCGATCCGTGCTCGTATGCCTCAATTTGGTCTGCCGGGCGAGGAGCGGGTGATCTATCGCGAATTGCCGTTTGTGCATCGTATTCATCAGCCGGAAAACCCGGATGGAACGACGCTCATTCTTCTGCATGGGACGGGTGGCAATGAAAACGATCTTATGCCGCTTGCTCGTCTTGCTGCGCCTCGTGCAACGCTACTTGGTGTTCGCGGACGTAGCACGGAAGAGGGCATTCAGCGCTGGTTTCGCCGGTTCGACCTGAAACGGTTCGACCAGAACGACATCCGGTTTGAGGCGGAGGCTTTTGAAGCTTTTGTCGAGGGGGCGATTGCTGCTTACGGCATCGACCCTGAACGAACTGCCTTCATAGGCAATTCCAACGGGGCGAATTTACTTGCGGCTTTCATGCGGCTGCATCCGCATGTCGTGCGTAGGGCTGTATTGCTGCGCGCAACGGATGTTTTGGAAGAGCAGCCAATTGCGGACCTTTCGGACGCTTCTGTCCTGTTACTCAACGGGATAGGTGATCCATTTGGAGATGCATCCGGCAAGTTGGAAGCGGCCTTGCGGGCGGATGGGGCTGCAATAGACGTTCTTTCCGCAGAAGGTGGTCACGGGCTGTCGGATGAAGATGTCCGGCTGACCGGTGAATGGCTGCAGCAAAAGCTCTGACTGTTTGTAAGAGATAAGAAAAAGGGCCGCCGGAGATCTCCGGCGGCCCTTTTGTTGTTTAATCAAGAGGCTTCAAGCCCTTTTCAATCGCCTGTCGTTTTCCTTCAAGGAATGGCGGCAGTGATAAGCTTTCGCCGAGGGTTTCAAGTGGTTCGTCAACTGCGAAGCCAGGACCATCGGTTGCGATTTCAAACAAAACGCCATTGGGTTCGCGGAAGTAGAGCGAGCGGAAATAATAGCGCTCGACCTCACCGCTTGATGGAATACGAAACGCTCTCAGACGATCCACCCATTCCTGCATGGTTTCCTGATCCGGAGTACGGAAAGCAACGTGATGCACTGCGCCTGCTCCCTGGCCAGCAGGTTCCAGATTAGGCTGCACAGCGATGTGCAACTCAGCACCCGCACCACCGTTACCCATTTCAAAGACATGGACATGGCCTTCGCCATCAGGCGATGCATAGTCGCCAGCTTCACGCATGTTCATCACCTTTTCCAGCACGATTTTTGTCGGTGCCAGATCCGGAACGCTTAGCGTGATCGGGCCAAGGCCACGTATCTGCCGCTCAGCAGGAACCGGGCTTTTCTCCCAGCTATGCGATGCGCCTATGCCGCCATCATCGGTCAAGCGCAGCCGCTGGCCTTCCGGGTCCTCAAAATCGAGAACTGCGCGACCGGCAATCTCGAATATGTCGCCAGTTTCGATGCCCTTTCCTTTGAGGTGATTGCGCCACCAATCGAGGCTTGCAACCCCGTTCACGCGCAATCCTGTCCGCGAAACACTGTGTGTGCCGCGCCGTTCACGATGGACGGGCCAATCGAAAAAGGTAATGTCAGTCCCCGGAGATGCCAGCCCATCGGCATAGAACAAATGATATGCGCTGGTGTCATCCTGATTGACAGTTTTCTTGATAAGTCGAAGCCCGAGCGTGTCGGTATAGAAGCGACGATTGCCCGGTGCATCAGCGGTAATGGCTGTCAGATGATGCAACCCTGTGAGTTGCGGCTTAAGTTCTGAAGTCATTGTATTTCCTCCTGCGCAAAGGCGGACTTGCCCGCGCTGTTGGCTCAAATATCGGGCGCTTGGGATCTGCAGAAAAGTGGCTGTTGCGGAAACAGTGTGTAACCAAGATGCCGCATCGAGACGATCTTTCCACAGCCCCCACATTTAGGACTTGGCATATCCTCTCAGGTAAAGAATATATTAACCGCGCGCTCCGTGATGGTGAGAGCGCTCTTCGGTTTGTATCTTGTCAGGAGAGTTGGGTTTTGCGGAGCATCATTCGTCGTACTGCCCCGGCATTGCTTGTCTGCCTGACGCTGATCACCGGCTGTGCAAGCCGTCCGGATGGTGTTCTCGTTCCTATTGCTGCAAGTGTTCCCGGCGCATCAAAGGTCGATCTTCTGGTGGCAACTACGCGCGCGCCTTCCGGCAATCCAGGAACGTTATTTTCCGGCGAACGCGATCAGGATATCAGCCTGACGGAGATCATGGTCTCCATCCCGCCTGAAAAGAACCGCAAGGTCGGCGAAGTTCAATGGCCAAAGAAGCTGCCCGCCAATCCGCTCAAGGATTTTGCCACAGTTGAGGTCAAAGCGATCAATACCGAAACTGGTGCGCGTCAGTGGCTTCAGCACAGCCTGCCGAAATCTCGACGTGTGATGGTGTTTGTCCATGGGTTCAACAACACCTATGAGGATTCGGTCTATCGTTTCGCGCAGATCGTTCATGATTCAGGCGCCGAGGTTGCGCCGGTCATCTTCACATGGCCGTCGCGCGGCAGCGTGTTTGATTATAATTACGACAAGGAAAGCACGAATTATTCACGCGATGCACTTGAAACGACTTTGCGTAAAATCGCCGAAGATCCGCGTGTAAAAGATATCACTGTCATGGCTCATTCCATGGGCAGTTGGTTGACGGTTGAAGCTCTGCGCCAGATGGCGATCCGCGACAAGCGTGTTAATCCGAAGATTAGCGATGTCATTCTCGCGTCCCCTGATCTCGACGTGGATGTGTTCAGCAAACAGTACCGCGCGATGGGCAAAGACCATCCGCGCTTCACCCTTTTCACGTCGCGCGACGACCGAGCCCTGCGCGCTTCCCGTTTCATCTCGGGTAATGTTGATCGTCTCGGACAAATCGACCCGTCGGTAGAGCCATATCGTTCTCAGCTTGAGACGGCGGGGATAACTGTCATCGATCTCACGCAGCTTAAAGCTGGAGACAGTCTCAATCACGGCAAGTTTGCCGCAAGCCCAGAAGTCGTACAGCTGATAGGCCAGCGTCTCGTCACTGGCCAGACGATCACCGATTCCGACATCGGACTGGGTGAGCGTCTCGGTGCTGTGGCCCTTGGTACGGCGCAAGGTGTAGGCAGTGCTGCATCGCTGGTTGTCAGTGCGCCGATTGCCGTCTTCGATCCAAACACCCGCCGAACCTATAATGAGCAGATCGACAGGTTTGGCAGAACAGTGGGCGGCACGGTCAGCGGTGCAGTTGGTAACTAAGCGCGGGCTCTTTCATATATTCACGAGCAAATGCGCTGTTGTCATATTTGAGGGCGCGCTGTAGGACTGCGACAAAATCTGGTTGTTGGCAGGGAGACCCTCATGCAGATCATCCATACGATTGAAGACTTGCGCTTTGCGCTGGGCGCAGCCCGCAAGAGCGGTAAATCTATCGGCCTCGTGCCAACAATGGGCTATCTGCACAAAGGGCATCTCGAACTTGTTCGCCGCTCGCGCGAGGACAATGACGTCACCGTCGTTTCGATCTTCGTCAATCCGCTGCAATTTGGTGCCAACGAAGACCTCGACAAATATCCGCGTGATCTGGAACGCGATGCAAATCTACTCCGCAATGCGGATGTCGATTTTCTCTTCGCGCCTGCCGTGTCGGATATGTACCCTCGACCGATGCAGACGGTGGTTGATGTTCCAACACTCGGCAACCAGATGGAAGGCGAGGCGCGTCCCGGTCATTTTGCGGGTGTTGCAACAGTCGTGAGCAAGCTTTTCAACATCGTTGGGTCTGAGGCCGCTTACTTCGGGGAGAAGGATTTTCAGCAGCTCGTTATCATCCGCCGCATGGTGGACGATATGGCTATCCCGGTGCGTGTCGTTGGTGTTGAGACGGTGCGTGAGGACGATGGGCTCGCCTGTTCATCGCGCAATGTTTACCTGACAGCTGAGCAGCGCGCCGCGGCAATCATCGTGCCAAAAGCATTGGATGAGGCCGAGCGACTTTATCGGTTGGGCGTAGATGATCCTGAAGCATTGGAAGTAGCCATTCGAGCATTTATTGCGTCAGAACCATTGGCGGCGGTGGAAGTGTTGGCGCTTCGCGATCCGCAGACGCTAGAGCGCCTTGAGACCGTGCAGGGGAGGCCGCTTCTCGTCGCTCTATTTGTACGTTTTGGAAACACAAAGCTGCTCGATAATCGCGTGATTGCACTTGCCGCACAGGAAAAGGCCGCTTGACATGAGCGTCACCGTTAAGAAGAAGCGCCTTTCACCAAAGGCAGTTCAAGCAATGAAGGGCGTGCGCCCGATTGTCAGCCTTACGGCCTATACGACGCCGATTGCCCGGCTGCTCGATCCGCATTGCGATCTTCTTCTGGTGGGCGATTCCGTTGGCATGGTGCTTTACGGCTTGGATTCGACGCTTGCCGTTACGCTCGATATGATGATCGCGCATGGACAGGCAGTGATGCGCGGCGTGGAACATGCCTGCGTGACTGTTGACATGCCGTTTGGTTCTTATCAGGAATCGAAGGAACAAGCTTTCCGCAATGCGGCCCGCATCATGCAGGAAACCGGCTGTGACGGCGTAAAGCTTGAGGGCGGCGAGGAAATGGCTGAGACGGTTGAATTCCTCGTCAAGCGTGGCATTCCGGTCTTCGGTCATGTCGGGTTGATGCCGCAGCAGGTGAATACGGTTGGTGGTTTCCGCTCACTCGGTCGCGATGATGAAGAGGCCAACCGCATCCGCCGTGATGCGCAGGCTATTGCAGAAGCTGGTGCGTTCGCGCTGGTCATTGAAGGCACGGTTGAGCCATTGGCGCGCGAAATCACGCAGACCCTGTCAATTCCGACAATTGGCATCGGTGCATCGCCTGCCTGTGACGGTCAGATTCTTGTTTCAGATGACATGCTTGGTCTGTTTCAGGACTTCACGCCGCGTTTCGTCAAGCGCTTCACGGAGCTTGCACCACAGGTTTCGGATGCTGCCAAAGCCTATGCGGAAGAAGTGCGCGCCCGATCATTTCCGGGACCGGAGCATGTGTTTGGTGTCAAGAAGTAACTAAGCTTACGATCTGACTGCTTTTAAGAATAGATTCTGAACGCCGCGAACCATTTCATCGCGCTCTGTGATGTTTGAGCGGATGATAAAATCATCAACAGCGCCATGCAGCGCATGAAACAGCAGCGTTGCCAGCAAGCGCGTGTTTTCAATTGACCAAGCACCCGCTGTCTTGCCTTCGCTCAGCAGCAGATCAAGGCGGATGATTGCCGGGTTTTCCTGCATCACATGGCGCATAGGCGGGTGAAAGTCATGAAAAACCAGATCGTGCAGGCGATAATTATCGAGATAGCTCGCAATGCCTGTGCTGGCCCAGACAGCGAGACGAGTGTTCCAGTCATTGGCTGGAACACTATTCATTTCGCTATCAAGCCGCTCGCAATAAAAGGCAATGAAGCGCTCGCGTAATGCCACAAGGATATCGTCCTTGCTGCGAAAATGCAGGTAGAATGTACCCTTGGCGACATCGGCCTTGCGCACAATCTCGTCGACGCTGGTTGCTGCGAAACCTTTTTCAAGAAAGATCGTTTCAGCAGCCGACATAAGCTCGCTGCGGCGGATTTCCGCCGGTTTGGTGCGGGGCTTGGTCTTGGCTGCTGGCAAATCCTTCACTCCGGTTTTCAGGCTGCTTCCAGTTTTGCGCGGATTGCAGCTTTGTCAAAAGCAAGCTGGTTGGGTCGAACAACCCGTTCATCAAGCCAGTGCAGGGCGGCATCGATATTTGAGAATGTACCGGCTGGCACGCGGAACAACTTTTCCGCATCCAAGCGGCTTGCTTCCTCATACACGGATTCAGGCACAATGCTAACCATGCCCATGACCTGATGGCGGATGCGTTCGGCATTCTGTTGAAACCATTGCTTGATTTCACGCGCTGCACCGTCTGGATGCTGAAGTGCATCCGTGTCGAGAAAGCGCTGGATCGCAATGAAGGGCTTTCCTTCATCCAGCCATGCATTCCAGCTATCGAAGAATGCGCGCAGCTCTTCAATGGATGATGGGCCTTTGGCGAGCGTGACGATATAGGGCCACTGTTCGGTATCGTGAAACATAGGATCTCGCTTTTGCTGCGGCCTTCGAGCGTCGGTTTAAACAGCATCCAGAAATTTGCGTTGCACGTCTGGAGGCAGCTGAACCCGGCCGCAAGCACTCATGTCTCGTGGTTATTGGGGCTGACAACCTGAAAGACCTGCACGCACACATTAGCCGGTCTCTCAGGTCGCCAATTTCACTGACTGATAGTCAGTCATTTATAATTTGCATGAAAATATGAATAAAGCAATCATGTTTGTTCAAAGAAACTGTTGCGACCAGCTGGCAGAGAAGGCGGCCCCGTAAAATCCAAATGAAAGGCCTGCCCGCAGTTCTCAGGCAGGCCTCCCGGGTTTTAGATCACTGGTCGCAAACGTTACTCTGCCAATAGCGATAAAGCGCTTCCACATCGCCATTTGTCAGCGTCTGCATCGCGCCTTTCAGTTGATCGTCAGTCCAGTCCCACCATTGCATTTCCAGGAGCATACTGACGCTGTTCTCATCGAAACGCGAGCGGATGGTGCGGGCAGGGTTGCCGCCAACAATCGCATAGGGTTCAACATCACGCGTCACCAGTGCGCGCGTGCCAATAATTGCGCCATGGCCGATTTTCACACCCGGCATGATGATCGCTTCAGAGCCAATCCAGACATCATTGCCGATGACCGTATCGCCCGATGGGGCATAACCATTAGCGCTGCCTGCGAATATGTCCACTTCTGACATGAAGAAGAACGGGAAGGTGCTGATCCAGTCGTGTCGATGGCCCTGATTGCCCGCCATGATGAAGGCTGCACCTGATCCGATTGAGCAGAAGCTGCCAATGATCAGCTTGTCGGCACCTTCATCGGGCAGGAGAAAGCGGGCGCAGTCGTCGAAGCTATGGCCATGGTAATAGCCGGAATAATAGCTGTAGCGCCCGACGATGATGTTTGGATTTGTGACCTGTTTGTCGAGAGTGATGCCCTTGAATGGGCTTTCAAAGTAATTTTTCATGAGAATACTCACTGCATGAGTGCCGGTCTCAAGCGCATCCCGAAAAGTGGGAACCGGTTTTCGGAATAGGATGCGCGTGAAACGAAAGGCTCGGCATTTATCCGCCTGCAAATATGCAAACGAAAACCTCGCAAGAAACCAGAGGTTTGCTTGCGTTCATGCTCCTGGTGATTGAGTGCTCAAATCACGGGAGCGCGATGCAGGGGGTACTCGAACATTTTATCATGGTGACAAGCATAGCGCCCATCACGGCGAAAGCCAAGCAGGCAACGAATTAGTTCAGCTTCTCCAGGTTCTTTTCAAAGAAAGTTGCGATTTCAGCATTCATGCGCTGGTGAAGTGCAGTTCTCACGATGCCGGGATTATCAATGCAGAACCCGGCAACGAGCTTTGTAAGTTCTTCCGAGCATGGTGCAAGGAAGGTGAAGTGCCCGGCCTTTTCAATGACTTGCAACTGTGCCTTTGGCAGTTCAGGCGCAAGCGCCATGGCATTTTCTTGCGGCGATAATTCTCCATCCTGATCACCCACATAGATGAGTGTCGGTGCTGTGACTGACTTGAGAGTCTCGGCCCCGAAGATAACGCTCAGTGGTGCCATCAGGACATAAGCGCTGATGCGCGGGTCGGCTTGTGGTGCGAGGTCAGGGCGGTCATTTCTGATCTTACCCTCTGCCTCGCAGACGCTATGGTCATCTGGTCGTTTTGCGCAGTAAGCTTCAAATCGTGACAGGTCCGGCTTTGCCCCTGCAAGGATCAGCCCCGTCGTTCCGCCCGCCGAAAAACCGACAAAGCCGATACGGTTCTTGTCGATATGCGGCGCAAGGGCTGCATCGTCCAGCGCTGTGGAAAGGGCTGCTGAAATCTGCATCGGGCGGCCATAGGTCGAACTGACGGCACCCAATCGACTTGTGTCAGCAAAGTTGTCGCCAGCATGGGTCAGGCTGATAACGATATAGCCATTGCGCGCAAGTGATGCACCGAGATCGTGATGTCCCCACATGCTGCCCATGGTGCCATGCGACAGCAGGATGAGCGGAAACTGTCCTTCTGCCATCGGCGATTTCGGCGAAGCCGCGACGTTGTAAGGGCCCATCTTCGTGACTATTGCTTCATCGGTGCTGGGGTAAAATACAACTGCGTCCATCGGTTTGTTATCGACTGGGTCGATCACCACCAGCTTCTTGATGCCGCTGCCGGTGAATGTCTCGGCACTCGCCATGGGTGCGAAGCAAAGAATAACGGTGATCAGAGCGAACAGTCTCAACAGCATTTCAAAGCGATCCCAAAACAGGCAAGGTGCAAAAGCAACAAAGGGAGGCATGAGCCTCCCTTTGTTCGTCATATAGATCAGTGCTTACTTTTCGACGAAAGCCTTTTCGATCACGAAGTGACCGGCTTCGCTCTGGCTGCCTTCTTCAAGGCCGAGACCTTCCAGAATGACGCGCATATCCGCCAGCATTTCCGGGCTGCCACAAAGCATCATGCGGTCGTCTTGCTCGGAGAATTTCGGAAGGCCGAGATCTTCAAAAATCTTGCCGGAGGTGATGAGATCAGTGAGGCGACCCTTGTTGCGGAATTCTTCACGCGTCACGGTCGGGTAATAGATCAGCTTCTCGCGCACCATTTCGCCGAGGAATTCATCTTCCGGCAATTCCTTGGTGATCAGATCAGCATAGGCCAGTTCGTTCACTTCGCGCACGCCATGCACGAGGATGATTTTCTTATAGCGCTCATAGGCTTCCAGATCGCGGATGATCGACAGGAACGGCGCAAGGCCTGTACCGGTTGAAAGCAGCCACAGATTGTCACCCGGAATGAGATTGTCATAAAGCAACGTGCCGACCGGCTTTTTGCCGACGATCAGCTTGTCGCCTTCTTTAAGATGCTGCAGGCGCGAGGTCAGTGGACCGTCCTGCACCTTGATTGAGAAAAATTCGAGCTGTTCATCATAGACGCTGGAAGCAATCGAATAGGCGCGCAGCAACGGTTTGCCGTTCACTTCAAGGCCGATCATGATGAACTGGCCGCTCTGGAAGCGGAGGCCTTGATCGCGCGTGGTGCGGAATGAAAACAGCCTGTCGGTCCAGTGGTGAACGTCAAGAACGGTTTCCTGATAAAAATTGCTGCTCATTGTCGGAACTGTCTCTGTTTCGCTTTTCACGGTATTCGCTTCAAATGAAGCAAACGTCTTTCATCGCAATCAAGGGGATCGCGTCTGGCTGCCTTCAGGGTGGCTTCCGCGGAGGTCGTGATTTGCCGGTATGCTGCACCATGCCCGGCCGACGATTACGGAAATCGGAATAATGCTTCTATGTCCCGACATCAAGAGTTAATCAGGTTGAATGCGTCGCGCAATTAAATCGAATCCAAACGCAGTCTCAAGGAATGGTGTTCCAATCGTGAATACTTCCGAAGCATGGTATGCTCCGGAAGCGGCATTTTCGGTTTCAGCGCATGTCTCGGAAAAGTGGGAACCTGTTTTCCGATAACGACATGCGTGAAAAGGAGAAGATAGAGCGAGCATAAAGGGCTCAATTAATAGCGACCCGCTCTATTTTGAACTGCGAACCAGTGCTATCGCTGCAAAGAGCGCAATACTCGACATGGCTGCAAAACCGATAAACAGCCAGAGGGCTGCATTCGATATGCCCGCAAAGCCACCGGGGTTGCTAAGCCCCGCCAGATTGGCAATCATCCCTGCAAGCGCTGCACCCATAGCTGTGGTGAAAAGCTGTACCGTAGTCAGGGACGCCGAAGCCAGATTCTGGTCCGCAGCTTCCGCACGTTTGAAAACGCGGGTGAGCAGATGCGGCCATGTCATGCCGACGCCAAAGCCTATGATTGCCATGGCAAGGCAGATTGGCAGCAGGCTGGTCCAATGACCATCGCTGCCCGGAGGCACGAGGATAGCAAGTGTCGCCATGCCGACAACGCCCATAATGGGTGCGGCAAGGATAACCTTGTTCACACTCTTGCCTGTCACGCCGGATGAACCGATGGAGCCCAACGTCCAGCTTCCACCCATGAGTGCAGCAAGATAACCAGCAATCAACGGAGACTGGTTATGCAAAACCTGAAAGAAGAGTGGAACGAACACTTCAGAACTGGTGACCGATCCGCCCAGAAAACCCATGGTGAGATAAAGCGCACCAAGACGGCTCAGGCTGAACGTGCCTTTAGGCAGAATCCGCTTTGTCGACTTATGCTCGACCATAACAAGCAGCATAAGCACGGCAAATGCGATGACTACGCCTGCAATATTCCAGACGGCACTTGGTGAAATGCTTGCGGCTGAAATGATCAGAACAGCTGTCGTCAACAAGATCAGCTGCGGCCATGCAAGCCGATCTTTGTTTTCACTGTCGCCCGCGCGTTTTGGCAGGATGAGTGTCGCCATGAGGGCAAAAATGCCAATCACCGGCACAAGCGACCAGAAGGCGGCACGCCAGACACCGAGTTCTGCAAAGATGCCACCAATTGCCGGGCCAACCAGTGTTGCCACACCCCACATGCCGGAAACCAGCGCAATCGCGCGTGGCCAGAGCGGTTCGTCAAAGACGATTCGGATCATGGCATAGGAGAGCGCCAGCATCATACCGCCGCCAAGGCCCTGCACGACACGGCCTGCAAGCATGGCTGGCATAGAAGGCGCAAGGCCGCAGGCCAAGGTTCCTGCCGCAAAAATCACTGCTGCAACCAGGTATGCATTGCGTGGGCCTGCCTGAGACAGAAGTTTCGGGACAAGCGCTGAGCCAAGAATAGACGCTGTAACGAACAGCGCAGTGTTCCAGGCATAATAATCCATGCCGCCAATATCGGCGACCACGGTTGGCAATATGGTTGTGGCAATGAAAACATTGATGGCGTGAAGCGCTACGCCACCGACGAGCGTTAGCGAACGGATCGCATTCTTGCCCGCGAACAATTCTCCCCAGCCTGCGGTAGCCCCTGCTGTTACAGTGGCGGCTGGATTTTCGGTCTGCATTTCTTTCCCTGGTCCTATCCCGCATTTCAGAGGCGGGTTAATGCCCGCTGTCCGCACGCGTTGGCGACCTTATAAAATGCTTTTTCAAACTTCGGAATGGGGCGTGAAGTAAAACAACGCCAATAAAAATCAAAAGGGGTTCAATTTAAGATGAAAAGCCCTATATGAAGCACAGAATTCAAAATCCGCCGCTGCGTTGGAGAAATTTTTCTCAAAACGTCTGTGGCGGATTTGTGTTTCTGTCACAAGGTTCCTATAAGCCTCTCCAAAGCGGCTTTTATAGTGCATCCCGAAAAGTGTGAAACGGTTTTCGGATAAGATGCGCACCAGAGCAAATAACGTGCCCGCCAGCCAGCTGGACAGGCCATCTCCCCTAACTGACGACCCGGAACGACCATGATCCAGACGCCTTATTATCTGATCGACAAGACCAAGTTGAAGCGCAACATGGAAAAAGTTGCCTATGTGCGTGAGAAGTCCGGCGCAAAGGCGCTGCTGGCGCTCAAGTGCTTTGCTACATGGTCGGTGTTTGATCTGATGAGCGAATATATGGATGGTACGACGTCGTCCTCGCTCAATGAGGTGCGTCTTGGCCATGAGCGATTTGGCGGCGAAACCCATGCCTATAGCGTGGCCTATGCCGATCATGAGATCGACGAAGTCATTAGCCATGCTGACAAGATCATCTTCAATTCGATTGGCCAGCTCGAACGCTTCGCTGATAAGGCTGCGCATATCAAGCGCGGCCTGCGTCTTAATCCGGGCATTTCGTCTTCAAGCTTTGACCTCGCCGATCCGGCGCGTCCCTTCAGCCGTCTTGGCGAATGGGATGTGGCGAAGGTCGAAAAGGTCATGGACCGCGTCACCGGCTTCATGATCCATAACAATTGCGAAAATTCCGATTTCGGTCTTTTCGACAAGATGCTGACCGACATCGAAGAAAAGTTCGGCTCGCTCTTGCATCGCGTTGAATGGGTTAGCCTTGGCGGCGGTATCCACTTCACCGGCGACGATTATCCGGTCGATGAATTCTGCGCACGCCTGAAAGCGTTCTCGGAAAAGTTCGGCGTACA
Organism: Brucella sp. NBRC 12950; assembly: GCF_030268145.1. Taxonomy (NCBI): domain Bacteria; kingdom Pseudomonadati; phylum Pseudomonadota; class Alphaproteobacteria; order Hyphomicrobiales; family Brucellaceae; genus Brucella; species Brucella sp. NBRC 12950. Next base: position 233,798 of record NZ_BSQC01000008.1, read on the forward strand.
GGTTTATCTGGAGCCGGGCGAAGCCTCGATCACCAAGACCACGACGCTGGAAGTGACGGTTCTCGATACGCTTTATAATGGCAAGAACCTCGCAATCGTCGATAGCTCGATTGAAGCTCATATGCTCGACCTGCTCATTTATCGTGAAAAGGCGAAAATGGCGCCAAATAACGGCGAGCACAGCTACATGATCTGTGGCAAGTCCTGCCTTGCTGGCGATATTTTCGGCGAGTTCACTTTCGATAAGCCGATTGCCATTGGCGACCGCCTCTCATTTGAAGATGCGGCCGGTTATACCATGGTCAAAAAGAACTGGTTTAATGGCGTGAAAATGCCAGCCATTGCCGTGCGCGAACTTGATGGCACGGTCAAATTAGTCCGCGAATTTGATTATGCGGATTTTGAAGGGTCGCTTTCTTAAAGATCCTTTTGCGGTCCTCAGACTGCGAAAAACTCATGTGTTCCGGGTGAGAAGGCAATCGGGACGGTTAACAGATGGCGGGTAACCGCTGGAAGAGGAAGCATCGACAGAAAATGAAGAAGAACGTTCTCATTATCGGCGCCGGGGGCGTGGCACAGGTTGTTGCACATAAATGTGCTCAAAACTCTGACATATTGGGCGATATCCATATTGCGTCCCGCACGGTTGAGAAATGCCGCAAGATTATCGATAGCGTGCATGAAAAGAAGAGCCTCAAGACTGAGGTGAAACTGGAAGCGCATGCTTTGGACGCGCTGGATATTGAAGCCACCAAGGCTTTGATCCAGAAAACGGGCGTTCAGATCGTCATCAATGTCGGCTCGGCCTTCCTCAATATGTCGGTCCTTCGCGCCTGTATCGATACGGGCGTGGCTTACATGGACACGGCGATCCATGAAGATCCGAAGAAGATCTGCGAGACCCCACCGTGGTATGGCAATTACGAATGGAAGAACTTGCAGGAATGCGAAGAGAAAGGCATCACCGCCATTCTCGGCATCGGCTTTGATCCGGGCGTGGTCAATGCCTATGCACGTCTGGCTGCTGACGACTATCTCGATGAAGTCAAATCCATCGACATCGTTGACATCAATGCCGGTTCGCATGGCCGCTGGTTCTCGACCAACTTCGACCCTGAAATCAACTTCCGCGAATTCACCGGCACAGTCTATTCATGGCAAGGCGGTCAGTGGCAGTCGAACAAGATGTTCGAAGTTGGCCAGACATTCGATCTGCCTGTCGTCGGCCCAAGCAAGGCCTATATGACTGGCCATGATGAAGTGCACTCGCTGTCCAAGAACTACCCGAACGCCGATGTGCGTTTCTGGATGGGCTTTGGCGATCACTATATCAACGTCTTCACGGTGTTGAACAATCTCGGCCTTCTGTCCGAACAGCCGGTCAAGACCGCTGAAGGTCTGGAAGTCGTGCCGCTCAAGGTAGTCAAGGCCGTTCTGCCAGATCCATCGTCACTGGCACCGGATTACACCGGCAAGACTTGCATTGGCGATTTCGTCAAGGGCACCAAGGACGGCAAAGAGAAGGAAGTCTTCATTTATAACGTTGCCGACCACAAGGAAGCCTATAACGAAGTGGGTAGCCAAGGCATTTCCTACACGGCTGGCGTTCCGCCGGTCGCAGCCGCAATCCTGATCGCTTCGGGCGAATGGGATGTGAAGAAGATGGTCAATGTGGAAGAGCTTAATCCAAAGCCTTTCCTCCACATCCTGAACCAGATCGGCCTGCCATCGCGCATTAAGGATGAAGACGGCGACCGCGCACTCGACTTCGCGTAAGCCTGAACATAACAATAAAAGAAAACCCCGCTTTAGCGGGGTTTTTTGTTTGTCGGACAAGTGGTGCAAGGTGATTGAGGTTTTCGTCTTGTCAACGCGTAATTATCAGTCGACTCGGGGCCATGTGTCAGAAAGCCGATATCCACCCGGAAACGGATCGCTTGGATCAAGCATAAGCTGCGAAGTCCCCGTCACCCAAGCACGACCCGAAATGATCGGGCTGATGGCGGCCTTGCCAGCAAGCTCCAGAGCCTTATCAAGTCGACAATGGAATTCCGTTCCAAGTACAGATTTGCCGATAAATCTTTCACCGACTTTCATCTGGCCCTTGGCGTGCAATACGGCCATGCGCGCTGAACAGCCAGTGCCAGTTGGCGAACGGTCGAGCTTGGCCGGGCGGATCGCCACGGTGTTGACGCCGGTGAGTACGTCGCCATCGCGTGTCACTGGTTCAGTGATCTGGCAGAATGAAATGTGGTTCCAGTCTTTCTCAGGATGGCGGAAACCGAGTTGTTCATTGGCGGCTTTGGTGATCTTCACGCCGATCTCGGCCAGTTCACGCGCCTGACCCGGCTCGATCTTCATGCCTATATGCGTCGCATCGACAATGACGAAACTGTCGCCGCCATAAGCAGTATCGACGGTAATTGTGCCAAGCCCTTCAACTTCCAATGAAGCATCCAGACGATCTGCAAAGGACGGCACGTTGCGGACACTGATGCGCTCGGCCTTGCCGTTGCGACATTCCGCCTCCACTTCAATGATTCCGCCGGGCGCTTCCAGCACCATGCGGGTTATCGGTTCCTGCATCGGGATGATGCCGTTATCCAGCAGAACAGTGGAGACGCAGATCGAGTTGGAACCCGACATTGGCGGGGTATCAGCGGGTTCCATGATGATGAACCCCATCTGCGCGCGCGGATCTTTGGGCGGGACCAGCAGATTGATATGGCGAAACACGCCGCCACGCGGCTCGTTCAACACGAAGTTGCGCAAGGCCTCGTCGCTGGCAATGAAACGCGACTGCTCCCACACGGTATCGCCAGGAGGAGGAGCCACGCCACCGACAATAACATCACCGACTTCACCTTCTGCATGACAACCAACAATGTGGATGACTTTGGTACTACGCATGGCTTTCCTCGCAAATTCGCATCGCCACTATTGGTAAATCACGCGGCGTCGCGGTCAACTGAAATGCGGACGGAAAAGTGCCATTTTGCGACATGTTGGGAATCGATTTCCACGCATGTCAGCAGTTGAGAATTTACTTCTCGAGATGTGTTGCTTCTTTGTGCAAGTCTGATATCCATTGTGCTCCAATTTTGTGCAAATCGATGCGCAGCCCGCTTGGCTCCGGATCAATTTCTGGAACATACACAACGTTCCCAATAGAAATTGAACAATCCGAAAAGTTGGGGCGAAGTCGCTTTTAGCGATGAACGCTCTTAGTCGGCATGGGGCGATCGATATTCGTATCACGATGCTAAATTCCTCAGATTGACATGGTCTCTGACGTCATGGCGCGTGTTCTGGCTATGGATTGTCTGGCGGATTGACGGCCCCGGACAGTTCGGGGAGTAACTTGTGACCAATACAGTTGATGCGGGCTTTCGCGAGCCACAATTGAACAGCGTGCAGCGCTGGACCCTGGAAATGTCGACAGCCCTTAAACTGGGCTGGCCGCTGATTCTAACCAATCTTTCGCAAGCGGCATTGACGGCAACTGATGTGATTTTCATCGGGCGACTGGGCAAGGATACGCTTGCCTCGGCGCTGCTTGCGACCAGTTTTTATCATACGCTGATGATCTTCTCGATGGGCCTTGTCTCGGCTGTCATGCCGATGATTGCCATCGCGCTCGGCAAGAATCGGCATTCGGTGCGCGATGTTCGCCGTACCGTGCGTCAGGGCATGTGGTCAGCGATCATCATCTCGGTCCCAATCTGGATTGTGCTCTGGCATTGCGAGGAGATTTTCCTCTTCCTCGGTCAGCAGCCGGATATTGCGGCACGCTCAACGGATTTCATGCACACGCTGCAATGGGCGCTGTTGCCATATCTCTTCTACATAGTGCTGCGCTCTTTCTTTGCGGCGATGGAAAAGCCGATGTGGACGCTATTGATTGCGGCTGCTGCCATCGGGTTCAACGCGCTGGCGGGCTGGACATTGATTTTCGGCCATTTTGGCTTCCCGCGTATGGAACTGCATGGTGCGGGTATCGCCACCACGCTGTCGAGCATCATGATGTTCCTTGGCATGGCCATTATCACCGTGCGCCATCACCGTTTCCGCCGCTATCGCTTGTTCGGTCGCTTTTGGCGTCCGGATTGGCCACGCCTGATTGAGCTATGGCGCATCGGTTTTCCGATGGCGCTGACCTTCGTATTTGAAACCTCGATCTTTTACGCAGCCGTCGTCATGATGGGCTATATCGGGCCGACAGCCATGGCAGCCCATGCGGTTGCCATTCAGGTGGCATCGCTCAGCTTCATGGTGCCGCTTGGATTTGGTCAGGTAGCAACCGTGCGTGTTGGTCGTGCTTATGGTCGTGGTGATCCGCAGGCCGTGGCCTATGCAGGTTGGAGCGCCTATGCGCTTGGCGTCGGCTTTATGGCGATCATGGGCCTGCTGATGATTCTCATCCCGCGCCTGTTTATCGGCGTATTTCTCAACCTTAAGGACCCGGAAAACTTCGCCGTTATCGAACTCGCGGTCACGTTCCTGGCGCTTGCTGCACTGTTTCAGATTGTCGATGGCGCGCAAGCGGTTGCAGCGGGCATGTTGCGTGGTCTGCGTGACACGCGTGTTCCGATGTATCTGGCGCTGGTCGGATATTGGGGTGTGGGCCTGCCGTTGGGCGCGCTGCTGGCATTCCAGTTCAAGCTTGGCGGTGCGGGTGTCTGGCTTGGTCTGGCAGCAGGGCTTGCTATTGTTTCGGTGCTGATGACCATGCGCTGGCGTCGATCGCTCAAGCGCATAGGTGCAGTTTAAGGACTGAACCTTAGCCTATTATATTATTCCTTAAACTTGAATCAGTTTAGGGTAAAATTATGATGTAAATATAACGTGTTAGAGCACCCCGCGCCCAAAAGGACGCACGGTGCTCTAGTGCGCATCAAGGGTGCAAAAAAACCGTACGGTGGAAGCCGTACGGCGTGATCTTTGATGCTGCGGATATCGTTATGTATCCGCTAAAATCAAATGCCCCCTATTATTTCGTAAGTGCAATAATACGGTCGAGCGCTGCACCATAGCCTTTCAATGAAATTTTGAAAGCGACAGCCTGGCTTGGGCTGAGTGCAGTCGCGCTGACGTTCAAATTTGTACCAGCCTTGAGCGAGGCGACCTGCTTGGCATCAAAACTAACTGGCGCCAGACAGCCCTGCGGCAAGCACGTTGAAAAAGTCAAATGCGGGCCATCAACTTCGTCGATCTTGAGAGTGGAACCTTTTGCGAGGTCAAGGCCAAATGGCATCAGAATGACACCTTCGACTTTGCCGCCGTTCATATTGCGCAACTCGACCGTCAGGACGCGCTGACCGGTCTGCGTACTGCTTTGATCCTGGCGGACGGCGCAAACTGTGTTGTCTTTTGCAGACTGACAGGAAACTGTCCAATCCTCATAGGTTTCCTGCAAAGTGCTGGCCCCACCAGGGAGAGGTGCAGCAATAGCGGGAAGGCTCGAGATTACGGCAAAGCCTATTGTGAGACCGATTTGGCGATAGATTTTCATAAATAGATTCTCTGTTAATGGGCATTTTTTAAAAGGTTTTAACTCGAAATCAAACCTTTCCAATGCCAGTGTACATGAGGTTAATTCTTTTACAATAGAAATATATTTGCAGAATAATAAATATAAGTAAATTATGAAATATGAATTATCTAAAAACATTAATTAATATATACTGGTGAATACTTAATTCATCGGGAGTGATGGTTTTTTATGAATACGGTGTGAGCATCAATGTAATTGGTGAATCTCAATATTTTAAAATCAATGCCATTAATTTATAGGCAACGATTCGTATGTAGCAACATATAGGGTGTACTATTTTTGATAAAAATTGCTATATTTCAATGTAATTCTAAATAGTGTTTAAATTAACACACAATATTCGATAATTTTGAAATTGTAAAAGTTGCAATTGAGATTGTTGAGTTTTCTATTCTATCAGTCATTTGCATTAATTAACTTAGATTTGCTGGAGGCATTTTCAAAATGACTATTAAGGGACTTCTTCTCGGGTCAGTGGCAACTATCGCGGTGGGAACTGCTGCTGCGAATGCAGCTGATGCCGTTGTGGCTCCCGAGCCAGAACACGTAGAATATGTACGCGTATGCGATGCTTATGGAGCAGGCTACTTCTACATCCCGGGAACTGAGACTTGCCTGCGCGTATCTGGTTATGTCCGCTATGATCTGACCGGCGGTGATGATGTTTACGGTCGCGGATTTACAGATCGTGACGGTGCTGCGATTGGTGGCAAAGACTACGAGCGTAAGACCTGGGATAATAAAGCCCGCTTCACGCTGCGCCTTTCGACTGCTTCTGAAACCGAGCTGGGAACTCTCAAGACCTATGCTGAAACGCGATATGATTGGGGCAATGGTACGCCCGGTACGTCCGGTGAACTGCGTTACGGCTATATCGAGCTTGGTGGTCTCCGCGTAGGTCTCGACGAATCTGCATTCGTCACCTTTCCGGGCTATCTCGGCAATGTCATCAACGACGACGTCATCCTTGCAGGTGGCTATCGCACAGGTTTGATCAGCTACACATTCAATGCTGGTAACGGCTTCTCGGCAATTCTGTCGCTTGAACAGGGCAACAACGTCGATACCGATGGCAAGTATGGTTACAACGGCGCCATCAAGGATTATACGCCTCATGTCGTTGGCGGCCTGAAGTATGAGCAGGGTTGGGGTAAGATTGCTGCAGTCGCAGCTTATGACGCCCGCAATGAAGAATGGGCTGGCAAGGTTCGCGCTGATTTAAACATCACCGATCAGTTCTCGATCTGGGCTATGGGCGGATATAAGTCCAACAAGGACCAGTACATGAACGTAACAGATGGTTCGGGCAATGTTCTCGGACAGGTTCGTGCGATCAGCAGCTTCTACGGCACTTGGGGTGGTGATTGGGCCGTTTGGGGCGGTGCATCCTTCAAGGCAACCGAACAGGCAACCCTCAATGCGCAGGCTGCATATGATGGCAGCAGCACATTTGCAGCAACCGCAAATGTCGCCTACGAGCTGGTTCCTGGCTTTACTGTTACGCCAGAAGTTTCCTACACCAAGTGGCAGGACGACAAGTCTTACCTAAAAGGCAAGGATGCTTGGCAGGGTATGGTTCGCTTCCAGCGGTCGTTCTAATACAAAGTATTGCCGCCACATATTGTGGCGGCAATACTTATTTTTGAATTAACACATTAATACTTATCTGTTTTCATATATCTATGAAAAAATACATGTGATTTTGAATTTAATATTCGATCAAATACATCACGAGATGCCATTGGATAGCGTAGAAGGACTGCGCAATTTTAAATTCTGATCTCCAGTCGGAAAATGGCTGCGGCGGGCTTGACGATCATGTTAGGCCCGCCACTTTTATTTGCGCTATTATCGCGACAGCTTCATATGACGATTGACGTCCTTGTAAAGCAAGTAGCGGAATTTGCCTGGTCCGCCAGCATAACAAGCCTGCGGGCAGAAGGCGCGCAGCCACATGAAATCGCCCGCTTCCACTTCCACCCAGTCCTGATTGAGGCGATAGACAGCCTTGCCTTCCAGCACATAAAGCCCGTGTTCCATCACATGGGTTTCGGCAAAGGGAATGACGCCGCCCGGCTCGAAGGTCACGACTGTCACATGCATATCGTGACGCAGATCGTTTGGATCGACAAAGCGCGTCGTGGCCCATGCGCCATTGGTGTCGGGCATCGGCGTCGGTGCAATGTTCTTCTCATTAAGGAAAAGCGGCTCCGGTACGTCAAGACCGTCGACCTTTTCATAAGCCTTGCGCACCCAATGGAAGCGCGCGACGGCGCTTGAATTGTTGCGAAGCGTCCAGCTGCTTTTTGGCGGCAGGTAGGCATAGCCGCCTTCTGTCAGTACATGGTCTTTGCCTGAAAGCGTGACGGTGATTTCGCCTTCGACAACGAACAACACACCCTGTGCGCCGTCATCAAGCTCTGCGCGGTCGCTGCCACCGCCGGGCTGCACTTCCATAATATATTGAGAGAAAGTCTCGGCAAAACCCGATAGTGGGCGAGCGATGATCCATAGCCGTGTTTTGTCCCAGAAGGGCAGGAAGCTTGTGACGATATCGCTGAATGTGCCTTTTGGAATAACCGCATAGGCTTCGGTGAACATCGCGCGATCAGTCAGAATTTGCGTCTGTGGCGGCAGGCCACCGGTCGGTGCGTAATAATTACGGCTCATTGTTGCCTCTGATCAATACAGTGTTTCGGGAAGAATATCTTTGAGCCGCAGCAGCGCGATGCGCTCGACCTGTTCGGATGCTGTTTCCAGCTCCGCCTGCTTGCTGTTTTCGACGCGCCGTTTGAACGCATCGAGAATCTCATGGCGGTTGCGGCCCTTGACCGCGATGATGAACGGGAAGCCGAACTTATTGGTATAGGCGTCGTTGAGTTCGGTGAATGTCTTGCGTTCATCATCCGTCAGAGCATCAAGACCGGCAGATGCCTGCTCAGATGTGGATTCTGGTGTAAGGCGTTTGGCCGCCGCAAGCTTTCCTGCAAGATCGGGATGGGCACGCAACACACCGAGCTTTTCATCGTCTGATGCAGCGCGGAATGCCCGGACCAGAACCGTATGAAGACCGGATGCAGAATCGGCCAGTTCCGTCAGGCCGGTGTCGTAGGCGCGTTCGGTAATCCATGGCGAGTGCTCGAAAATCCCGCCATAGCGTGCAACAAAATCCGCTTTGCTGGCCTTGGACGGCACAACATCGACGTGTTTCGGCTTGTGATGTTCGTGCCAGTGACGCGCAATATCCACGCGCTTGGCAACCCACACCTTGTCATGGCTCTGTACGTAATCAAGGAAGCGTTCAAGTGCTGCCACACGACCTGGCCGCCCGACCAGACGGCAATGCAGGCCAATTGACATCATCTTTGGCGCGCCTTCTGCACCCTCGCGATAAAGCACGTCGAATGTGTCTTTGAGGTAGGTGTAGAACTGATCGCCGGAGTTAAAGCCCTGTGGCGTGGCAAAGCGCATGTCATTGGTGTCGAGCGTATAAGGCACGATCAGATGCGGACCCTTTGGCCCTTTCACCCAATAAGGCAGTTCATCGGCATAGGAATCAGCTGAATAGAGGAAACCGCCTTCCTCCATCACCAGCTTCAGCGTGTTATCCGAAGGCTTGCCCTGATAGATGCCGAGTGGACGCGAGCCGGTAATCTCCGTGTGCAGACGCACGGCTTCGCGAATATGTTCGCGTTCTACCTCTTCGGGTACATCCTTATATTCCCACCAGCGCAGGCCGTGGCTGGCGATTTCCCAGTCGGCTTCCTTCATGGCGCTGATGGCCTCGGGATTGCGCTCCATGGCAAGGGTCACGCCATAGACAGTCACCGGCATGTTGCGTCGCGTGAACGCGCGCCACAAACGCCAGAAGCCCGAGCGGGCCCCATATTCGTAAATGGACTCCATATTGAGGTTGCGCTGGCCGTTCCATGCCTGCGCGCCGACGATTTCCGAAAGCAGGCATTCGGACGCCGGATCGCCATCGAGGATGCAGCTTTCGCCGCCTTCTTCGTAGTTGACGACGAACTGCACCGCTATATTGGCTCCACCCGGCCATTGTGGGTCCGGTGTGTTGCGGCCATAGCCAACCAGATTGCGCGGATAACTCATATGGAATTCCCTCGGTTTTTGTCTGTTTTGCCTATGATAATAAAGATTTACGCGGACCATTCCCCCTCAAAATTTTGAAAGACATCCAACGATTATCATCTTTCCCAAGACAGGACTTAGGTAAATACTCACAATCGGGAACAAGTGCGGTTCGCAATGGCTTGAATGTCGCGCGAAATAAACCACATAAAAACAAGTGCTTGCAATGGTTCTAACGGTGATGTCGGAAGAATCGTGCAGGCGGCAGGAGTACAAATGGGAAGCCAAGCAAGCGGTCAGGGCCGGTTAACGACGCATGTCCTTGATACGGTCAGTGGTAAACCAGCCGCAAATCTGCGTATCGAATTACGCCGCATCGAGAATCAGCAGGCAGAGATTCTGCGCGAAATCCGCACCAATGCTGATGGTCGCTGTGATGCGCCGCTGCTTGCGGGCGATGCGCTACATTCTGGTTCATATGAGCTGCTTTTCCATGTCGGCGAATATTTCGGCAAAAGCGATGATGCGATCCCGTTTCTGGATGTGGTGCCGCTACGCTTTGGTGTTTCCGACGAAAAGGCGCATTATCATGTGCCGCTTCTGGTTTCGCCATTTTCCTATTCAACCTATCGCGGGAGCTGAGCGATATGGGTCAAGCAGTCAGACATAATATCCGCTTTCTGCTGAACGGCGAGACAGTTGAGCTCGACCGCGTTTCGCCGACAGAAACCTTGCTCGATTATCTGCGTCTTTCCTGCAAACTGCGTGGCAGCAAGGAAGGCTGCGGCGAGGGCGATTGTGGTGCTTGCACGGTTCTGGTCGGCAAGATCGTTGGTGATGAACTCGTCTATGAAAGCGTGAATGCGTGCATCCGCTTCGTGGGCTCGCTGGATAGTTGTCATGTCGTCACCATCGAGCATCTGCGCGGTTCCGACGGTGGCTTGCATCCGGTGCAAAAGGCGATGATCGATTTTCACGGTTCGCAATGCGGCTTCTGCACGCCGGGCTTCGTCATGTCGCTTTATGGTCTGTGGATGCGCAATCCAAAGCCTGCGGATGCTCAAATTGAAAAGGCGCTGCAAGGCAATCTTTGCCGCTGCACCGGCTATGAAGCGATCATGCGTGCAGCGCGTGTGATTTCTGACTACGGCACTTTGATGGACGATCCGCTTGCTGTTGAGCGTGCGCATGTCATCAGCCAGTTGACGGAATTGCGTGATGGCGCGCGGGTTGAAGTGGGTAGTGGTAAAGATCGTCTGGTCGTGCCTGCCGATCTTGATGATTTTGCCACTGTTTATGCAGCCGAAGCCAAGGCGACAATCGTTGCCGGTTCAACCGATGTCGGCCTTTGGGTCACCAAGATGATGCGCGATATTTCGCCGGTCATCTTTATTGGGCATCTCAATGAACTGCGCACAATGAGCGAAGAAGATGGCGTCATCACCATTGGTGCAGGCGTCACCTATACGGAAGCCTTTTCGTTTTTGGCACAGCGAATTCCAGCGCTGGGAAGCCTCATCAACCGCATTGGTGGTGAACAAGTACGCAATATGGGCACCATCGGCGGCAACATCGCCAATGGTTCGCCGATTGGCGACACGCCGCCGCCATTGATCGCGCTTGATGCAAAGCTCACGCTCCGCAAGGGAAGAGAGCGTCGTACTATTCCTCTGCAAGAGTTCTTCATCGCCTATGGCAAGCAGGATCGTCAGCACGGTGAGTTTGTGGAAGCCGTGCATGTGCCGGTGCCGCTTGAAGGCAGTCAGTTTGCCATTCACAAGATTTCCAAACGGTTTGAAGAGGATATCACAGCAACGCTCGGTGCCTTCCATCTGACGCTCGATACGCAAGGTAAAGTCGCATCCATCCGTATCGCCTATGGCGGCATGGCCGCAACGCCCAAGCGGGCATCCAATGTGGAAGCAGCGCTGATGGGTAAACCTTGGAATGAGGAGAGCGTTGAAGCCGCACTCGAAGCCTATGGTCTCGACTATCAGCCTCTAAGCGATATGCGCGCTACAGCCGATTATCGTTTGCTGGTTGCGAAGAATTTGCTCCGCCGCTTCTATGCTGAAACGCAAGGCGAAAGCGAACCTTTGCGTAAGCCAAACGTTGAAGCTGCATAAGGAGGGTGACATGAACAAGCATCCTGCAAACGCAATCAAAGCCGCCCGTATTAAGGGTGGTGTTGCGACCGATCAGCGTCATGATTCCGCCCACAAGCATGTGACAGGCGAAGCGGTCTATATCGACGATATTCCGGAACCTGAAGGCACGCTGCATATCGGCGTCGGCTTCTCGACCGTCGCCCATGCCAAGATCAATGCTACGGACCTGTCTGCCGTGCGCGCTGCTCCCGGTGTCGTTGATGTGCTGACTTATAAAGATGTACCGGGCGAAAACGACGTCTCGCCATCGGGGATGCACGACGATCCGATCTTCGCGGTTGATAATGTTCAGTTCCACGGTCAGCCGATTTTTGCGGTTGTTGCCCGCACGCGTGATCAGGCGCGCCGCGCAGCCCGTCTTGCCAAGGTCGAATATGAAGAAATGCCGGGCTTGTTCTCGATTTCTGGTCTCGATGGTTACAAGGATAAGCTGGTTTTCACGCCGCTGACGCTCAATCGTGGTGACGCCCGCAAAGCCATTGATGACGCACCGCGCAAGGTCAAAGCGCGTATGAAAGTCGGTGGGCAGGATCACTTCTACCTTGAAGGGCAGGCCTCGCTTGCCATCCCCGGAGAAGATGACGATGTGACCATCTATTGCTCAACGCAGGGGCCAAGTGAAACCCAGCATCTGGTCGCCCATGCGCTGGGTGTGCCGAGCCATTCGGTGACAGTTGAAGTGCGCCGTATGGGCGGCGGCTTTGGTGGCAAGGAAACACAGGCCAATCAATGGGCAGCCATTGCTGCTATCGCAGCCAAGAAGCACAAGCGCGCCGTTAAAGTTCGTCTTGATCGTGATGAGGATATGACCTCGACCGGCAAGCGGCATGATTTTATGATCGATTATGAAGTCGGTTTCGACGATGAGGGCAATATCCTCGGTGTCGATTATATGTTTGCACTGAATGCAGGTTTCTCTGCCGACCTGTCCGGTCCGGTGGGTGATCGCGCGCTGTTTCATTGCGACAATGCCTATTTCTTCCCTGCCGTTCATGCACAGTCGGCACCGCTTTATACCAATACCGTGTCCAACACGGCATTCCGAGGTTTTGGCGGTCCGCAGGGCATGGTGGGGGCCGAGCGCGTGATTGAGGAAGTGGCTTTTGCTGTCGGCAAAGACCCGCTCGAAATTCGCAAGCTCAATTTCTACGATGCCATGGGCACCGAAGGTGGCACGCGCAATGTGACGCCCTATCACCAGAAGGTGGAAGACTGCATCATTCAGCGTATCGTTGCCGAGCTTGAGGAAAGTGCTGATTACGCGAAGCGCCGCGAGGCAATCCGAGAATTCAACTCCAAAAGCCGCTATGTCAAACGCGGCATGTCACTGACGCCAGTGAAATTTGGCATCTCCTTCACCAAGACGGAATCCAATCAGGCAGGCGCGCTGGTGCATGTCTATAATGACGGCTCGGTGCATATGAACCATGGCGGCACGGAGATGGGGCAGGGGCTTCATCTGAAAGTGGCGCAGGTTGTAGCCGAAGAATTCCAGATCGATCTTGATCGCGTGAAGATCACCGCAACAACGACCGCGAAAGTGCCAAACACAGCGCCTACGGCGGCATCGTCCGGTGCTGATTTGAATGGTATGGCCGCACAGGATGCGGCGCGTCAGATCAAGAAGCGCCTTCTTCATTTTGCAGCCCAGCAATATCAGGTGCCGGAAGATCAAGTCGTGTTTCTGCCCAACCGTATTCGGGTGGGCAATCAGGAGATCAGCTTCAACGATCTGGTGAAGCAGGCCTATATCGGGCGCGTGCAACTTTCAGCATCGGGTCATTACAAGACACCAAAAATCCACTGGGATCGCGCCAAAGGTAAAGGCCACGCTTTTTACTATTACGCCTATGGTGCCGCCTGCTCGGAAGTTTCCGTCGATACGCTGACCGGCGAATATGTGGTGGAACGCACTGATATTCTTCATGATACCGGGCGGTCGCTCAACCGCGTCATCGATCTCGGCCAGATTGAAGGCGGTTTCGTGCAGGGCATGGGCTGGCTGACTACGGAAGAGCTTGTCTGGGACGACAAAGGCCGACTGCGTACACATGCACCGTCAACCTACAAGATCCCGCTGGCATCAGATCGTCCGAAGATTTTCAATGTGGCACTGACCGACTGGTCGGAGGCTTATGAGCCAACGATCCACCGCTCCAAGGCCGTGGGTGAACCGCCGCTGCCGCATGGCATGTCTGTGCTTTATGCGCTGTCGGACGCGGTTGCCAGTGTTGCCGATCACAAAATCAGTCCGCGCCTTGATGCGCCAGCAACGCCCGAGCGCGTGCTGATGGCTATCGAGCGTTTACGAAGTCAGAAAGGCTGATGCGATGCTGGGCAGGCGGGACGACATAAGGGCGTTTCTCAATAAACGGCCCGACAGTGTTCTGATCGAAGTCACTGATGTGAAAGGTTCTGCACCGCGTGATGCAGGTGCTTGGATGCTTGTCGCCCGAGACATGATTTTCCGCACTATCGGCGGTGGCCAGCTCGAATATATGGCGATTGACCATGCCCGCAAAATCCTGGCTGGCGGTAGAGATTCCCCGATGGATGTGCCTCTTGGCCCGGAAATTGGCCAATGCTGCGGTGGCCGCGTGGGCCTAATCTTCCGGCGGGTTAACCGAGGGCTGGCTGAGGATCTTGTTGCCAAAGTTGATGCCGAAATCGCCACTCGTCCGCATATCTATGTCTTTGGTGCGGGCCATGTGGGCGATGCTTTGGCCTATTCGCTATCGCTGACACCTGTACGGGTTATTCTGGTGGATACGCGTGAAGCGGAGCTTATGGCGGTGGATGCTCCCGGCGTCGAAACCTGTCTTGCCGCTATGCCGGAACAGGTCGTGCGATCGGCACCGCCCGGCAGCGCCTTCATCGTGCTGACCCATGACCATGCGCTTGATTTCCTGATCGTGGCAGAGGCTTTACAGCGCGACGATGCTCTCTATATCGGCATGATCGGCTCGAAGTCCAAAAAAGCCACTTTCAAAAATTGGTTGAAACGCGAAATCGGTAGCGATGATTTATTTGAAAATCTCGTCTGTCCGGTTGGCGGCTCAGTCGTGAAAGACAAGCGCCCGGAAGTCATTGCCGCATTGGCTGCAGCAGAAGTTTTAACCGCCGTGCTCGTTTCCAGCAAAGTTTTACAACCCGCCTAATTCAATTGATCAGGCGGGCGTTATTTACCGTATTTCCAGCAAAAGTGCGAAGCGGTTGTGTGTTGGATAATGCGATAAAAGCAAAGAGTTAGAGCGACCTTTGTGCGCCCAAAAGGGCGCACGGCGCTTTAAGCCAGTGCTTCGCGGATCAAGCGCTGGCAGCGTTCCGTCATGAAATCGATGATCAGACGGACCTTCGGGTCCTGAAACCGCTTGTGCGGATAGATCGCAGCAAGCTGAATCGACGCTGGCGGCGTGCTCTCAAGAATTGGCACAAGCCTCCCATCGCGGATATATTCCTTCACCTCAAACAGCGGTTTGTTGATGATTCCGCGCCCACCAAGCGCCCATTGCGTCAATACGTCGCCATCATCGGAGTCGTAAGGACCAGTGACTTCGAACTTGCGCAGACCTTCCGGCGTTTGCAGCGACCAGTAAAACTCTTTGGAGCCGGGAAACCGCAGCAGAAGGCAATCATATTTGTCGCCCAAAAGCTCTTCCGGCGACTGTGGCGTGCCATGCTTTTCCAGATATTCAGGTGCAGCACAGATCACACGTTCGCAGTTCAGAATACCGCGCATCCGCAAGTTGGAATTTTCCAGAACGCCTAATTTGAAAGCAACATCAACGCTTTCGCTCATGATGTCTATCTCATGGTCAGATAGTCGCAGGCGCACTTCTATGTCCGGATATTTGTCGTGAAACTCCGGAATTCCCGATGCGATCAGCCTCCGGCCGAGTCCCAGAGGTGCTGTAATGCGAATCGAACCTTTGGGATTCTTGGCAAGTTCTGCGACAGCTGCTTCGGCTTCATCCACTGCTTCGAGGATCTTTAAAGCACCATCATAAAATATGCGGCCATGCTCGGTTGGCGTCAGCTTGCGTGTCGTTCTGTTGAAGAGACGCACACCAAGATGCTTCTCCAACTCCTTGATTCGATTACTTGCAACAGCTGGCGAAGCACGCTGGTCACGGCCTGCTGCTGACAAATTCCCCAATTCGACAACGCGCACAAAAACGCGCAGATTATCAAGATAAGACATGCGTCCCCTCCACGATTGTCTAGATTTTTTTGAAAGTGATGGTCGTGTTGTGACGTTCCCATTGGTGCAAAGCTTTGGCACATAATAAAGTAACGAACAATGGGGCCGCCGCATTGGGCCAAAAATCAATAATGGATTTTTGGAAAACATGATGCGGCAACAAAACAAGACAGAGTGTCCTTTATGCGTCCTTCTGGACGCGACGCGCTCTGAGAATGGGAGTACCGGATGTATGATCTTGCCGTGGCCTGGGACTGGCTGGGCTTCGCAGTGCGGTGGCTACACGTCATCACCGCGATTGCGTGGATCGGCTCGTCTTTCTATTTCATCGCGCTGGACTTAGGACTTCGTCAGCGTCCGGGCTTGCCCGTCGGCGCTTATGGCGAAGAATGGCAGGTCCATGGTGGTGGCTTCTATCATATCCAGAAATATCTGGTTGCCCCCGCTGAGATGCCAGAGCATCTGACATGGTTCAAATGGGAATCCTACGCCACATGGCTGTCGGGCTTCACTTTGCTCTGCATCGTCTATTATGCGGGCGCCGATCTCTATCTGGTTGATCCGAATGTGCTCGATGTATCGGCGCCGACGGCAATCGCTATTTCGATCGCTTCGCTGGCGTTTGGCTGGATCGCCTATAACACCATCTGCAAGCTGATGCTCGGCAAGAGCGATACGCTCCTGATGGTCATTCTCTACTGCATTCTGGTGGTGATGGCCTGGGGCTATACGCATCTGTTTACGGGTCGTGCAGCTTTCCTGCATCTGGGAGCTTTTACCGCGACAATCATGTCTGCCAACGTGTTCATGGTCATCATTCCGAACCAGAAAATCGTGGTGGCTGATCTGATTGCCGGTCGCAAACCAGACCCGAAATACGGCAAGATCGCCAAGCAGCGCTCAACGCATAACAACTATCTGACGCTGCCGGTTCTGTTCTTGATGCTGTCGAACCACTATCCGCTGGCCTTCGGAACCGAATTCAACTGGATCATCGCATCGCTGGTGTTCCTGATGGGTGTCACGATCCGCCACTGGTTCAACACCCAGCACGCTCGTAAGGGTAGCCCGACTTGGACATGGCTGGTGACGGTTATCCTGTTCATTATCATCATGTGGCTGTCGACCGTGCCGAAAATTCTGACCGGAGAGCCGGAAGAACAAAAGGTTTCATCGCTACAGCAGACTTTCATCTCAGACCCGCACTTTGAAAAAGTGCGGGATACTGTTCTGGGACGTTGTGCGATGTGCCACGCCAAAGAGCCAGGTTGGGAAGGCATCATCGTGCCGCCAAAAGGTGTGGTTCTTGAAACAGATAAAGATATCGCGGCCCATGCGCGCGAAATCTATTTGCAGGCCGGTCGTTCCCATGCCATGCCGCCTGCCAACGTCACCGGGGTAAGTAATGAGGAGCGCAAGCTGCTCGCTTCCTGGTATGAATCCGCGACTTCTGGAGCAAAATAACAATGACCAAACTTCTCATCCGTGGCCGCGTGCTGACTTTTCGTGACGAACCGCAGAGTCTGGATGATGCTCAATCCTATCAATATATCGAAGACGGTGCCGTGCTTGTCGAAAATGGCCGCATTGCGCGCCTGGGCGACTATGCTGATGTGAGCGCTGAAGCAGGCCATGACGTGCAAGTTGCCGACCATCGCCCGCATCTTATTCTGCCGGGTTTCATCGATACACACATCCATTATCCGCAGACACAGGTTGTCGCGTCCTATGCGGCCAATCTCCTTGAATGGCTCAACACCTATACATTCGTGGCAGAGCAGAAATTCGCCGATGAGCAGCACGCGGAATTTATCGCTGAGCGCTTTCTGGACGAATTGATCCGCCATGGCACTACCACCGCCGTCGCTTATTGCTCGGTACACCCGCAGAGCGTCGATGCCTATTTCCGCGCGTCGCAGCATCGCAATATGCGTATGCTTGGCGGTAAGGTGATGATGGATCGCAATGCACCACCAGCACTCTGTGATACGGCTCAATCGGGATATGATGACAGCAAGCAGTTGATCGCCCGCTGGCATGGCAAAGATCGCCTTGATTATGTGATCACGCCGCGTTTTGCGATCACGTCAACGCCTGAGCAGCTTGAAGCCAGTCAGGTTCTGGCACGCGAGCATCCTGAATGCTTCATCCAGACACATCTTTCGGAAAATCACGAAGAGATTGAGTTCACAAAATCGCTTTACCCGGATGCGCCTGATTATCTAGGCATCTACGAGCATTATGGTTTGCTGGGCAGCAAGACCTTGTTGGGCCATTCCATCCATCTAGAAGAACGCGAAGTGAAGGTGATGGCAGAGACCGGCTCGATTGCCGTTTTCTGCCCGACGTCGAACCTGTTTCTCGGTTCTGGCCTGTTCGACCGTGATCGCCTTAAAGCATCGGGCGTGCGTATGTCAGTTGCTACTGATGTTGGCGGCGGCACCAGCTTCTCGATGCTGCGCACGATGGACGAGGGCTACAAGGTTCTGCAATTGCGTGGAAGCCGCCTCAACCCGTTCCAGTCATTCTACATGATGACACTCGGCAACGCCCGCGCGCTGTCGATGGAAGACAAGATCGGCACGCTCGACGAGGGCACGGAAGCCGATATTGTGGTGCTGGATTCAGCTGCCACATCGCCGATGCGGCTGCGCATGGCCGCAGGGGCTACGCTTGAGCAGGAGTTATTCCTGTTGCAAACGGTTGGCGATGATCGCGCGATTGTCGAGACCTATGTTGCAGGCAAGCCGTTGAAATCGGAACTCGGCTAAAAAATCTCTGGAGGAGGGAGAGGGAGGGCCCGTAGCAGAGCGATCTGCTGCGGGTTCTTCTGTTTTTACAACTCTTCCGGTCGCTTGCCACCCATGTTGCGGGTCAGCTCATCGGCTGTTGAGCGGATCAATGGCCCAAGTTCGTCAAGCTTTTGTCGGGGCAAGCGCACTGCAGGCCCGGAGACAGAAATGCCAGCAATCGCTTCGCCATATTCGTTGAAAATGGGCGCCGCGATGCAGCACATGCCGAGCGTATGTTCTTCATCGTCAATCGACCAACCGCGTGTGCGCGTTGCCTGAATATCTTTCAGCAATGCGGGTAAGGTGTTGAGCGTGCGCTGCGTGAAATGTTCAAGCGTTCTTCCAGAGAGCGTGCGCGCTATTTCCGTATCCGACCATGTGGACAGAACTGCCTTGCCGATACCCGAGGCGTGGATTGGACCGCGACGACCTGGGCGGAAGAAGGCGCGCATCGGCGCATGGCTTTCGATCTGCGAAATGAACACGACGTCACCGCCGTCCTCAATGCCGATATTTGCGGTTTCGCCGCTCGTTTCCATCAATGATTTAAGATAGGGCCGCGCCAGCGTGCCGAGCTTGCGGAAGCGGCGAAAAGCGTTGCCAATCTCGAAAGCCTTGACGCCAATGGTCCAGTCGCCGGTTTCTACATCATGCGAAACCATGCCGTGATTGGCGAGCGATGAGAGAAGCCGATGAACGGTCGAAGGAGCCATGCCACTGGCGTCGGCGAGGTCGGTTAATGTCGAGCCGTCATTCTCGGCAATGAGCGCCAGAAGCCTGAGACTGCGATCTAAAACCTGAACGGATGAGGGCGCGGCATTCTCCGCTGCCTTGCGGCCGCGCTTTGCTTTTGCCTGTTCCATGTGCCGCCTCCGATTCCCTGTTCTTTCATCACTACCCCATGATCGTAATCTCGGGAAGTGTGCGGTGATTATCTCCATTCCGTTGAAAATCTTTATTTCCATATAATGGTATGCATTTCCATTTTTTGGATATAGCTTTTAATTATGGATTAGCTTTCCGCTGGAGGAGATTAACATGGCCAAAATGCGTGCAGTCGATGCAGCCGTACTTGTGCTGGAAAAAGAAGGGATCAATTGCGCATTCGGTGTGCCGGGCGCTGCGATCAACCCATTTTATTCTGCCATGAAGGCACGGGGTTCTATCCGTCACATTCTGGCGCGTCATGTTGAAGGCGCTTCGCACATGGCGGAAGGCTACACCCGCGCAAAGCATGGCAATATTGGCCTGTGCATCGGTACGTCCGGCCCGGCTGGTACAGACATGATTACCGGCCTTTATTCGGCCTCTGCCGATTCAATTCCAATCCTCTGCGTTACAGGCCAAGCCCCCCGCGCGCGCCTCGACAAAGAGGATTTTCAGGCAGTTGATATTGCCAAGATCGCGGCCCCCGTTACCAAATGGGCGGTCACGGTTATGGAGCCAGCACTGGTGCCTTTTGTTTTCCAGAAGGCTTTTCATATCATGAAGTCGGGTCGTCCCGGCCCGGTGCTGATCGATCTGCCGATCGATGTCCAGCTCGCCGAAATCGAGTTTGACATCGATACCTATCAGCCGATGGAAGCATATAAGCCCTCAGCCACCCGCGCACAGGCCGAAAAGGCCATCGCGATGTTGAACGACGCGGAACATCCGTTAATCGTTGCAGGCGGGGGCATCATCAATGCGGATGCTTCCGATCTTCTGGTTGAATTTGCTGAGATCACCGGCATTCCGGTTATCCCGACCCTGATGGGCTGGGGCGTCATCCCTGATGACCACCGCCTGATGGCGGGCATGTGTGGCCTTCAAACCTCGCAACGTTATGGCAATGCAACGCTACTGGCCTCCGACATGGTGATCGGTATCGGAAACCGCTGGGCAAACCGTCATACCGGCAATGTCGATACCTATAAAAAGGATCGCAAATTTATCCATGTCGACATTGAACCAACCCAGATCGGCCGCGTTTTCGCACCGGATTTCGGCATTGTTTCAGATGCTGGCAAAGCCCTGAAACTGCTGTTGGATGTCGCCACCGAATGGAAGTCTGCAGGCAAACTGCGTGACTGGTCTGGCTGGGCGCAGGAATGCGCTGAGCGCAAGAAAACCATGCTGCGCAAGACGCATTTCGATCAGACGCCGCTAAAGCCGCAGCGTGTTTATGAGGAAATGAACAAGGCATTTGGCCGCGACACTTGTTACGTCACGACCATTGGTCTGAGCCAGATTGCCGGTGCGCAGTTCCTGCATGTTTATCGTCCACGCAACTGGATCAATTGCGGTCAGGCTGGTCCCTTGGGCTGGACATTGCCAGCAGCACTCGGGGTTCGCGCGGCCGACCCTGATCGTCCGATTGTTGCCCTGTCTGGCGATTATGATTTCCAGTTCATGATTGAGGAACTGGCGGTCGGCGCACAGCACAAGCTGCCTTACATTCATGTCGTCGTGAATAATTCCTATCTCGGCCTGATCCGTCAGGCGCAGCGCGGCTTTAATATGGATTTCGAGGTCAGTCTTGCATTCGATAACATTAATGCATCGGGTGATGCGGAAAAGGGTTACGGCGTCGATCATGTAGCGGTTGCCGAAGGCCTCGGCTGTAAGGCGATCCGCGTTCGAAGCCCGAACCAGTTCGCGGAAGGGTTCGAACAGGCAAAGGCGCTGATGGAAGAACATCAGGTGCCGGTCGTTCTCGAGTTCATCCTTGAGCGTGTCACCAATATTTCCATGGGCGCCGATATCGATCAGGTGGTCGAGTTCGAAGAACTGGCCGAGCGTGGCGAAGATGCGCCAACGGCGATTGCCATGCTGCTGGATTAAAAATGAGCAATTGCAGGAAAACTGTGAAGCGGTTTTCCGTTCGCAATTGCGTAGAAAAATAGAGGAGGCGGAAATGCCAAGATTTGCAGCCAATCTCACCATGCTTTTCAACGAAGTGCCGTTTATGGATCGCTTCGCTCTCGCCGCCAAAGCCGGTTTCACAGGGGTGGAATATCTCTTCCCCTATGACTTCAACCGCCATGAGCTGAAAGCTGCACTCGCCAAGCACAATTTGGCACAGGTGCTGCACAATCTGCCTGCGGGTAATTGGGGTGGCGGCGAGCGCGGTATCGCGGTTCTGCCGGATCGTATCGATGAATTCCGCCGCGGCGTCGCCGACGCGATTGACTATGCGACAGCACTTAACTGTTCGCAGGTCAATTGCCTTGCAGGCATTGCCCCCCAAGGTGTTGACCCGGATGTGTTGCGCGCAACCTTCGTCAGCAATCTCAGGCTTGCTGCAAAGGAACTTGGCAAGCACGGCATTCGCCTGCTGATCGAGCCGATCAATCACTATGATATTCCGGGCTTTTATCTCAATACGGTCGAACAGGCGGTGTCGATCATCGATGAGGTGGGCAGCAACAATCTGTTCATTCAATATGATCTTTATCACCAGCAGCGCACGCGCGGCGAACTGATTGCCACTTATGAACGCTACAAGCCGCTGATTGCCCACGTTCAGCTAGCCGATAATCCGGGCCGCAACGAACCGGGCACCGGCGAAATCAACTATCCATATGTGTTCGAAGCGTTGAAAAATGCTGGCTACAAGAGCTGGATCGGTTGCGAATATAAGCCAAAGACAACCACCGAGGAAGGACTTGGCTGGTTCAAACAGGATGAAGCCGAACGGCTTACCGCATAGGGGGAACGGTTATGACAAATATTGGTTTTATCGGGCTTGGCATCATGGGCAAGCCAATGGCGCAGCATTTGCAAAATGCAGGCCATCAGCTCTTTACTTCGAAGCACACGCAACCGCCGCACAAGGATTTGCTCGATGCAGGGCTGAGCGTTCTTGAAACGCCAAAGGCAGTCGCAGCCGAATGCGAGACAATCATTCTCATGTTGCCGGATACCCCACAGGTAGCGGACGTTCTGTTCAGCGAAAATGGTGTTGCCGAAGGTTTGGGCAAAGGCAAGACGCTGATCGACATGAGTTCGATTTCGCCCATTGAAACCAAGGAGTTTGCAAAGAAAGTCCGCGCAACCGGTGCCGAATATATCGATGCGCCTGTGTCTGGCGGCGAGGTTGGTGCGAAAAATGCCAGCCTTTCCATCATGGCAGGCGGTGCGCAGGATGCTTTTGACAAGGCGCTGCCACTGTTGAAACTCATGGGCAAAAATATCACGCTTGTTGGTGATTGCGGCGACGGCCAGACAACCAAGGTCGCCAATCAGATTATTGTCGCGCTGAATATTGAAGCCGTAGCCGAAGCGCTGGTCTTCGCGTCCAAAGCGGGGGCTGATCCAGCCAAGGTGCGCGAGGCACTGATGGGTGGATTCGCGTCATCGCGCATTCTGGAGGTGCATGGCGAACGCATGATCAAGCGCACATTCGATCCGGGTTTCCGAATTTTGCTGCACCAGAAGGATTTGAACCTTGCATTGCAGGGCGCAAAGGCTCTCGGCGTTTCGCTTCCAAACACCGCAACCGCTCAGGAATTGTTCAATTCCTGTGCAGCACACGGTGATGATGGTCTCGATCATTCGGGACTAGTGCGCGCACTGGAACGCATGGCGAACCATGATGTTGCCTAGTCCCCAAGTTTGATTTCTCTGGAGGGGAGAGGGTGGAGCTGGTTATCTGGAGGGAGATGGCCGGCTCCATTGCTTTTATATGCGCAGCACGAAATAGTGCTGATTATCGCTTTCTTACGCGCATCTTATCCGAAAACCCTTTCACACTTTTCGGGATGCGCTCTAAAAACAATAATCAATACCGGGAATCTCATGACTGCTATCACCGATCCGAAGAAGTTTCTGACCAGTCTGTTCGATGCAGCGGTTGCGGCTGCTGATCCCGAACTGGTTATTCGCGCCAATCTGCCTGCCAAGCCCAAGGGCCGGACGATTGTGATTGGTGCAGGCAAGGGCTCGGCACAGATGGCAGCCGCTTTCGAGCGCGCATGGGCGGAGCGGCATGAGGGCGAGGACGCACCAATCGAAGGCATTGTCGTCACGCGCTATGGCTATGGCGCACCTTGCAAAACCATCGAGATCATTGAAGCATCGCACCCGGTGCCGGATGATGCCGGGCTTGCGGCCTCAAAACGGCTGTTCGATGCTGTGTCCAACCTCACCGAAGATGATCTTGTTGTGGCGCTTATTTCTGGTGGAGGCTCGGCTTTGCTGCCATCGCCGCCTGAAGGTCTGACACTTGCCGACGAGATTGCGGTCAACAAAGCTTTGCTTGCCTCTGGTGCGCCGATATCAGCCATGAATGCGGTGCGAAAACATCTGTCGACCATTAAAGGCGGGAGGCTGGCAGCGCACGCACATCCGGCAAAAGTCTTCTCGCTGGTGGTTTCCGATATTCCCGGCGACAATCCTGCTTTTGTCGCTTCAGGCCCGACGGTGCCTGATGCAACATCTCGCGATGACGCGCTGAAAATCATCGAACGTTACAAGCTTGAACTTCCCGATGCCGTGCTTGCGCATATCAAAAGCGAGAAGGCTCATGCACCAAAGCCCGATGAAAAAATCTTTGCCGATAACGAAGTGCGGGTGATTGCATCCGCTGCTGTTTCGCTGGAAGCAGCCGTAAAGGAAGCCGAGCGTCATGGGGTCGAGGCGGTGATCCTGTCCGATTCTATGGAAGGTGAAGCACGCGAAGTGGCGCATGTTCACGCAGCAATCGCGCGTGAAGTGGCGGATCGTGATCGCCCGTTCAAAAAACCGGTTGTTCTGCTTTCCGGTGGTGAGACCACTGTGACCATCCGCGCCAAAGGCGGCAAGGGTGGCCGCAACAGCGAGTTTCTGCTGGCTTTTGCGCTTGATATTGATGGTTATGCGAATATTCACGCACTGGCTGCGGATACAGATGGCATCGATGGTTCGGAAGACAATGCAGGTGCCTTTGCCGATGGGACAACGGTTTCGCGGCTGCAAAAGGCTGGCGAAGATGGCGCGGCGCGGCTGAACGCCAATGATGCATGGAGCGCATTTGATGCAATCGGTGATCTGTTTATGCCGGGGCCAACCGGTACCAATGTCAATGATCTCAGAGCTATTTTGATAACGGGCTAGCGCTCAAGCAAAAGGGGGGAGGGGGCGTTAAGTTATAACGACTCAGAATCCGTAATCGGGATTCTGTTATAACGATTCATCCTTCTTTCCGGGAAAGCGGTCATCATCGATTAAAATGCGGTTGGCGGCGCCGTCGAGGTCTTCATACTGACCGTTTTTCAATGACCATAGAAAGCCTGCAAGGCCCAGAACACCCAGGCCAAGCGCAATAGGAATAAGGAAAAGCAGTCCGCTCATTTGTGCGCTTCCTTGAGAACAACAGCAGGTGCGACAGTGGTCTGCGCCTGCTGTTTTTGTTTTCCGGCCCTCAGCCGCATGGCGTTGCTGACAACCACAATAGAGGACAGCGACATCGAAAGTGCTGCCACCAATGGTGTCACATAACCAAAAATCGCAATCGGCACAGCAATGATATTATAGCCGATGGAAAGTGCAAAGTTCTGGCTGATTAACCGGCCTGCTTCTTTTGACACGGCAAAAGCCAGCGGCACGGCAGCGAGGCTTTCGCGCAGGAATACGAAATCGGCAGCGTTACGGCCAATATCGGCAGCGGTTGCCGGCGCCATGGAAACATGGGCCGCAACAAGGGCAGGCGCATCGTTCAAGCCGTCGCCGACCATCAGTACTTTACGACCATTGCTGGTCAGTTCCTGCACAAGCTGTGACTTGTCCGCAGGCAGAACTTCGCCGCGATATTGATCAACACCAAGATAGGCGGCAAGCTTTTGCACGGCGGGCTGTTTATCGCCGGAAATGATTTCCAGCTTCAAGCCATTGCGCTTCAGCGCACCGATGGCGCTCGCTGCATCTTCGCGCGGCTGATCTTCAAAGCGGAAAGTTTGAACCAGCTCGCCATCGATGGAGAGGCAGGTTTCTGGGCCATCGGAAGCAGCAGCATTCGCATCGCCGTCCGCCCATTCGCGCTTGCCAAGCCGATACATCGTGCCGTTCAGCTCGGCTTCAATGCCAGAACCCGGAATTTCCTCAATTCGGGTGAAGGCAGTCATTGGCTTTGCGCCTGAAAATAGCGCAAGCGCCCGCGAAAGCGGATGGCGCGAATAAAGCGAAAGTTCGGACGCGATCTCGAGATTGTTCGGGTTTATCGCATCAAGATCGATCAGGCGAGGCTGACCAAGTGTCAGCGTGCCGGTTTTGTCGAATACGGCCGTGTCTACTTCCGCCATGCGTTCCATGGCAGAGCCGTCCTTGATCATGATGCCGTTTTCAAACAGGCGACGGGCTGCCACCACCTGAACGATTGGCACCGCAAGCGCCAGTGCACAGGGGCAGGTGATGATGAGCGTGCAGATCGCGATATAGATCGAGCGATACCAGTCGCCGCCGGTATAGATCATCCAACCGACAAAGGCCGCAAAGGCAATCGTATGCACCATAGGCACATAGAGTTCCGATGCCCGGTCAGCGAGACGGCGATAAAAAGCGCGACCACCTTCGGCAACGTCCATCAGACGCACCATTTCAGCAAGGAAGGAATCCTTGGCTTCAGCGGTTGCGCGAATGACGAGCGGAGCGGAAAGGTTCATGGTTCCCGCACGAATATCCGAGCCGGGACCGACTGGGACCGCATCGCTTTCGCCTGATGCAATCGCGCAATCAAGCTCTGAACGACCGTCTTCTACTTTTGCGTCAACAGGCACACGTTCGCCTGCGGCAAGGATGATCCGCATTCCGGGACGGATTTCATTGACCGGCAGATAGTTGCGCTCGTCATTATCGCCGATAACCACCGCACCACGCGGGCTTAACTGGGCAAGACCTCGCACGGCGGAGCGTGCGCGTGCGCGCATCAGATAATCGAGCGTGCGGCCAATCAGCAGGAAGAACAACAGCGAGACAGAAGCGTCGAAATAGGCGTGCTGGCCATGGTTCATTGTCTCATAAACGCTCATGCCGAAGGCAAGCGAAATGGCGAGTGCAATGGGCACATCCATGTTCACGCGACGGGTGCGCAGCGCATTCCAGGCGGAAACATAGAAAATCCGGCCCGAATAAATCAGGGTCGGCAGGGCGATCAGACCGGAAATCCAGTGAAACATATCGCGGGTAGCAGCATCCGCACCCGACCAGACCGCAACCGACAACAGCATCACATTGCTCGACGCAAAGGCTGCAACACCAAGCGCGATTAACAGCCGCGTAAAGGTCGGATCCTTGTCCTGCACCATATCGAAAATATGCGCTTCATAACCGAGACGGCGCAGCGGATCGACAACATCAGGCGGAGTTTCACCATCCTTCCAGCGAATGGTGACGCGTCGCGCTGTCAGGTTGACGCGGACATAGGCAACACCGCTGATTTTGCCGAGCGTATCTTCGATCGTCTTGATGCAAAGACCGCAATGAACACCGGGAACCGAGAGATCAAGCTGGCGCAGTCCGTCGCCGAGCGCACGACTTGCGACCTGCATTTCATCCGACGAAACAGCCTGAATGACGGTGGCGATCTGTGCATTTTCTACGCAGCAACTCATAAGATCCTCCTGTCCTTCACCAGAACACGGATGATGTGGCGATAAGGGTCGTCAAGGCCATAATCTTTACTGGCGTCGGCATTGACTTCCATGATCCACGCGCCTTCGCCAAGCTCAAGCGGTGCGGTCAGAACACCTTCTTCCGCAACAGTGAGAGAGACTTTGGTGTCATGCACGTCGCCAACCGGTCGTTTGAAGTCGACGGTGCCGCCGGTCAAAGTAACGGCCTTGCCTTCGCGGTCGGTCAGGCGCCATGTAAATACACCTTCTGCGAAGGTCGGCTGTGACTGCCATTGAAGCGCCGCCTGTTCTTTGCCGGTTTCGGCTTTGTCGTTGAACTCCTGACTTGCGACATAGGTGTTCTTGACAACAAGTCCGCTCCAGCTGCTGACGGCCTTGTAAGCCATCGTGACGTTGACGGCGATAATGACGCCGAAGAATGCAACCATGATGCCCAGCATGTGCCATCCGGTGAATGCGCCTGAAGTCTTCGTTTTCACTGACATTATCTGCCCTCCGGAGCCATGAAGGTTGCTTTGTAGCGCGCGTGTTCTGCGCCGTCCGCATCACGTACTTCGATTTCGTAATCCTTGCGGTTCTCGGTGATTGCGCTATGCGGCATGGTCACGAAAACGCGCAGAGTTTTCAGGCGATCCGGTTCGACCGGAATATCGTAATTGCCATCAGCATCGGGTGTCTCGTCCTGGACCGTGATTTCCGCCCCCGGCAAACCTTCGATCGAAAGCCGGAAAGTACGCGGAACCGGGATCATGTTAAGTAGCTTGACCGTATAACCGTTACGGATCGAACCATCGGACAACAACACATATTGCGGCGTCCGGTCGTGCAGCACATTGATGCCGATCCGCTGACGCATGGAAAGCGAGATCACCAGCGTCAGCCCGATCAGCGCCCAGACAATGAAATAGAAGATACTGCGCGGGCGCAGCACTTTCTTCCAGGAAAGCTCCTGCACCTTATCCGTGAACTTGTTCGGTGCTTTGTAGACGCGGGCAGGGTCAATGGTTGCAGTGCCATCATTTGTGGCAAGCGCCATATTGAAATTGTAATCGGCAAGCGTCGCATAGGAGATGAGGCCGCGTTCCTTGCCAACCTTGTCCATCACACTGTCGCAGGCATCGATGCAAAGCGCACAGGTGATGCATTCAAGCTGTTGCCCGTCGCGAATATCGATACCCATCGGGCAGGCGGCCACACAGGCGTTGCAATCCACGCAATCGCCAACGGTTTCGCCCGCGGCAATTGCCTTCTTGGAATGGCGTGAACGCGGTTCACCGCGCCAGTCATTATAGGTGACGGTGAGCGAATTCTCATCGAGCATTGCTGCCTGAATGCGTGGCCAGGGGCACATATAGGTGCAGACCTGCTCGCGCATCAGACCGCCGAAAATATAAGTCGTAGCGGTCAGGATCGCGACGGTCATATAGGCGACGGGCGCGGCATGGCCGGTCATAAAATCCATCAGCAGCGTTGGCGCATCGGCAAAATAGAAGATCCACGCACCACCCGTCAGAACGCCGATCAGCAGCCAGACCGCGTGTTTGGTCACGCGCTTCCAGACCTTGTCGAAGCTCCATGGGGCCTTGTCGAGCTTCATGCGTGCATTGCGGTCGCCTTCGATGGCGCGCTCGACAACCAGATAAAGATCAACCCAGACGGTCTGCGGGCAGGTATAGCCGCACCATGCGCGACCCGCGACAGAGGTTACAAGAAACAGACCAAGGCCCGCCATGATAAGCAGGCCCGCCACGTAGTAGAATTCCTGTGGCCAGATTTCGATGAAGAAGAAATAGAAACGGCGGTTGGCAAGATCGATCAAGACCGCCTGATCCGGCGCATAAGGCCCGCGATCCCAACGCAACCAAGGCGTCAGATAGTAGATCCCCAATGTGATGAGCATGACGAGCCACTTGAAGCGCCGGAACTGACCCTGAACGCGCTTCGGAAATATCTTCACCCGCGCCGCATAAAGCGACTGGCGGATCTTGGGGGAATTGACTGCCTGAACGTCTATCCGTTCGACATCATCTGACATTTGCCTTGCTCCTGAAGCATGATGCCGGACAGACAGAAGCTGGCTTACCGGTCATATCACGCTTGCAATGATTGAGAGCGGGGTGGTTGTTCGCCGTCCGTTCTGATGCATTTCCAGTTCGGCTGGCCCTGCTTTTCCGTCTAAGCGGGGCCAGTTACTTTTATTCACGCACATCCCGAAAGCCGGTTCCGACTTTTCGGGATGTGCTTGTGTGTTATTCGCCACCGCCAAGCGAGTGAACGAAGATTGCGAGCTGTTTAACCGTCGCATCACCAAGGCGCGCTTCCCAGGCAGGCATTACGCCATGCTTTGGATGAGAGACCTGGCGGGCAATGGCGTCTTCACCAGAACCATAGAACCAGATCGCGTCGGTGAGGTTTGGTGCGCCGAACTCGCGCATACCCTTGGCATCGCCGCCATGACAGACCGCACAGTTTTCGCTGAAGACCTTCTGGCCTTCTGGAATCATAGCGGGATCATGGGGTGTACCGGAAAGGCTGACCACATAGGCTGCCACTTCACGCACCTGCTGTGGTTCGAGAACATCTGCAAAGGCAGGCATCTCGGAAACACGGGTTTCACTATCGTCGGGCGAGCGAACCCCATGACGAATGGTCGTCAGAATGTCGTCAACCGAGCCACCCCACAGCCAATCGTCATCGTTCAGGTTCGGATAGCCGGGCGCTCCCTGCGCACCAGAGCCATGGCACTGTACGCAATTGACGCGGAACGCTGCAGCGCCGCCTGCAATCGCATATTGGCGCAGGTTTTCATCAGCCAGAATCTCATGCACATCCTTGGCCTTGATCTGGTCGATGATACCCTGACGACCGGCAGCAATCTCTGCGTTTTCCTTCCAGAAATCACCGCGGCTCGACCAACCGATCAAGCCGGCCGTTGAGTTGGAAATCAGCGGCCATGCCGGATAGGCGATCACATAGGCAAGAGCCCAGACAATCGTTGCATAGAAGGTCCACAGCCACCAGCGTGGCATTGGATTGTCAAGTTCCCTGATACCGTCCCATTCATGGCCGGTGGTCTCAACGCCACTGACTTCATCAATCTGTTTGTCAGTCATTTTTCTCGTCCTTGAATGGAATTTCTTTCGCTTCATCAGCCTTCTTTTTGCTTCCCGGACGGAAGGCAAAAAGAATGACAAAGACAAAGAAGAGAGCCATGGCAAGCAGGCCCCAGCTATCGGCGAAAGTGCGTAGGGTATTGTAATCCATCGCTAAATCTCCGCTTTATCTTGCTTTGGGGGACTGATCGTAGGTCGAGAAGTCAACGAGGGTGCCGAGCATCTGCAGATAGGCGATCAGCGCGTCCATCTCCGAAATGACCTGCGGGTTGCCGTCAAAATCGCCAAGGCGTGCCTTGGGATAACGACCCTCGATGCCGGACGTATCGGCGTTTGGATCGGCCTGTGCCTGAAGGTCAGCGAGTGCGTTGTCGACCATCTCCTGCGTGTAAGGAACGCCGACCGCCACATTGGCCTTCAGATTGGCTGCAATATTGTTGGCATCAAGCGGACGGTCCTTCAGGAAGGCATAGCTTGGCATGACCGATTCCGGCACCACGTCACGCGGGCGGATGAGGTGCTGTACGTGCCATTCATTGGAATAACGACCGCCAATACGCGCAAGGTCAGGCCCTGTGCGTTTTGAGCCCCACTGGAACGAATGGTCGTACATGGATTCAGCCGCCAGAGAGTAATGGCCGTAGCGCTCCACTTCATCGCGGAACGGACGGATCATCTGGCTGTGGCAGAGGTAGCAGCCTTCACGCACATAGATGTCGCGGCCCGCGAGTTCCAACGGTGAATAGGGACGCATCCCTTCCACCTTCTCGATGGTATTTTCGAGATAGAACAGTGGTGCGATTTCAACGATGCCACCGACCGTTACAACGGCAAGCGAAGCAATCAGCAGCAGCGTTGCATTTCTCTCCAGCTTGGAGTGTTTTTTGAGGATAGACATAAATCACACTCCTTATTCGGCTGGCTGCATTGTGGCGCCAGCAGCAGGCCGGGCACCGCCCATAGGGGCTTCTTTGCGCAGGTTGCCGCGAATTGTCTGATAGACGTTCCATGCCATGACCAGTCCACCGGCGAGGTAAAGCAGACCGCCTGCAGTACGGATCACGTAGTAAGGGAACATGGCGAGCACGGTTTCGGCGAAGGAATAGACGAGGAAACCCTGATCGTCGTATTCGCGCCACATCAGACCCTGTTGGATACCTGCAACCCACATGGCGGCGGCGTAGAGCACGATGCCAAGTGTTGCGAGCCAGAAGTGCCAGTTGACCATGCGGATCGAGTAGAGGCGTTCACGGTCCCACAGCTTCGGTGTGAGGTAGTAAACGGCTGCAAAGGTAATCATGCCGTTCCAGCCCAGTGCACCCGCATGAACGTGACCAATGGTCCAGTCAGTGTAGTGGGAGAGCGAGTTGACCGCCTTGATCGACAGCATCGGACCTTCAAAGGTCGCCATGCCATAGAAGGCAATAGCTGCAACCATCAGACGGATGATCGGATCGGTACGAACCTTGTCCCATGCGCCAGAAAGCGTCATCAGACCGTTGATCATGCCACCCCACGAAGGCATCCAGAGCATGATCGAGAACACCATGCCGAGCGTCTGTGCCCAATCGGGAACAGCGGTATAATGAAGATGGTGTGGGCCAGCCCAGATGTAGAGGAAGATGATCGACCAGAAGTGCACGATCGACAGGCGGTAGGAATAAACCGGACGCTCTGCCTGCTTGGGCACGAAGTAATACATCATCGCAAGGAATGGCACGGTCAGGAAGAACGCAACCGCATTATGTCCATACCACCACTGGGTCACGGCATCCTGCACGCCTGCAAAAGCCGAATAGCTCTTCACGCCGAGGAACGATACCGGGATCGCCAGATTGTTGATGATGTGCAACATGGCGATTGTGATGATGAAGGACAGGTAGAACCAGTTTGCCACATAGATATGCGGCTCTTTGCGCTTCAATACCGTGCCGAGGAAGACGACGAGATAGGCGACCCAGACGATGGTGAGCCAGATATCGACATACCATTCCGGTTCAGCATATTCGCGGCTCTGGGTAATCCCAAGCAGATAGCCGGTTGCAGCCATCACGATGAAAAGCTGATATCCCCAGAACACGAACCAGGCCAGATCACCACCGATCAGGCGCGCGCGACAGGTGCGCTGCACGACATAGAACGACGAAGCGATCAGGATATTGCCGCCGAATGCAAAAACAACCGCTGAAGTGTGCAGCGGGCGCAGACGACCGAAGTTCAGATAGGGTTCAAAGTTGAGATCGGGGAAGGCAAGCTGGGCTGCGATAACCACACCGACCAGAAAGCCAACCACACCCCAGAAGACCGTTGCGATCACGCCGTAGCGGATCGGTCCGTCCATATAGGTGGACTGATCGACCTTCTTTGGCGCAAGGCCGTAATCGGCATTGCGCATCAGCAAGATGGTGAAGATGGCGAGTGTAGCGAACAGAATCCACATATGGGTTCTGAACAACTCATCATGAGAAAATCCGGCCAGAAGCACAGCAAAAAGTGCTCCCAGACCAGACAGGACTGTTCCAGCGGCGTAGTTCATTTAATCCCCTCGCAGCGCAAGTCAGAAGCTGTCTGAGTAACGACAGCTATAGCGATGCCTTTCTATCGGCTCTCTACGAGAGGGTGTCATTGATCTAAATCAAAGAGCTCTAATCGAACCTGCGACGAATTGGGAGTTTTCCGGGAAATCAGGCGATGTCAGTTTCCGGCACCAGATGGATCAGAACGTCCACTTTGCTGATCTTGTAGCCAGCAGGCGGAGCGGGCAGCGGGCCGATGCCGATATCGTCCGTTGCAATGTCGATGATCTGGTCTTCGTCGTGGATGTAGAAATGTGCGTGGTCGCCAGTATCCGTATCGAAATAGGTACGTTCGCCATGCAGGCTTATCTTGCGGATAAGGCCCGCATTGGAAAATTGATTGAGCGTGTTGTAAACCGTTGCAACGGATAGCTTCTCGCCCAGCAGTAATGCTTCTTCATTCAGCATATCCGGGGTCACGTGCCGGTGTTTCTCAGTGAAAAGCATACATCCTAACGCAATACGCTGACGGGTCGGGCGTAACCCGGCCCGTCTTAAAATCGCTTTGACTGCTGTTGTCTGCTGCTTGGCCCATTCCTTGTCAGAACGAGGGACGGTTTCTGGCAAGAGCTGCGCGGCTTTAGGCCCAGATCGAGGATTAAACAGCATGAACAGTCTCGGCTTCTTTAATCAAAGCTATGTCTGAAATCTGAATGAATATTCTGATCTTAATTGCAAATGATTTGCAGTTGCATAATACGCCGAAAGCCTGACCCGTCAACATACACAGGCGGGAATTTATGTCGCAGCGCGAGTGGGGATGATGAGGAGTGCGCGCAAGCCACTTTCAGAACGATTATGAAGCTGCACTTCACCGCCCATACGCGTTGCCGCCATCTTCACGATGGCCAGACCCAGACCGCTACCATTTTCGCTTCTATTGGCACCGCGATAAAAGCGCTCGGTCACATAAGCCATGTCTTCCGGCGGAATGCCGGGACCATCATCCTCGACAGTGAAAACAACCTGATCATCAGCCTTTTCGAGACTGCATCGCACAGACCCGCCTTGAGGCGAATGATTGACGGCATTCTCGATCAGGTTGCGCATGGCAAGCGTGAAGAGGTGTGGATATTGCATCGTCACAAGCGGCAGATTGCCGGGCAGCTCAATCTTCACGCCCCGATGTGCTGCAAGCATACGCATGTCGGTCGAGATCGAAACAAGCAGCTGACAGGCTGGCTCCGGCGATGGTGGCTCCATTTCATCACCAGTCTCAAGGGCTGCAAGGTCCAGCAGCTGATTGACGAGACGGCTGGTGCGATCAACACCCGATGCAATTTGGCGTACTGCATTGAGGCGCATGGCGTCGTCTTTGGCACCCTCGGCGATCTGTGCCTGTGTCTTGAGGCCTGCAAGCGGCGTCTTCAATTCGTGCGCTGCAAAGATCGCAAAATTGCGCTCGCGTTCGCGGGCTTCTTCCACACGATGGAACAGATCATTCAAAGCCGAAACCACCGGGCTGATTTCGGACGGCAACTTCTCTTCCGAAAGTGGTCGCAAATCCCGCGCATCGCGTTTGGATAAAGTGCCGGCGAGACTGCTCAACGGATCAAGCCCACGCCGAACGCAAAGCCAGATCAGGATAGCAAGAATTGGAAGCAGGAGCAGGGCAGGCAGCACCACGCCCGTCACCACGTTTTGCACAAGCCGCTCACGCACTGAAAGGCTGTCGCCCACCATCACACGCAGCCCGAGCTTTGTATTTTCAACCGCAAACACCCGCCAGCGGTCGCCAGCGACAACTGTATCTGAAAAGCCATTGGCCACATCGGTCAGGCGTTCACCTGGTGCGCTTTCGGACCGTCCAACAAGTCTGCCGTCGATTGCCCAGATCTGGCAGAAAAGCTGGCGATCATAATGGGGAAAATCATCCATCGGCTTGAGTGAAAGCTGTCCGCCGTCGCCATCGGGATTAACCTCAACGCGCCGCTCGATCAAAAGCGAATTGACCATACGAGCCGCTTCCATGAGGCGCGCATCCAGCACTTTTTCAAGTCGCGATTGTGTACTCACATGAATCCAGATAACGGCGAACAACCAGACAAGACAGGTGATGCCGATCAATATGCCGGTCAGGCGACTGCGAATGGAGTTCATGCCTGCTCCCTCGCAAGCCGGTAGCCGACACCGCGCACTGTCTCGATGAAGCCTGAACCAAGCTTGGATCGCAGATGATGGATATGCACCTCGACCGCGTTGCTTTCGACTTCTTCCTGCCAGCCATAAAGCGCTTCTTCAAGCGATGACTTGGAGACTGTCGCCGTTGGACGTTCCATTAAGCTACGCAATATCGAAAATTCTCGGCGGGTCAGGCGCAGCGGCTCGCCCTTGAACTGCACCGACATTTCAGCCGGATCAAGCTCCACGCCCTGCCATTCAAGTGTGCTGCTTGCGCGCCCTGTGCCGCGCCGAGCAATGGCACGCACACGCGCCGCGAGCTCATGGAGATCAAACGGCTTGCCAACATAATCGTCAGCCCCGGCATCAAGTCCTGCGATACGTTCCGGCACCTGATCGCGCGCGGTCAGCAATAGAACTGGCGTATCATCGCGGGCTTGTCGCATGGATTTCAGAATGTCGAGACCAGAGCCATCAGGCAGCATCAGATCAAGCACAACCGCGTTGTAATTCTGGGCAGCAAGAGCGGCCTCGGCATCTCCACAGTTTGCAACGGCATCCACGGTGAAACCGGCTAATCCCAGACCCACGGAAAGCCCGTCGAGCAGGATTGCATCGTCTTCAACCACCAGAATGCGCATGTGTCTTCCTGTTTCCGCCTTGTTTCATCTGTAAGCGGCTTCTCGCTTTGCCAGCTTAAGGCTGCCTTAAGGTGACGACAGCATTTGCTTTTTACAACCTAATTCATTTCGAGAATCAGAATTATCCAAATGCGCTTTTTCGCTATACTCGCCGCCTTTATTGTGGTCGTCTTCTCACCTGCGCTGGCTGCAAACCCGCTGCCGGTCGATGATGCTTTTCGTTTAAGTGTTGCGAAGGATGGCGACAACCGGCTCCTGCTTAACTGGCAGATTTCCGACGGCTATTATCTCTATCGCGATCATATCGAAGCAAAAGATGCGAAAGACGCAGCGCTCACCGTTGATACGCAACCGGGTATCGCCAAGGATGATCCGAATTTCGGACGGCTCGAAGTCTATTACACGCGAGCAAGTGCCAGTGTTCCGGCGGGTAGCGAACCCATTCAGCTGACCTATCAGGGGTGTCAGGAAGACGGTATCTGCTATCGCCCTGAAACCCGCACAATTGATCCGGTAACGCTCGCCGTTAGCTCTCAGATGGGCAAAGCCTTTACGAACGGCTCCGTGTTCACCGCCGCATCAACTCCCGCGGCTGAGAGCAAAGCTTTCGCGCTCGCCCCCGAAAAAGGCATGATCGAAAATCTTCTCGATCAGGGCGGTTCGGCACTGGTGATTGCAGCTTTCCTTGCTTTCGGTGTGCTGCTGGCCTTCACGCCTTGCGTGTTTCCAATCTATCCGATTGTCGCAGGAACGCTGGCGCGGGAAGGCGAAAAACTGACGGCGAAACGCGGCTTCGTGCTTTCCAGTACTTATGTGTTCAGCCTTGCGCTCGGGTTTGCTGTCGTCGGTGCAATTGCTGGCTGGTCGGGCCAGAATTTGCAAATGGTGCTGCAATCCAAATGGATGGCGCTTGCACTGGCTGGCATCTTCACATTGCTTGCCTTGTCGATGTTCGGCCTCTTCCAGCTACAGCTCCCATCTTCTTGGGTCAGTGCAATCTCGGCTAAAACCGGCCAACGCACCGGTTCCAAGCGCTCTGCCGCAATCCTCGGCTTTTCCTCGGTGCTGATTGTCGGCCCCTGCGTGACTGCACCTCTGGCTGGTGCGCTGCTCTATATCGCACAGACGGCCAACGTAGTACTCGGAGCCAGCGCGCTCTTCGCGCTTGGCATCGGTAAAGGTCTGCCGTTGATTGCTTTTGCGACGCTGGGTGCTGGCACCTTGCCGCGTGCAGGCGCGTGGATGGAGGCGGTCAAGCAGGTATTCGGCTTTGGTTTTCTCGCGACCGCGATTTTCATGGCTGCACCCTTGCTGCCATCGGGCGTGGATATGGTTTTATGGGCTTTGCTGCTGTTTGGCGTGGCGAGCTTCGCTTTCCTCAAAATCCCGGATCGCAGCGTTGTTGCGCGCACGATTGGTACTGCCGCCTTCGTTTATGGCGTTATTCTGATGCTCGGCGTGGCTTCCGGTGGTCGCGATCCATTGCAACCGCTGGCGGCATTGGTTAACCGTGATGTTAACCATAATTTGGCCGAGCTGCGATTCGCGCCGGTCGAAACGGTTTCTGCCCTTCAGGAAAAGCTGGATGCGGCGCGCGGCGATCAGCCGACGCTGGTCTATTTCACGGCAGATTGGTGCGTCAGCTGTTCCACTGTGGAGCGGCGCGTCCTGCCGGATGCAGGCGTGAAGAAAGCGCTGGGCGGATATCAGCTTATCAAGGCCGATGTCTCTGACCTGAATGCGGGCAATGCCGATCTCATGGCAAAGCTCAAAGTTGCAGGCCCGCCGACCATGGTTTTCTTCAACAATGCCAGCAAGGAACCTGAAGGTACACGCTTGGTTGGCGACGTTTCGTCGGCAACAATTGAACGTTCGGTCGGACTCATTAACGCCGGCCAGAAGCAAGGCTTTTAGGATTAATCATGGCTCGGGGACATTGGGGTTGGGGAAATTGACGACATATAATCAAATTGCAAAGGCAGCGCCGTCTCTGGCGCGGCTGATATTGATTGGCCTTATGCCTTTGGCAGTTGCGGCCTGTACTACGACATCCGACAGGCCTGTCGTTGTTAACATGCCCGAACCAGCGGTCGTCGCACCTGAGCCAGTGGCTGTTGCACCTGTCGTTGAGCCTCTACCGGAGCCGGAAGTTCAGACGGCAAAGAGCGAATATGAAGTGATGTACGGTGCTGTCACCGACGGCGGCAATCACATTGCAGCACTCGATCTCAGTAAAATTGCCGAACGCAATCTTCGCAAGCAGGTCAATTATCAGACCAGCCACCCGGTCGGCACAATCATTGTCGACCCCTATACGCGCTATCTTTATCTCGTGCAGCCCGGTGGCAAGGCCATGCGCTATTCCGTTGGCGTGGGCCGTGCTGGCCTGACCTTCAGCGGCGAGGCGCAGGTTGCTTACAAGGCGCAATGGCCACGCTGGACACCAACGCAGAATATGATCAAGCGCAATCCTGATCATTATGCGAAATACGCCAATGGTCTGGAAGGCGGCATTCGCAATCCGCTCGGCGCGCGTGCGCTCTATCTTTATCGCGATGGCAAAGACACGCTTTATCGCATCCATGGCACCAACGAACCCTGGTCAATCGGCAAGGCTGCTTCGTCGGGCTGTATCCGTCTTTTCAATCAGGACATTCTCGATCTTCATAAACGCGTATCCATTGGAAGCCGCGTTGTGGTCCTGAGCAAGACTCAATCTGCACAAGGAGAAAGCTGATGATGAACCGCCGCCAGATGCTCGCTACAACTGTAGCCGGTGCCGCAACGATTGCCATTTCTGGCGGCGAGAGCTTCGCCCAGCGTGTGCCGACAGTGGCCGATGTCCTTTATGACAAGGAAATCCCGGTCCTTGGTAATCCTAACGGCAACGTCACCATTGTTGAATATTTCGACTATCAGTGCCCTTACTGCAAAAAGGGCCATGCTGAGCTGATGCGCGTTGTTGAGAAAGACGGCAATGTGCGTCTGGTGCTCAAAGACTGGATCATTTTCGGTGACAATTCGGCCTATCCGGCGCGTCTGGTGCTGGCGGCAGAAAAGTCGGGAAATTACGTCAAGGCTATGGAAGCAATGATGCTGACGCCCGGTCGTCTGACCAAAGATCAGACCGATGCAGCCTTGAAGAAGGGTGGCCTTGATCCGAAGAAGCTTGAGGCCGATTACAAGGCGGATGCTGCGCGGATCGACGGCATTCTTGCGCGCAACATGGAGCAGGGCGAAGCGTTCAATTTTGGCGGTACGCCGTCCTTCGTTATCGGCACCCGGCTTTACGGAGGCGTGATGAACGAGCGGAGTCTGATCGACGCGATCAAGGAAGCGCGGAAGGCTTAAAGCGGTCGCAAAATTTGAAAGCAAGCAGCGGAGTGTTGTCAGTCTTGTTAAGCGTTAGCTTTCCTTCATAGTAAGAAGGATAACGGACATGAACCTGATGACACGCACGCTGACAAGCAACAATGACACTGATGAAAGCCGCTGGCTAAAAGTGCTGGCGCGCGACAAGGCATCAGATGGCGAATTCGTTTACGCTGTACGCACGACGGGCGTTTATTGCCGTCCATCATGTCCATCGCGGCGTGGTAAACGCGAAAATGTTCAGTTCTTTATGGTTGCCGAAGATGCAGAGCGGGCTGGCTTTCGCCCTTGTATGCGGTGCAAGCCGCATGTCGATGTAACGCTTGATGCGCAAAACAGTGCGCGCTATGCCGATATGGTTTCCGCCGCTTGCCGCTTCATCGAGAATGCCGATGAAGTTCCCGCACTGGAAGACATTGCGCGAGCTGCAGGGGCAAGTCCGGCGCATTTCCATCGCATTTTCAAAAGCTTCACAGGTCTCACGCCTAAAGCCTATGCCGATGCGCATCGTGCAGAGAAAATGCGCGCCGCCCTTAAATCCAGTGATAGCCGCGTGACGGACGCGATCTATGAAGCGGGTTACAATTCTTCCAGCCGCTTCTATGAAGCTTCAGATAAGATACTCGGCATGAAGCCAAAGGCTTTTAAATCTGGCGGTGAAAACGAAACCATCCGCTTTGCCATCGGACAATCCACACTTGGCGCCGTTCTGGTAGCGGAAAGCGGCAAGGGGGTCTGCGCCATTCTGATGGGCGATGATCCGCAGGAGCTGATTATCGATCTGGAAAAGCGGTTTCCGAAAGCGCAGCTCGTCGGTGCTGATCGCGACTTCGAGGATCACATTGCTCAGGTGATCGGCTTTGTTGAAAACCCCGGCATCGGATTCGATCTGCCGCTTGATTTAAGAGGCACAGCTTTCCAGCAGCGTGTCTGGCAAGCCTTGCGCGAAATCCCGGTTGGCAAAACTGTAAGCTATAGCGAACTCGCCGAGAGGATCGGTTTGCCAAAATCCACCAGAGCTGTGGCGCAGGCATGTGGTGCCAACAAGATTGCTGTTGCAGTTCCCTGTCATCGCGTTGTGCGCAATGATGGCGGCTTGTCCGGTTATCGCTGGGGCGTTGAGCGCAAGCGGGATCTGATCGAAAGAGAGCGCCAGTCATGAAAGAGAAACTGGCCTCTTACGACTGGCAGAAAATTGCAGATGAGCTGGATCAATTCGGCACCGCAACATTGGACCAGCTCTTTTCCAAAGATCAATGCAGTGAGATCGTCGGTCTTTATGACGCGTCTGACGCCTTTCGCTCGACGATTTCCATGGCAAGACATGGTTTTGGGCGTGGTGAGTACAAGTATTTCGCCAACCCGCTGCCTCAAATCATCGGGGCATCCCGCAAGGAATTGTATGGACGATTAAGTCCGATAGCCAATCGCTGGAGCGAACGTCTGAGAAGCGCGATGGAATATCCATCGAACCATGATGAGTATCTCGCAATGTGTCACGCTGCCGGGCAAACGCGCCCAACGCCACTGATCCTGCAATATGTCGAGGGCGATTATAATTGCCTGCATCAGGATCTTTACGGCGATCTGGCTTTTCCGCTTCAGGTTGCCGTGCTGTTGTCGCAGCCGGGTGAGGATTTTATGGGCGGTGAATTTGTGCTCACACAACAGCGTCCGCGTATGCAAAGTAGGGCCGAAGTTGTGCCTTTAAGGCGGGGAGATGCTGTGATTTTTGCGGTAAACGACAGGCCAATTTGTGGTACGCGTGGCGATTATAAGGCGAAAATGCGGCACGGCGTCAGTCGTTTGCGCTCCGGCAAGCGTCATACGCTGGGCATTATATTTCATGATGCACGATAAGGGGTTGCAACGTTTCAGTTGATGGCTTTTGATCGCGGCATAAGATCAAAGGAGTCGGAAATGAGCGTGACCATCTACGGTATCAAAGCCTGTGACACCATGAAGAAGGCACGCAGCTGGCTTGACGATCATGGCATTGATTACGCCTTTCACGATTACAAGAAGGAAGGCTTGGACGCTGCAACAATCGACCGCTTTCTCAAGGACATAGAGTGGGAAAAGCTGCTCAATCGTGCGGGCACAACCTTCCGCAAACTGCCCGAAGAAGAGCGTCAGAATGTTGATGCTGAAAAGGCCCGGGCTCTGATGCTGGCGCAGCCTTCCATGGTCAAGCGCCCTGTTCTCGAAAAAGATGGAAAGTTGACTGTCGGCTTCAAACCCGATCAATACGAGACGTTTTTCCAAGCTTGAGCATTGCTGTCGCTGCCATAGATTGACTGGTTCAAACTGACAGTTAGCAGGGCACTCAATCCATGCATAAGCGGATAGACAAGGTTCTTCAGCAATGGTCGGTCAGTTGGCGCGATGCGCTGATTGCCTCGATTGGTGGCGCGGTGGCTTGGCTTATCTGTCAGTGGATGCTCGGCCAGCCGCGCCCCGTATTTGCAATGGTTACGGCCGTTATCTGCCTTGCGCCCAATCTCCCCAATCACGGAAAACAGGCGATTGGCGTCATTACCGGCGTGACAACCGGCGTTGTGGTTGGCGAGCTTTCCCTGCTACTTCCGGAAACGATCCCGGTCCTGCATATGAGCGTTGTCACCTGCATTGCCATGGTGCTTGCAACAACCTTTGGTCTGGCCCCGGCAATCGCCATTCAGTCGGGCGTTTCCGCAATTCTGGTTCTGGCTATGGGGCCGCAGGTTGCCGGTATGACGCGCCTCATCGATGTTCTCGTGGGCGCGGGTGTCGGGCTCCTTTTCAGTCAGATACTGGCGACGCCCGATCCGGTGAGGCTCATCGACAGGGCTGTGCGGGGTCTGGTCGACAATATCTTGAAAGGCCTGAAACAGTCCGCGATTGCGCTTGAAAAACAGGATGTTGTCCACGCACAAAGTGCCATCAACCAGTTCACGCAAGCACAACGCGCGGTCAATGCGCTGGGTGATGGCATAGCGCTCGCGCGATCCAATGCGCGCTGGTCGTTGCGTGGAAGGCTCGTCGCGCGCGAAGTTAGTGAAATGGCGGGCCGCTATGATCGTCGCGGCATCCGGCTTTATGCATCGGCACTGTTGTTTGGTGAAGCACTCGGCAATGCGCTGCGCAAAAAGGAAGCCTCGCCGCCGGAATGGATTGCACAGTCATTGCAATCGGTTATCCATAATTGCAATCTGGATGAAGGCGAGACGCCGGAACGCTTGCCTCCGGTGCCGCAGGATATTGATTTCAGCTGGCGTGATACGGCTTTCCGCCTGCAATCGGTGAATGAAACGCTGTTACATTTTCTGCATTCGGCCCAGCCTGACAGTGTGCCTGTACGGCGGCCAAAGCCAAATGCAGATGTGCCAACGGTATGACTTCCGCATTTAGCCATAATCCAACCAGATTGAAGCGGGTTCAAATGCCGGAAAGTTGAACTGAATTCGAGTGATTGATCCCATCAGAAAAATTCAATTGTATGCGTTCGCGCGAAGCGTATTTTCCCCGCCATGAATAAGACACTCCCCCAGACCTATCCGCACCAGATTGCACTCCGTTATGCCTTTGGCGGTTTCCTCGCCATGATCACGGCGATGGGTATTGGCCGCTTCATTTATACGCCAATTCTTCCCGGCATGATGTCAGCTGTGGGCTTTAATGCCGCTGATGCGGGGTTCATCGCATCGGCCAACTATGTTGGCTATCTGCTTGGGGCAGTTGTTGGGGGCTATGGCTGGTCCGCGGGGATTGAACGCTTGAGCGTGCTTGTGGGGCTGATTATCAGTGCCGTGCTTTGCGCGCTCATGGCGGTGGTCGATGGTGTATGGCTGTTTTCAATCATTCGCTTTGCGGCAGGTTTTATCAGTGCTGTCACCATGATCCTCGCAACTGCAATCGTGCTGAGCCATATCACGGCTGCAGAGCGGGCAGGGCTCGGTGCATTGCACTTCGGCGGCGTTGGAGCAGGCATTGCACTGTCGGCGGTCCTGGTGGCGGTCATTCGACTGTCCGGTCTCGGCTGGAAAGCAGACTGGATTGGCGCTGCTGTTTTGAGCGTGATCATGGCCGTTTTTGTGGCCTATCTCGTTAAGGAAGGGCC
The DNA here is from genome assembly GCF_030268145.1 of Brucella sp. NBRC 12950. Lineage (NCBI taxonomy): Bacteria > Pseudomonadati > Pseudomonadota > Alphaproteobacteria > Hyphomicrobiales > Brucellaceae > Brucella > Brucella sp. NBRC 12950. The sequence goes on from NZ_BSQC01000008.1 coordinate 277,112, forward strand.
GGTTGGCGGCACGAATGGGAAGCGTGAACCGGCTTTGCCAAACAGCTTCGCTTTCAACGCAATTGCACTGGCCTATGGCATTTTCGGCTTTGGCTATGTGATCACGGCGACATTTATCATTGCCATCGTACGATCCAATGACGGCGGGCCGCTGATGGAAGCGGCGGTCTGGGTCATAACCGGATTATGTGCGGCGCCGTCAATCTGGCTTTGGTCGCCTGCCATCAGAAAGTTCGGGTTGTTCTCCGCCTTTGCACTCACTGCCATATTGGAAGCGATTGGCGTTGCAGCAAGTGTGGTGTTGCCCGCACCTTTTGGCCCGCTGATTGGTGGTGCATTGCTGGGTTTGACGTTTATGGCGCTGACCGCCTTCGGTCTTCAGGCTGCGCGCGTTCTTGCACCGCATTCGCCAAAGCGCGCGCTGGGGCGCATGACAGTCTGCTTCAGTCTAGGCCAGATTGCAGGGCCACTGGTTGCCGGCTTCATGGCGCAACATTCCGGCTCGTTTACCCTGCCAAGTCTGATCGCCGCTTTTGCATTGATTGTCACGGCTGTCATAGGTCTTGCTGCGGGCAAAGCTGCCAAGTAACCGGAAACCTTACAAAAATTTAACTGGTAAAGAATGGGGGAGAGGCATTTCATAAATGCAGAATTGCATTTTTGGATTTCCCCCGATGTTCGTATCGTTTTTTCCGCGCCCCAAACTGTTTTTTTCGTCAGCACTTCTCTGGACACTTCTGGCTGTGATTGGCTGGTATGATGGGGGAAGCAATCTTGGACGATTCATAGGCCTGCCGCCCGCAGCAGCAGATGCGGCGCCAATCATCGGCGCGAGTGTCTTCTGGTCCGCACCATTTTTGTGGTTCTACATTTATTTCGCAGTCGCTGTGTTTGCGTTCTATGCTTTCTGGAGCGCATTCTCACCGCATCGCTGGCAGCGCTGGTCTGTCCTTGGTTCAGCATTGATCCTGTTTACGACCTATTTCGGCGTTCAGGTCAGTGTCGCGATCAATGCCTGGTATGGACCTTTCTACGATATGGTGCAGAAAGGGCTGAGCACACCGGGCGCCGTTTCCGCTGCCGATTTCTATTGGGGTGCAGTGGATTTTGCCGGGATCGCTTTTCTTGCCATAACAGTCGGCGTGGTCAGCTTGTTCTTTGTCAGCCATTATATCTTCCGCTGGCGAACGGCTATGAATGATTATTACATGCTGCACTGGCAGAAGCTGCGCCACATCGAAGGTGCTGCGCAGCGTGTGCAGGAAGATACGATGCGCTTTTCTTCCACGCTGGAACAGCTGGGCGTCAGCCTTGTAAAGTCGATCATGACGCTGATTGCCTTCTTACCGGTGCTGTTCACTTTCTCCGAAAAGGTTAGCGAACTTCCAATAGTTGGCGTAATTCCTCATGCGCTGGTCTGGGCCGCAATCGTTTGGGCAATCTTTGGAACCGGCTTTCTCGCGCTTGTTGGTATCAAGTTACCCGGGCTGGAGTTCAATAATCAGCGGGTGGAAGCAGCCTATCGTAAGGAACTGGTTTATGGCGAAGATCATGCCGATCGCGCTGAGCCTGTTACAATGCGCGAGCTTTTCACAAACGTTCGCCACAACTATTTCCGGCTTTATTTCCACTATGTCTATTTCAACGTGGCGCGTATTTTCTATCTGCAGGCGGACAATATTTTTCCGCTTCTGCTGTTAATACCGTCAATTGTTGCAGGTAAGCTGACGCTCGGTTTGATGAGCCAGATTTCCAATGTGTTCGATCAGGTACGCGGCTCTTTCCAGTATCTCGTCAATTCGTGGACGACGATTATTGAGCTTCTGTCGATCTATAAGCGTCTGCGCAGCTTTGAAGCTGCTATCGATGGCGGTCCGCTACCTGTTCTGGATCAGGAAAATCTGGGGCTGTCGGCATGAGGCCGACAGCAAAAAGTCGTTCTATGATCTGTTTTGAACAGCGTGGTTGTTAGGCATATCGATGCTGTTGAGATAGTCATTATAGGTCGTGCATTTTACATCCGGCTTGTTGCAGACTTCAGAAACGAGACGTTCCATGGCCCGCCAGTAGGCGCCATCATTCATCAGTACGAAATGAAAGCCGAGCTGTAGAGGAATGCGTTCACCATCATATTGCTTGTCGAATGCCGTGCGGAAAGCCTTATAGGCGCGGTCTTCAAATTCGGCTGATTGGGCGGGTGCTTCCTTGCCCTTGGAATGGCGGACGTAGAGATTGTAATCCATGCCAACAATAAGCCGCTGCGATGGTCCCTCCGGGATCAGCGGCAAGCCAAAAGACGCGAACTGGCCGGTTATTTGAGGCAACTCTGGTCCGCGGGTGATGGACGATGCCTGATAGCGAAAACCATTGGCTTTCAATGCATCCTGAACGGGCTTGGATGCGGCAAGATAGGGTGCGCGGAAGCCGTTTATGCCATTGTGGGCTAGCTCCTGCCAGCCCTCGGGTTCGCCTTCAATGCCGTTATTCTTGTAAGCATCGGCAGTAATGCGACGGAATTCCTTGATTTCCTTGTCCCAGTCAGCGGTTGACCAGTCGGTGCCGTCAAAGTGTCCGCAGCCGTGACTTGCGATTTCGTTGCCCTCAAGATGCGCCTGCCAGATATTGCCAAGACGAGCCACAACCTCATCGTGACTGAGTGCAAAGCCGACATTGGATGCACCAGCACGTTTATGTGGGGGCTGATAGTCGCGCCGGTCTTTCTTGGTCATCAGGAAGACGCAGGAGAGAAAATAGGTGAAATGCGCGTTGTTGTTTTTCGCCAGTTCCCGCGAGCGTGTCCAGAGCTTGTTATCATGCGCGCCATCAAACGAAATCAGCACATATTGCGGCTTCGTTGTTTCGGCGATTGTGGGGCTTGCAGCAAGTGCGGAAGCAATAAGCACGGCGGGAGTGATGAGGCGCATGGGGGAATGAACGCAATCTGACTGGAAAAGTTGCCTGTTAGTCACAAAATATGGCGAAGCTCAGACAGAAATGCATATTGTTTCTATGACAGGTCTTACATATGGCGCGAATTCCGACTAAAAGCGCCAGAACATACAAATTAAGATCAACGAATTTTCGAGCGCGGCTCCACAAGTGCTGCACTCCAATAAAAACGGCAGGTCCATGGCAGACGACAGTTTCATTCGCGAGGTAAACGAGGAACTCCGTTCGGAACGGGCAAAACAGGTTTGGAAAAACTTCGGCCCACTGCTGATCGGCGGTGCGGTTGCGGTTGTTATCGGAACCGCTGCCTGGGTTGGTTATCAGCACTGGACCGACAGCAAAGCTTCTGCTTCCGGTGACAAGTTCCTGGCAGCACTTGATCTCGCCGCTTCCGGCAAGAACGATGAAGCCATTGCAGCGCTCGATGATCTGGAAAAGACCGGTTACGGTTCTTATCCGGTTCTGGCACGTATGCGTGCGGCCTCTGTTCAGGCTGCAAAGGGTGACGCGGCTGCAGCGGTTGCCGCATTTGACGCGGTCGCTGCAGATAATGCAGTGCCGTCACCGATGCGCGATGTCGCTCGCTTGCGCGCAGCCTATCTGCTCGTTGATTCTGGTTCTTATGATGATGTCGCAAAGCGCGTTGAAACGCTTTCGGCAGATGGCAATCCAATGCGTTCCGGCGCGCGTGAAGCGCTGGGCCTTGCTGCTTGGAAGGCAGAGCGTTTCGACGATGCTGCCAAGCTCTATCAGCAGATTGCCAATGACAATCTGGCGCCGGCAAATATCCGCCAGCGCGCCAATACAATGCTTGATCTCATGCGCGGCGCTGGCGTTACTGTGCCAGAAGCTCAACAGGGCTAATCCGCGTTTATCTTCGGAGTAATACGAACCTATGGGTTTCACTCTCGCCATCGTCGGGCGTCCCAATGTCGGCAAGTCCACACTGTTTAATCGCCTCGTCGGCCGCAAGCTGGCGCTGGTCGATGACTTGCCGGGCGTTACGCGCGACCGGCGCATCCATGATGCAAAGCTTTACGATCTGAAGTTTCAGGTAATCGATACGGCTGGCCTTGAAGAAGCTGCAAACGATAGTCTGGAAGCGCGTATGCGCGCGCAGACCGAAGCGGCCATTCAGGAAGCCGACGCGATCCTGTTTGTGATCGATGCTAAAGCTGGCATTACACCAACCGATGCGACTTTCGCTGAAGTTGTACGTCGTTCAGGCCGTCCGGTCGTTCTGGTTGCCAACAAGTCGGAAGCTCGCGGCGCGCAGTCGGGTCTTTATGATGCTTTCCAGCTTGGTCTTGGTGAGCCGTGCCCGATTTCTGCTGAACATGGTCAGGGTATGCCTGACCTTCGCGATGCTATCGTCGAACTTCTGGGTGAAGAACGCGTCTTTGCCGATGAGAAGGAAGAGGAAGCTGCTGACGAAGTCTTTACACCAAAGGCTGTTGGCGAGCTGATCGGCGACGATATTGAAGACCCGGATGAAGAAGAAATTCCGGCTTACGACGCTACCAAGCCTCTGCGCATTGCCATTGTCGGACGTCCGAATGCGGGCAAGTCCACGATGATCAACACGATGCTCGGCGAAGACCGTCTTCTGACCGGTCCGGAAGCTGGCATCACGCGCGATTCCATTTCGGTTGATTGGGAATGGCGTGGCCGTAAGATCAAGCTTTACGACACGGCTGGTTTGCGCCGCAAATCGCGCGTTCAGGAAAAGCTTGAAAAGCTTTCCGTTGCCGATGGCCTGCGCGCTATTCGCTTTGCGGAAGTGGTTATCATCGTTCTCGATGCGACGATCCCGTTTGAAAAGCAGGATCTGCAGATCGCCGATCTTATTATCCGCGAAGGCCGCGCGCCTATCATCGCGTTTAACAAGTGGGATTTGATCGAAGACCGCCAGATGGTTCTGGCTGATCTTTACGAAAAGACTGCGCGTCTGCTGCCGCAGGTGCGTGGTATTCGCGCTGTGCCGATTTCCGGTGAGCGCGGTCAGGGCCTCGACAAGCTTATGGAAAACCTTGTCGCTACCCACGAAATATGGAACCGTCGTATTTCGACAGGTCGCCTCAATCGCTGGCTTGCGGGCGTTATTGCGCATCAGCCACCTCCGGCTGTTTCTGGTCGTCGCCTGAAGGTCAAGTATATGACGCAAGTGAAGACCCGTCCGCCGGGCTTCGTTGTGAACTGCTCGCGCCCAGATGCAATGCCACAATCCTATGTACGCTATCTGGTAAATGGCTTGCGTGAGACATTCGAAATGCCGGGCGTGCCGATCCGCTTGTCGCTGACGACATCGGAAAATCCGTTTGCCGGTCGCGCAAAGAAGAAGAGATAAGCAAAAGCCCGGTCGCAAAACCGGGCTTTTTTAATTTCATGACTTTTTATGTTTATGATCAAGGATGCAACTGTGCGCCCTTGATCGCTTTGTCGATGTCTTTCTTGGGGCCATGAAGAGCGAGGCCGACCAGATCCGGTGTATCGGCATTTTCGGCGCGGAAGACTTCGCGATTGGCAACATCGTGGCCGGTTGCAAACATCGCACGGACATAGGCTGCACGCGTTAAATCCCGTTGCAGGGATTGCTGCCATGCGCGTTGAAGAATTTCGAGTGATGCCGAGAAAACGACCACCGGCTGGCTGAACAGACGGGCATGTTCCCGCCCGAGCGCATCCACATATGGCTCGCCAATGCCATTTGGAACTGCACCGGCTATACCAGAGGCCAGAAAAGCCGTGACATTGAGTTTCTGCCACATTTGCAGATCGCTTTGCACCAGAATGGCAATTTTTGTATCGAAAATCATAGGATGCTCCTTTTAAAAAGCGCATCCGGAAAAGTGTGAAATTGTTTTCGGAAAAGATGCGCGCTCAAAATGGAGCAGGTAGCGTAGCTAACACGGCAAATCTGGAACGTTTGTGCGCCCACGACGATATTGTGCTGGCGTTAGCCCATAAGCGCGTCGAAACCATCGGCCCATATGGCTTTGATCGGCAAAGCCACTCAGCATGGCGGCCTGTGCAGGCGTTTCCTGCTCACGCAATAACCGACGTGCAGCAGCGAGCCGCAATTGCACCAGATAGGCGTGCAGCGAGGTTCCGTAGCGGCGTCGAAAACTGCGCGAAAGGGAGAAGCAATCGGTCGCGCCGACGGCTTCGACCAATTGCTCAAGTCCGATATCTTCTTCAAAATGTGCGCGGAGATAGTCCATCGCCCGTGCAGAAATATCAGATGCGATAATGTCAGGCTTAGGCTCTGCTCGTCCGAGATGTCTGCAAAGAAGTGCAATGATTTGGTCGCGGCTTTCTTCAACCGACAGCCGTGGTGCGGCTTCAATAATCAGACTTGTGGTTCGCATCACTGCCTGCGCCAGTTGAGGGTCGTCGGTTAATGTGCTGCGAAATCCGATTGCAGCATCGTTGCCACCCATTTCCTGTCTAATCAGCGATTGCGGCAGATAAAGCATGGAATAGGCAAAGCCATCGTCCTGAATAGCCTGCCCATCATGCAATTCGCCCGGCTCAATGAGCATAATCTTGCCAGTGGTACTCTGACGTCGCTGTCCGCGACAGAAAAAATCCTGCACACCATAATGCGTCACGCCCACCAGCCATTCATCGTGGAAATGCATGTCATAGGCATGGCTATGAAACCGCGCACCCAAAGCTTCAAGCCCGGTTGTCTGATCGCGCCGGAGCTGAAAAGCATCGCGCTCCGTATGATGGGTCTTAACCAAACACGCCACCTTCATCAGCATCGACAGTGATCGATAATGTGACATGACGTGGGCGGGTGAGGGCAAAGAGCACGGATTCGACGATATCGCGACTGGTGGCCGCTTGGCCTTTCTGACGATGGGCCGAAGCTTCCCAACTATTATCCAGTGGCGAAGCGTCTTCGAGATATGGTGGATGAACGACGATGGAACGGACAGGTGTTCCCGCAAGCTTTTGCCGCAGGCCATCCGCGAGTGCGGCCTGCGCGCGCTTCGCGGCATAGAAAGGCACCGAAACAGTCTGTAACGGCGCGTTGGGCAAACCACTGATCGAGCCGATTGTTACGATATCCGGGCTGTTTGAATTATTGAGTGTAGGCAGAAGCCCCTGTGTAAACAGGAACGTTCCTGTGACAGCGGCATTGATGACACCTGCAACTTCCGCTTCTGAATAGTCTTCCTGTCTGTCTTCAAGCCACATCGCGCCGTTGTTTACGAGAATGTCGATTGCAGGATAGCTCGCTTTAATGGCGTCGATGGCAGCCGTGACGCTTGCCATATCGGCGAGATCAACCTGCACGGTATCAACTCTGCGTCCGGTATGTTTTGTAATCTTATCGGCAGTCTCTTCGAGAGCTTTCAGACTGCGTCCGCAAAGCACGACATTGCATCCGGCCTCGGCCAGTGAGAAGGCGAGCGCTGCGCCAAGGCCGCGGGCAGCACCTGTTACAACGGCGGTGGTTCCTTCAAAGCGGGACATAGGCTCTCCAGTCATTTTGTATGCGATGCGTTCTGCGTCGAATTATAGCATTTCCAGCAAAAGTGCGAAGCGGTTTTGCGTCGGATAATGCGTAAAAACAAATAGTTACAGTGGTTCCAACGATTCATTTCTAACTGGAACCGCTGTATGTGCGGATAGATAGTGCGAATGGAAGCGCGATGCGAGCTTTGAAAAGCCCCCTCCCACAAGTGTTACAGCAGATAGGCTTCCTCATTGACCGAATCAGTAGTATAGTCCCCTATACTATATCTTCAGCAGCAGGTTCTCATGTCGCACACCATCCACCAGAAGGAAAAGCTCATTGCCCGCGTTCGCCGCATCAAGGGGCAGCTCGAAGGCGTTGAGCGCGCACTGGCTTCGGAAGCAGCCTGTGCCGAAGTGTTGCGGCAGCTTGCATCAGCGCGCGGAGCGCTGACCGGACTGACAGCGGAGGTGATGGAGGATCATCTGCGTGAACATGTTGTCGAAATCGACGACGCTGGTGAACGTCGAAAGGGTGGTGACGAGATGATCGAAGTCATCCGCGCCTATATGAAATAGCAAGGAGCGTCCCATGGCTGGGAACCATCACCACGCACACCATTCAGTTCATAATTCATCGGCGTCGCATGAACACGTCTTTCTCGGCGAAGACCATCATCGAAACGAACGCAAGGTCTGGCTTGTTATTGCTCTGACTGCGACCATGATGGTCGTCGAAATCATTGCGGGCTCTATTTATGGTTCCATGGCTCTCGTGGCTGACGGCTGGCATATGTCCACCCATGCAGGCGCTATGCTGATTACCGCGCTCGCCTATTCCTATTCACGACGTCACGCGCATGATCCGCGTTTCAGTTTCGGCACCGGAAAGCTGGGCGATCTCGCTGGCTTCGCTAGCGCCGTAGTGCTGGCCTTGATTGCCTTGTTGATTGGGTGGGAGAGCTTCCTTCGCCTGACAAACCCGATTGAGATCAGCTTTAATCAGGCAATTGCAGTTGCCGTGGTGGGACTGGTCGTCAATCTCGTCAGTGCATGGCTGCTGAAAGACGATCACGGCCACCACCATGGGCACAGCCATCATCACGACCATGACCATGACCATGACCATAATGATGAAACAGGTCATACGCATGAGAAGGTGCGGGATAACAATCTCCGGGCGGCCTATCTGCACGTTTTAGCTGACGCACTGAACTCTGTGCTTGCGATTGCCGCACTTCTGGTTGGCAAAAGTTATGGCTGGCTCTGGGCCGATCCATTGATGGGTGTTGTTGGGGCGCTGGTGATCGCGCGTTGGTCGTGGGGGCTGATCCGTGATTCCGGTCAGGTTCTGCTTGATGCTGTTCCAGAAGCGGGGCGCCTCAAGAACGAAATCACGAACCACCTTGAGCGCTCGGGGGATCACATTACCGATCTGCACATCTGGCAGATCGGTCCGGGACATCATGCGGCGATTGTTGCGATTGCCTCGCATAGCCCCAAGTTGCCGTCGGTTTATAAGGAACGCCTTGGTCATATCCATGGATTGTCTCATGTGACTGTCGAAGTGGACGCAGCCTGATCTTTGCATCAAGGGTTGAGTCTGCATCCTTGGTCTGCTAATCCGCCGCCTCCTGAAAATCCCCACCATCAGAGGCAGATCATGACGACAGTGAACCAGAGCCAGTTTGACGGCGTCACACTGGGCATCGACTTCGGCACGACAAACACTGTTTTGTCGCTTGCATCGCCCGATGGTTCGACTGCAGTGCTGAGTGTGCCGAAAGATGGCGTCGATATCACCGGCTATCGCTCGATCCTGTGTTTCTGGCAGGATCGGGAAACCGGCGAACGCACATCGGAAAGCGGGCCGTGGGCGATGGATGCATTTGTGAATGCGCCGCATTCGACCCGTATGCTGCAGTCTTTCAAGACGTTTGCGGCTCAAAAATCTTTCACCGATACACCCGTCTTCGGCAAGCGCTTCAAGTTTGAAGATATTCTTGAGACGTTTCTGGAATCAGTTGCTGCGCGCCTTGGCGATCGGCTGCCCCCAAAGGGCAATCGTGTTGTCATTGGACGCCCCGTCATCTTTGCGGGGGCAACGCCGGACGAAGAGCTGGCCATGCAGCGTTATGAAAAAGCGTTCCGCGCTTTTGGCTTCACAGATATTCATTATGTCTATGAACCGGTGGCAGCTGCATATTTCTACGCACAGGAACTGAAAGCCGAATCGACTGTTCTCGTTGCTGACTTTGGTGGTGGTACCAGTGACTTCTCCATTGTGCGGTTCGAAGTGCGCGCGGATGGCCTGAGTTTCACGCCACTGAGCCAGACGGGTCTCGGCATTGCGGGCGATACGTTCGATTATCGCATCATCGACAATGCGGTATCGCCGCTGCTTGGCAAGAACGGTGAATATAAATCCTTCGGCAAGCGCTTGCCGGTGCCCAAGCATTATTATGCAAATTTCGCTCGCTGGAACACGTTGTTCCTGATGAATTCGCCCGCAACCATTCGCGCGCTGACCGATCTTGCCAAGAATGCCGTCGATCCGGAGCCGCTCGAACATTTCATTCACCTGATCGAAAATGATTATGGTTATGAGATCTATCGCGCGGTCTCAAATCTCAAAGTCCGTTTGTCATCGGAAAGAATTTCCGAGCTTCACTTCAAGGCGGACGATTTCGAGATCCGCTCAGACATTACCCGCAACGACTTCGATAATTGGATCGCCGATGATGTGGCGAATATCGAGCAGTCGGTCGAACAGGCTGTGGAGAATGCAGGCCTGACGTTTGACGGTATCGACCGCGTGTTTCTGACGGGCGGCACTTCCTTTGTGCCCGCGATCCGTGCCGCGTTTGAGAAGCGTTTCCCCGACGCGATGGTGACAAGCTCGAACCAGTTTGATTCGATTGCCAATGGTCTGGCATTGATTGGTCAGAGCACAGACATCGAACGTTGGGCTGTTAAAGCAGCTTAAGGCATGATGGTAATCGGGGTGCCATTTGGCACCTTGGACCATATTTCGCGCATTTCAGCATTGGTCACGCCGATGCAGCCATCCGTCCAGTCCCAAAGGTGATGCACCGGTGCAAGCAAGCCCCAACCATTGGGCAAGCCGTGGATCATGATATTGCCGCCGGGCGAATACCCGGCCGCATCGGCGGCGTTCTGATCTGCTGCATTCGGATAGGAAACATGCAGGCTTAGATGTGCCATTGAGCGCGGATTGCGCCAGTCGATGACGTAAGCGCCTTCCGGCGTCTTCTGATCACCTTCGCGCGCCTTGTGTCCGCCATCGCCATTACCACCAAGCGCAATGCGATATGTGCCAATCACGGTGCCATCCCGAAGCAGGGTCATCCGGCGTTCGCCTTTATTGACCTCTATGGCATCGGCTTGTTGTTCGGCGGGAACAGGCTGCGGTGGTTCGCCAGAACCAATGCGCGCCATAACCTTTGTATAGCCAAACAAAGCAACAGCGATGACAACGACAGCGAAGAGGATTTTCTTGATCATATTGCCCGCTTATTTCTGCTCTGTGGCCTGTTCAAGACCGTTTTTCCAGATGTCTTTTAAAAGCACAAGTCTCGCCGCTTCGCATTGCGATGATCGGGATGGGCGTCTAAGCTTACTTGAAGTCCTCAAGAATGCGGAGCCAAGCCCCACTTATGTCGATAATCGCTGAACAAAAATCGGAACGATTTTCCGAAAATTTGCGCAAAAGCGCTGAGCCATTCTGGTCCGAGGCCGTTCAACACCGTTTGGTGCAGGAAATGTTTGATGGCTCTGTTCCGCAGGAAGTTATGAAGCGCTATCTCGTTCAGGATCATCGCTTTATCGATTGCTTCCTGTCGCTTCTGGGTGGCGTACTCGTCAATTGCGATAATATGGATGCCAAGCTGACACTTGGGCGCTTCATCGGCATGATTAGTAATGACGAAAATTCTTATTTTGAACGCGCTTTTGCTGCGCTTGATGTAAGCCATGTTGAACGTTATGATGCACCAGACGCGGAACCAACCGCAGCCTTTAAAGCATTAATGCTGGAAGCTGCGACTTCGGGTTCGTATGCCGCCTGTCTCTCCGTTCTGACGGTTGCAGAATGGCTTTATCTTGATTGGGCGCAAAAGGCTCCCAAGAACCTACCCGAAAGTTTTGTTTTCTCTGAGTGGATTGTTTTACACGACAACCCTTATTTTTCAGATTTTGTTGCTTTTCTGAGATCAGAACTCGATCGAGTTGGGTCTAAGACGGAAGCAGAATGCCGTAGCTTTTTTCAGCGCGCGGTGGAGCTTGAGAAGGCCTTCTTCGATTCGGCCTATGAATAACTCAGGTTAGTTTCGCAGGCAGTCAATGATTGTTGTCTCACAAACAGGTGTCTGGGCGCGGCTTTCTGGGTTGTCGCGCCAATGCTTGTATGTGATCCAAAACTCCACGTCCTTATAGGCATAGGTTTTGGCTTGCTTCTGAGTGCGACTCTTATCGAGTGCGTCGGGCGTTATGACCATATGGTGAGCGAGCCGTTTGAACACCCAGGGCTTAGCCCCTTTCTTATGCTCGAACACTTCCAGATGATAGTAAGGGTCATTGTGTGCCGGGTCAGGCACCTGATGAATGTCAGCCCAACGCGTTAACTTCACCGTATCAGCAAGAATGATTGTGCGCTCTGGCGTCTGAGCATTCACTATTGGAGCCGCAAAGGGGAGGGCTACCAGCGCCAATATAAGAACTTTCGATCGCTTTTTGCCCATCATTCAAAATTCCTTCGGCATCCGAGTTAAAGCGCAGGCGTTTCACCTTGCACATATTTGCTATTGAGAAGGCTAAAAAAGCAAATGAAAACAAACAGCCATCAAACACCGTTAATTCAAAATTAATCAACCTTTTCAAAGGGTAAACAAAGACGCGTTAACGATCCATCAAGGTTAATACTCCATTATTCGCTATAGTTAAGTAATCGTTGCGAGTGGAGTTTGCGGTGCGTTTTGGTTCCATACGAGCGCTGTTTGGCCGGTCAAAGGCCGTAGCCGAGCCGGTATGGCACTATCCGGTGACGGGCTATTGCCCGGAGGATGGTCGCTATTACGCCGTACGCGCAAAACCGCGTCAGGTTCTGCATAAGCCGCATCGTCTCGTGCCGCTGGTTCTGGCGGCAATCACCTATCTCTTCAATTCCAATGCAATCGCCTTTCAGGACATGGCCAGCCTTGTGCCGACGGCTGATGTAGCCGGTCATCGCTGGACCGCGTTTGTTGCCAAAGCTCCCGTCGGATCGCTCCATCAGGCAGAAATGCCCTTTGTCGATGCCACGACCGTCACTGGCAGCATCGCCAGCAGCGGTATCGAAGTTCCGGGTATTGGTCGCGTAGCGCTTTCGGGTGGCAAGAAGACTGCCAAGCTGGGGGTTGACGATCCCAATCCCGATGAAAACCGCATCAATCGTTCCGATAAGACCGGTCGTCTTGTCTCTGTGAAGCCGAAAGCTCCAGCGCGGACTTTCAATGCAGGTAGCATGTTTGAGAAGATCAGCATGATTACTGCCCCTCGTGAGAAGATTGATGCGCGTATGGCTTTCTCCAAGTCCAGTGTCGAGGGCAAGGAGGTCGAAATCGCAATGGCGTTTCATGCGGTCAAACCGCCCAAGCCCAAACCGGACATGCCGGTGCAACTGGCAAAGCTAATCAACAATGATCAGCCCGACGTTCTCGCGTTGGGCTATGCGCCTTCTAAGCCTGACTATGGCAAAACCTCTCCCTTCGAGAGCATTCTGACACCGGAAGCCGATGCAGGCCGCTTCGTGCCGCCAATCAGCGATCAGGATCATGCATGGGCTGCAACGCCTCTGCCTGCAGAATCATTTGGAACCAAAGAGCAGAAGTGCCTCGCCGAAGCGGTTTACTACGAAGCGCGCGGAGAAAACGTCAAAGGGCAGGTGGCTGTTGCTCAGGTAGTGCTCAATCGTGTGCGTAATCCTGCTTATCCCGGCACGATCTGCGGCGTTGTCTATCAAAACCGGAACTGGCTCAATGCCTGTCAGTTTTCCTTCGCCTGTGACGGTCAGAAGCATCGCGTCACGGAAATTCCGCAATGGCGTCTTGCACAGCAGGTGGCAAAGATTGTGACCGCAGGCCAGATCTGGTTGCCGGAAGTTGGTTCATCCACCCATTATCATGCAACCTATGTCAGCCCATTCTGGGCGCCGACCATGAAGAAGATGACCAAGATTGGCCTTCATGTGTTCTATCGCACCTATGGCGGCGGTTGGAGCTGATAACCGACAGCATGGGTGCGATCACTTTAGGACACATTTATTTGTCTGAACGGTCGCTTGAAACGCGTGCACAATGATGAATCTATGTGCTGACTTTCGCCCAATTCGATTCCAATTTTGAGGCCGAATTGCTGCCTGTTCTCCGACTTTGATCGGAAAATGAGTCGCACCAATAGCTAAATTATTGTATTTCCAAGAGAAAAAACCTTCTGAAGCAACTGCTTGACTGCCTTGACTAGCGGGCGGTGTGTCAATATGTTGCGCGCAACTTGGAAATGGGCTTGTAGCGCCCGCATTTCTTGCAAAAAGGAGCTGCCAATGACGAGCGGCACTGAGCCGGGAAAAACACCCGGTCAAAGCAAGAATGTGGAAGGCAAAACTGTTTCTGGGGGGCTGGATCAGCGTTTGAATCGCCTTGAGGTCGAATTGGCCAAAAAAGGTGTACTCAAGGCACCGGCTTCCGAGGATGAGCGGTCGGAAACATCCAGTTCCGTCGCGCAGGCCATGAAACTCTCCAGTGAATTTATCGCTGGTATCGTGGTTGGTGCGGTAATTGGTTGGGCTCTTGATCGCTACGCGGGCACGTCGCCATGGGGGTTAATCGTATTTCTCCTTCTAGGCTTCGGTGCAGGCACCCTCAATGTGCTCCGTTCCGCAGGTTATGTCGCCGATCAAGGCAACATTAAGTCTAGCGTGGAAAAGAGCGATAAGGAATAAGTCTTCGCGGACATCACGAAAATGTTCGCGTATAGACATTTGAGACAAAGCGGGCGGTTCGCCCGAGACTGAAACGCCTTAGGGCAGGAACGACAGACGAGGTTAAGTTGGCCAACGATCCGATCCATCAGTTCCAGGTTTCCCGGTTGATTCCTATCGACGTCGGTGGTTTGGACCTGTCGTTTACCAATGTTTCGGCTTTCATGGTCGCAACTGTGGTGCTTGCATCAGGCTTCCTCTACTTCACATCGTCGAGCCGTGGTCTGGTTCCAAGCCGCCTTCAGTCGGTTTCGGAAATGGCGTATGAATTTGTGGCGTCCAGCTTGAGAGATTCAGCTGGCTCAAAGGGTATGAAGTTCTTCCCCTTTGTTTTCTCGCTGTTCATGTTCGTGCTCGTCGCAAACTTCATCGGCCTGTTCCCTTATTTCTACACGGTCACAAGCCAGATCATCGTAACCTTCGCTCTTTCTCTGCTGGTTATCGGTACAGTCATCATCTACGGTTTCTATAAGCATGGGCTCGGCTTCCTCAAGCTGTTCGTACCAAGCGGCGTTCCGGGCATCATCGTGCCGCTGGTTGTTGCCATTGAAATCATTTCGTTCCTCTCGCGCCCAATCAGCCTCTCGGTTCGTCTTTTCGCGAACATGCTGGCAGGCCACATCACGCTCAAGGTTTTCGCAGGCTTCGTTGTCTCGCTGAGCTCGCTTGGTGCGCTGGGTGTTGGCGGCGCTATCCTGCCTCTCATCATGACGGTCGCGATCACCGCGCTTGAGTTCCTGGTTGCATTCCTCCAGGCCTACGTCTTCACCGTTCTTACCTGCATGTACATCAACGACGCAGTACATCCAGGTCACTAAGGTTCTCGCCGGCGGGTTTCCGCCAGAACAGAAATCCGCACTAATTTGCAATCCAGAAGGAGCTTTAACATGGAAGCGGAAGCAGCAAAGTACATCGGCGCCGGTCTCGCCTGTTTCGGTATGGCCGGTACGGCTCTCGGCCTCGGCAACATTTTCGGTAGCTATCTCTCGGGCGCTCTGCGTAACCCATCCGCTGCTGACAGCCAGTTCGGCCGTCTCGTGTTTGGTTTCGCTGTGACGGAAGCTCTGGGCATCTTCTCGCTGCTCATCGCGCTTCTGCTCCTCTTCGCTGTTTAATAAACAGTCGCAAGAAACTGGCCTGCCGCGATCTGTATCTTGAAATGCAGCGCGGCTGGCCTTTTCATATGAAGTCTGAGTGAGCATATTCCAGAACTTCCGGAGTTATTCTCTGGAAAAGAATATGCTGGATTAAAGGGGAAATCTGGATGTTCGTGTCCACGGCGTTTGCCCAAACCGCCACCGAATCGCAACCGGCACCAGCTGCTGGCGAGCACGGCGCAGCCGATGCTGTGCACACCGAAACCGGGGTCGCGCACGATGCCGGACACGGCAGCGGCGTATTCCCGCCGTTCGATTCCACCCATTATGCATCGCAGCTTCTGTGGCTGGCGATCACTTTCGGCCTTTTCTATCTGTTCCTGTCGCGTGTGGTTCTCCCGCGCATCGGTGGCGTGATTGAAAACCGTCGTGACCGTATCGCGCAGGATCTCGAGCAGGCTGCACGCCTCAAGCAGGATGCAGACAACGCTATTGCTGCCTATGAACAGGAACTAGCCGCTGCCCGCACCAAGGCTGCTTCGATTGCCGAAGCTGCTCGCGAAAAAGGCAAAGGCGAAGCAGACGCAGAACGTGCGACTGCGGAAGCTGCTCTTGAAAGCAAGCTGGCAGAAGCTGAAGAACGTATCGCCGCAATCAAGGCCAAGGCCATGAGCGATGTCGGTACGATCGCTGAAGAAACCACGTCTGCGATAGTTGAACAGCTCCTGGGTACAAAAGCTGATAAGGCTGATGTAACCGCAGCAGTCAAAACCGCAAACGCCTGAGGAGACGAAAATGGATTCAACATTTTGGGCATTTATTGCTCTTCTTCTCTTCATTGCTCTGATTGTTTACCTGAAGGTTCCAGGTATGATCGGCCGTTCGCTTGATGAGCGTGCCGAGAATATTAAGAAGGAACTGGAAGAAGCCCGCACCCTGCGCGAAGAAGCACAACAGCTTCTTGCTGAATATCATCGCAAGCGCAAGGAAGCGGAAAAAGAAGCTGGCGACATCGTTGCCGCCGCTGAACGCGAAGCAAAGGCTCTTCTTGAAGATGCCAAGCGTGCGACTGAAGAATATGTTGTTCGCCGCAACAAGCTTGCTGAGCAGAAGATTGCAACTGCTGAAACCGATGCAATCAATGCAGTTCGCGCTTCGGCTGTTGATCTGGCAGTAGCCGCTGCTGGCAAGATCGTTGCCGACAAGGTTGATGCAAAGGTTGCAGGCACCTTGTTCAAGGATGCACTCGGTCAGGTTAAGACTAACCTGAACTAAGTTCGGTCTTTTTAGAGTTTTGAAAACGCCGCCTCAAAAGGGCGGCGTTTTTGTTTTCTGTTCTGTCTTCTTTTCAAGGAAGCCGCTCTTAATCCGCGTCCGGTTCAGCGATTTGGCTGAGCGCCAGTTCCCCTTGAGCCTTGACTGTCTGGATCGCGAAATTGCTGCGGATATCTATAACGCCTGGAAGGCGCAATAAAGTGCCGGTTAGAAAGCGTTCATAGGCTGCGAGGTCAGCCACGACGACTTGCAACAGGAAGTCGGATTCTCCCGATACAAGATGGCAGGAAAAGACTTCAGGCAGGTTCTGCACTGACGTACGGAATGCTGTCGCTGTTTCCTCATGATGGCGCTCTACACGGATGCCAACAAAGACAGTCAGTCCCAGCCCTACGGCATTGCGGTCGAGTGCCGCGTGGTAGCCTCGAATGACGCCAGCTTTTTCGAGGAGTTTGACTCGTCGCAAACACGGGGAAGGGGACAGCCCTATTTTATCGGCAAGCTGAACGTTTGAAAGACGCGCATCGTCTTGCAGTGCAGCGAGTATCTTACGGTCCGTTGCGTCTAGTTTTAATTTTGGCATAAGCCACCATTCTGAAAAGTCATATTGGCAGATTATATCAACTTCGATCCACTCCGCACCATAAAACGCAAGGACACGGACTGCACTTACGAGTTAGCTTCGGAAAGCTCTATCAGCTGTAGCTCATTCATCATATGCAATGAGCCAACCCGATGGCAGCTGCGTGGATTTTAGCTGTTCGAGGCGATATTGATGAGCGAGACGTGGTTATTTGCAAGTGCACTGGCGGCTGCATTTCTTCTTCCTGGGCCGGACATGATTCTGCTTCTACAGACGGGAGCGGCGCAGGGCAGAGCTCATGCACTAGCTGCTGCCGCAGGGCTTGCAACGGCCCGTGCTTGCCACGTCCTGCTCGCTGCATTTGGTTTGGCTGCTCTCCTGCACGCATTTCCAATCGCGTTTCAATTCGTGCGGATCGTGAGTGCCTGTTATCTGGTCTGGATTGCGATCGGCATCTTGCGTCACCCATTGGCGTCCCTTGATACAGCAACCAACGGCATCGAACGACGCTCTTATTTGGCGTCCGCCCGTAAGGGTTTACTCACCAATCTGCTGAACCCGAAAGCTTTGCTTTTCTGCTCGGTTCTTTTGCCGCAGTTCGTGCATCCAGACAGAGGCAGTATCATGATGCAGTTTGCATTTCTGGGTGGGATAATGACCATCGTCGGGCTGTCGTTCGATACGATCTATGCCTTTGCGGGATCGTCACTCGGCAACCTGTTCAAGCGATATCCGGTCATACAATCTATTCAGCGTTGGGGCTTTGCGGCTCTGCTTTTTGGCTTTGCAGCCAAACTGGCGACGGTTTAAGCCTTTCATTGATCTATGATTTAGACGCTATAGCGCCCTTTGATCGGCGCGAAGGTATAGCGGTGGATGCCGGGCACCGGCCCATCTGTCTCAATAGCCGCTCGATGCTTGGCCGTACCGTAACCAGCATGTACCTCGAGACTGTATGGTGGATGGGCTAGACCGGCACGGATCATCATTCGGTCACGTGTAACTTTCGCAACGATTGATGCGGCCGCAATTGAGATAGAACGTTGATCGCCTTTCACCAATGCAGAACCGGCGCAGGGCAAACCGGGCGGTACATCGCGTCCGTCAATCAAGGCATGATCCGGGCTGAGTGTCAGCCCCATCAATGAACGACGCATGGCTTCAAGCGCCGCTTTGCGAATGTCACTGGCGTCTATACTTCGCGCGCTTAGGCTTGCAACAGAAACGGTCAGTGCTTTGGCGAGGATGATTTCGTAAAGCGCGTCGCGCTTGGCAGCCTTCAACCGCTTTGAATCATCTAGCCCTTCTGGCAGGTCATTCGGATCAAGCACCACCGTCGCCGCAACGACCGGACCGGCGAGTGGGCCGCGGCCAGCTTCATCAATGCCTGCAATATGGCGAAGCCCTCGCGACATATGCCTTCTCTCTTCGGAGAAGTCGGGGGCAAGCGGGATTTCAAAGAGGAGCGGAGAATCAGAACTCAAGCGTTTCATTTGGCGGCAATGCTCGCATTGCTTCTGATTCTCCGCAAGGTCCCTGCCGAGGATAGTGGCGTAAAAGCAGGGGCCTTCCGCCTGAAAAAACCAGACGGGGATCAAACTCACAACTGACAACTCATGCACACTTAAAGCCAACAAGATACAGGGCTCTTTCACCTCACTTTGATGATAGGAGCGCCGCTATCCAGAAGTAGTGCCGCTTAAAAAAGCGAAAGCTGTTTGCCACCCTTCTCAACAGGCTCAAACAGATCCGTGCGCAGGGGAATACGCTTTGAATTGAAGCCGAGCTTGCGTGCAGCAATCTCGAAGCGACGGCCAATCTGCCAAGCATAAGGGCCTGTTCCACGCATACGTTTGCCCCATTCCGCATCGTAGTCTTTCCCGTCACGCATGGAGCGCACAAGCGACATGACATGGCGATAGCGATCAGGATGATTGCGCAGCAGCCAGTCTTTGAACAAAGGAGCTACTTCAAGCGGTAAACGGAGCAGTACATAGCCTGCTTCGCGTGCGCCCTGTGCGTAAGCTGCATCCAAAATACGCTCAATCTCATGATCGTTGATGCCGGGTATGATCGGTCCCATCATCACATTCGACGGAATGCCGGCATCGGCGAGCTTGCGAATGGCCTGCAGGCGCAAAGTCGGCGTTGATGCGCGGGGCTCCATTGTGCGCGCAAGATTGGCATCAAGCGTGGTGACTGAAAGCGCTACCTTGGCCAGCCCTTTTTCAGCCATGCGAGACAGGATATCAATATCCCGCACGACCAGAGCTGACTTAGTGACGATGCCGACAGGATGATTGGCAGCCTCCAGCACTTCAAGAATCTCGCGCATTACGCGCCATTTTTTCTCGATGGGCTGATAGGGATCGGTATTGGTGCCAATTGCTATAGTCTTGGCCTGATAGCCGGGTTTTGCCAGTTCGCGCTCCAGCAGGCGTGGTGCATCCGGTTTGGCGAACAGACGCGCCTCGAAATCAAGTCCGGCTGAAAGCCCCATATAGCTATGTGTTGGCCGCGCAAAACAGTAAATGCACCCATGCTCGCAACCGCGATAAGGGTTAATCGAACGGTCGAAGCTGATATCTGGTGAATCATTGCGCGTGATGATGGTACGAGGTTTCTCAACCTGAACATCCGTCTTGAAAGGCGGCAGGTCTTCTAGTGTCTCCCAGCCATCATCAAATTCGTGTCGTGTGGTTGGTTCGAACCGGCCGGTAGGATTGATGCCCGCACCGCGCCCACGACGTCGCGAGTGGTCAATGCGCAGGCCTGCTTCACCGACAAGCGCGTTGGCATGTTCCGCCCGTCCTGTTCCGAATGCTGCCTTGTCTGCCTGCTGGATAATTTCCATAACTGACTCTCTCGTTTCAGAATCTATTCGTAATCCAACGATGGGAACAAAGCAAGAACAGATAATCCGAAAGCTTTTCGATCACGCGGTCTTGATATAAAAGAAAGCATGTTATCAGTTCTGATTTTCACGCGAAATTCTGAGGGGCTTCTGGCTCAAACACTGTCAGCACTGGTGCCGGCAGTTGTTGAAGGGCTATTGCGTCGTGTTGTCGTTGTGGATAGGGCGTCCACTGACGAGACAAGGTTGGTTGCAGAGGGGGCAGGTTGCTCACTTTACGACGAAACGGATTTGCAGTCGGCTTTTGATGATCTGCGAGCGGACTGGCTTTTGTTGCTGAAACCGGGTGCTATTCTTGCAGACGGTTGGGAAGACGCGGTGCGTCGGCATATGGAAATGAGCCAATCGCCTGCGCGGTTTTCATCGCCTCAGGATTTAGGCCTGATGGGTAAGCTTTTGGGCGCGAAACCTTCACTCGATAATGGGCTTCTGGCGCCCGTCGTAACAATTCGACCCTTAATCGGAGATGGAGGCGTTCCAGGCGCTGTCTTGAAACAACTCAAGCCAATCCGGCTTCCGCATCAGATTTTACCACCAACAACAACAAAAGGCGGAGCCTGAGGGCTTCGCCTTTTTGTATTCTACCGGCTTGCGCCGATATTAGTTCTGATAGCTTGAAGGCGATGCGTCGCCAAAGCGATGAGCAGAGCCGTCCTGATAGGTGGT